>JBKPND010000095.1:0-23990 GCA_046732465.1 Actinomycetota bacterium
TGGCCGGATCGGCCTGCGCCTCTCCGATGATCCCGATGTCGAGGGCAAGTCGGCCGAGGAGCTGGCCGGCGTCGGCACCGGTGACCCCGGTCCGCCCCGGGGCGGTCGCCGTGACGGTGGCGGTGGACGCAGGCGGGAGCGCGACGGCGGTGGTGGCGGCGGACGCCGCCGCGAGCGCGACCGCGGAAGGGATCGCTGAGCCGACCGCGTGTCCGCCCCTGAGGCACAGCTAACCGAACTCGGCTCCGGGATTCGCGTCGTCACCGAGGCGGTCCCCTCGGTCCGGTCGGTCGCGCTGGGCCTCTGGGTCCGAACAGGTTCGAGGGACGAGACGCCGGCGCAGGCCGGCGTCTCGCATTTCCTCGAGCACCTGCTCTTCAAGGGGACGAAGCGCTACTCGGCGATCGAGATCGCGGAGATCTTCGACGGCCTGGGTGCGTCGGTGAACGCGGCCACGGGCAAGGAGTCCACGAACCTCTACGCCCGGTTCCTGGACACGCACACCGACGAGGCCTTTGACCTGCTCGCCGAGATGCTGCTCGGCCCGACCTACCCGGAGATCGACTCAGAGCGCGAGGTCGTGCTCGAGGAGATTGCGATGTACGAGGACGAGCCGCAGGACAAGGTCCATGACGTGCTCGACCGGGCCGTCTTCGGCGGCCACCCGCTCGGCAGGCGAGTGCTCGGCGAGGCCGAGGTGATCAGCTCGATCCCGGTGCCGGACATCGACGCCTACCACCGGGCTCGCTACACGGGCGCCAACATCGTGGTCGCCGCCGCGGGCAATCTCGAACACGACGCGATCGTCGAGCTCACCAGGCGGCACGTCGAGCCACCGGCCGCCGACGGCGATCGCGCCTCGGTCGAGCCCCCGCAGGTCGACGGGGCGCAGTTCGCCTTCCAGGAGAAGGACACCGAGCAGTTCCACATCGCCCTCGGCGGCCCCGGCATCGACCGCGGCGACGAGCGCCGCTACGCCCTCACCATCCTCGACGCGGTCTTCGGCGGCTCGACGTCGTCCAGGCTCTTCCGCGAGGTTCGGGAGAAGCGGGGCCTCGCGTACGCGGTCGGCTCCTACACGCAGCAGTACGTGGACAGCGGGCTGATCGGCCTCTACGTCGGTACCCGCGAGGACAACGTCGAGGAGGCCTGCGGGATCATCGGGCGCGAGCTCGCCTCGATCCACTCGGACGGCATCACCGACGATGAGCTGGCTCGGGCCAAGGAGCACGTCAAGGGACGCATGGTGCTCTCCTCCGAGTCGACGGCGGCGCGGATGGGCCGGATCGGCAAGGCGGTGCTCTTCGATATGCCCGTGCTGACGCTCGACGAGCTGCTCGAAAAGGTGGACGGCGTCACCGGCGAGCAAGTGGCGGAGCTCGCCCGCGACTTCTACGAGCCCGCAGCGCTATCCGCCGCTGCGATCGCCCCCAGTCAGGACCGCTTCCGGTCGGCCCTGGCGCCGGTCAACGAGGCACTGGTCGCGGCGTAGGCGGGCCGACCGCCAACTTGTGGAGCATTGGGGTGCCCATGGACACCCAAACTCTCCACAACGTTGCCCAAAGCCGCGTCGACCCGATCTAGCATCGCCGGATGGCCGACCTCGACTCGAAGTACCGGCCGCAGTTCGAGTCGCAGCTCGACTCCGGCGAGGAGCTGCGCGGCATCTGCATCGCCTCCCAGCAGAAGGGGCTGTTCAAAGGGGGCGCGGTCGTGATCGGAACGACCGACCGTCGCCTGCTCATTCAGCCTCTTGATCGCCGAGGTGAACCGGACGGTCCTTCGCAGGCGATCGCTCGAGAGCAGATCGCCTCCGCCAAGGCCGGCCCCGCCGGCGGCGAATGGTTCAACGTCGACGCCGTAGTCCTCGATCACGCCGCGGTTCGCCTCCAGATCCGCACCACCGACGGCGAGAAGCTCAAGCTGATGCTGATGCGCGGCGAGGGCAAGCTCCTCGGCAAGCTCGGCGGAGGAGAGGTGCAGCGCCAGGGCCTCGAGGCGCTCGCCGAATGGTTCAGCGGTATCGAAGCCTGACGGTCACCGATGGTCGAGACCGGCCGAGGCCAAGGCCTCGTCGACGGTCACATAGCCCTGGAACCGAGTCACCTTCCCGTCCTGCAGAGTGAACACGGCGCCGCCGGGAATCTCGTCGATCGGGATGCCGCTGCCCTTCCCCCTGCCGCGGAAGCTCTGCTCTACGACCACCTTGTCGCCTGCGTCGTGGAACTCCTCCCCGACGACGACGAGGTCCTCGAACGCGCCCAGAAACTCAGCCCAGGCGCGTCCCGTCGCCTCGATCCCGCGATGCACGTGGAGATCGGGCCCGGGGATCGAGAACTCGATCTCGGGGTCGGCCCAGTCGATCGAGGTGAAGTCGCCGCGCTCCCAGGCGCTGAAGATCTCCCTGACGACCTCCACGTTCTCCCGCGACATCACTATCCGGTGCTGACCTCATTGAGGACACGCGCCCTCGGGGCGCCGCCCAGTGCCGGCGAGGCGTCCGGGTTGCTCCACACCCTCGTCTCAAGGAAGTTCTTGAACCCCTCCGCCTGCTCGGCGGTGTCGAAGTCCAGCTCGACGTAGATGTAGTTGTCGTCGTCGACGGGTTGGGCAATGCGCTCGGCCTTGACCCCCGCCTTGCGGCGCGCCTCTTCGAACCTGGCGAAGGCACCGAGCCAGGTCTGAAGGTCCGTGATCTCGTGCTCGATTTGCAGCGTTGCCATCCGGCGCCCCCTCGGTCGCTGTTTGGGACAGCAGCATAAGATCGCCGGCATGGCCGAGCCGATCAAGGTCCTGGTCTCCGGTGCCGCCGGGCGCATGGGGGAGACCGCCTGCGCGGCGGTCGAGGGCGCCGAGGACATGGAGCTCGGCGGCCGCGCCGACCCGGCGCTCGACACGTCCGTGGCGGACCTGGTCGGCGGGGCCGACGTGATGATCGACTTCACCACGCCCGACGCGGCGCCCGCCAACGCGATGGCTGCGATCGACGCTGGTGTCCACGCGGTGGTGGGCAGCACGGGCTTCGACCTCGATGAGCTTCGCGAGAAGGTGACGGGCGCCGGCGGCGAGGCGAACTGCTTCGTCGCGCCGAACTTCGCGATCGGGGCGGTGCTGATGATGGAGGCGTCCAAGCTGGCGGCCCCGCACATGCCCGAGGTGGAGATCATCGAGCTGCACCACGATCAGAAGGTGGATGCGCCGTCGGGCACGGCCAAGCTGACTGCGAAGCTGATCGACGAAGCGGGCGGCAACGTGCACGAGCCGATCCATTCCGTGCGCCTGCCCGGGTTGGTCGCGCACCAGGAGGTCATCTTCGGTGGCCAGGGCCAGACGCTCACGATCCGGCACGACTCGACCGATCGGACGAGCTTCATGCCCGGCGTGCTGCTGGCCGTCCGGAAGGTGCCCGAGCTGCCCGAGCGTTTCGTCGTCGGGCTCGAGAACCTGCTCAACTAGGAACGACAACGAGAAGGGGAGAGGAATGGGCACGGAAGATCTGGCCAGGCTCGACGCGACCGCGCAGGCGGAGCTGGTGCGGAGCCGAGAGGCGTCCCCGGCCGAGCTGGTGGAGGCTGCGATCGAGCGCGCCGAGAGCCTCAATCCGGAGCTCAACGCGATCATCCACCCGCTCTACGAGCAGGGCGCCGAGGCGGCTCGCGGGGAACTGCCCGACGGGCCGTTCCGCGGGGTGCCGTTCCTGTTCAAGGACCTCGGCGCCGGCCTCGCCGGACAGCCGCTCCACATGGGCGTGAGGGCGCTCAAGGAGGCCGACTTCCGCCTCCCCGTCGACACATTCCTCGGCCGGCGGTTCCGCGACGCCGGCCTGGTGACGATCGGCAAGACGAACACCCCCGAGCTGGGCATCCTGCCGACCACCGAGCCCGACATCTACGGCCCGACGCACAACCCGTGGGACCTCGACCGGACCCCGGGCGGCTCGAGCGGAGGCTCGGCGGCCGCCGTCGCGGCGGGGATCGTGCCGATCGCGCACGCGAACGACGGCGGTGGGTCCATCCGGATCCCGGCCAGCTGCTGCGGCCTGGTCGGCCTGAAGCCGAGCCGAGGCCGCACTTCCCTCGGCCCGCTGATCGGGGACACGATGAGCGGTCTGACCGTGGAGCTCATGCTCTCGCGCTCGGTACGCGACGTGGCCACCGCGCTGGAGGCGACCCACGGCCCCGGTCCGGGCGATCCCTACGTCGCCCCGGCGCCCCTTCGGCCCTACACCGAGGAGCTCGGCGCCGATCCGGGTTCCCTCCGGATCGCCCTGCTCACCGAGGCGATCGGCGCCGGCCGCATCGAGATCGACCCGGCCGTCGTCTCAGCGACTCGCGAAGCGGCGAAGCTGCTGGAGGGTCTCGGGCACAGCGTGGACGAGGACGGGCCCGGGGTCCCCGAGGACTTCGACCTGATCGAGACCTTCCTGACCCGCTGGTACGCGGGCCAGACCGAGATCCTCGATCAGTTCGGGACCCTGCTCGGCCGGGGGATCGGCCCGGACGACGTCGAGCCCCTCACCTGGGCGATGGCCCAGGAGGGCAAGCGACGCCATTCGGGCCAGTACCTGACGGCGGTCAGCCAGCACCAGGCCGTCTCCCGGATGATCGGCATGTGGTTCGAGGCCGGCCATGACCTGCTGCTCACCCCGACGATGGGCGAGGTGCCCCCGCCGCTGGGAAGCTTCGACGACTCTGGCCCCGAGCCCCTGCAGACCATCCACCGGGGTGAGAAGACGGCGGCGTTCACGGCGCTGGTGAACGCGACCGGCATGCCCGCGGTCTCACTGCCCCTCCAATCCAGCGAGGAGGGGCTGCCGATCGGCGTGCACTTGATCGCACCCCTGGGGCACGAGGACCTGCTTTTGCGGGTGGCCTCCCAGCTGGAGGAGGCGCGCCCGTGGGTCCACAGATTCCCGGAGACCTTCGCGCTAGTCTCAGGTTGATGGCGGAGATCCGAGGGGTAATCACCGCGATGGTGACGCCGTTCGCCGAGGACCTCTCGGTGGACGAGGCCGCGGCCCGGAAGGTCGCACGTCACCTGATCGACAACGGGTGCCACGGCCTGGTCCTGTCGGGCACGACCGGCGAGTCGCCGACCCTCGACGACGGGGAGAAGCTGGCCCTGCTGCGCGCGGTTCGCGACGAGGTGGGTCCGGACGTGCTCGTGATCTGCGGCACCGGCTCGAATGACACGCGCCACTCCGAGCGCCTCTCGGCGGCGGCCGCCGAAAACGGCGCCGACGCCGTGCTCGCGGTGACGCCGTACTACAACAAGCCGAACTTCACTGGGATCAAGGCGCACTACGAGGCGGTCGCCAAGGCGGCTGGCATCCCGGTGGTCCTCTACAACATCCCGTCGCGGGTGGTGGTGAACCTCTCGGCCGAGCAGCTCGCCGAGCTCGCCCGGATCGAGAACGTCGTAGCCGTGAAGCAGGCGAACGATGACGAGCTCGGGCCGGTCGACGGGCTGCGCATCCTCGCCGGCAACGACGGCACGTTCCTGCCGACGCTGGAGATGGGGGAGGCCGGCGGCGTGCTGGTCGCATCGCATCTGGTCGCGGCGGAGATGCGCGAGATCTTCGACGCCGTGCAGTCCGGTGACCTTGACCGGGCTCGCGAGATCGATGCGAAGCTGCGGCCGATCTACGAGATGGTCTCGCACGTGAACCCGATACCGGTCAAGGCCGCCCTCGAGTTGCTCGGCATCTGTTCCTCCCGAGCGCGGTTGCCGATCGTCGAAGCGAATGATGATGAGCGCGACGAGATCAGGCAGGTGCTGGAGCGCCAGGGCCTGCTGGCCGGGAGCGCCGCCTAGCTTTGCCCAGCTCCGGCGTTCGGATCCTCCCGCTGGGCGGGCTGGGGGAGATCGGCAAGAACATGACCGCCATCGAGGCGGAGGGGCGGATCGTCGTGGTCGACACCGGCCTGATGTTCCCCACCGCCGACATGCTCGGCATCGATCTGGTGCTGCCGGACTTCTCGAGCCTGCGAGACCGCGCCAACGACATCGAGGCGATCGTGCTCACCCACGGTCACGAGGACCACGTAGGGGCGCTGCCATACGTCCTGCGCGAGATCGGGATGCCGCCTGTGATCTACGGCGGGCTGCTCACCATCGGCATGGTTCGCTCCAAGCTGGACGAGCACAAGCTCCGAGACGTACCCCTGCAGGAGCTGCCGGCCGGTGAACGCGTCGGGGCCGGGCCCTTCGGGATCGAGCTGGTCCACATGGCGCACTCGATTCCCGACGCGCGCGCCGTCGCCCTGAGCACGCAGCTGGGGACGGTGCTCGTCACCGGCGACTACAAGTTCGACCAGACGCCCGTCGACGGGATCCCGGCGGACGTCTCCCGGCTCGCCGAGCTGGGCCGCGAGGGCCTGCTCTGCCTGTGCGGCGACTCGACCAACGCCGATCGGCCGGGCGTCGCCCCGTCGGAGTCGAGCGTCGGCCCGGCCCTGCTCGAGGTCTTCTCGCGCTGCCCCGGCCGGATCATCGTCACCTGCTTCGCGTCCAACATCCACCGCGTCCAGCAGGCGATCGACGCGGCGGCCCGGCTCGACCGGCGTGTCGCGCTCGTCGGCCGCTCGATGCGCAAGAACTTCAACATCGCCTCCAACCTGGGCATGGCCGCTTCCCCGGACGGCCTCTTCATCTCACCCAAGGAGGTGCAGGACTTCCCCGACGAGAAGGTCGTCGTGATCTCGACCGGCAGCCAGGGCGAGCCGCTCTCGGCGCTGCGCCGGATGGCCCATCGCGACCACCCGGACGTCGAGCTTCACTCCGGTGACACCGTGATCTTCTCGGCCACCCCGATTCCCGGGAACGAGCGCTCGGTGAACGAGACGATCGACCGGATCTTCCAGATCGGAGCCCAGGTGGTGACCGCCGCCGATGCGCCGATCCACGCCTCCGGCCACGGCTGGCAGGAGGAGCTCAAGCTGATGCTCAACCTGACCAAGCCGCAGAACGTCTTTCCCTTCCACGGCGACCACAAGCGGCTGCGGCTGCACGCCGACCTGGCCGAGTCCGTGGGGGTCGATCCGGACCGCATCTTCACCGGCCGCAACGGCCTGGCGCTGGAGATCGACGAGTCGGGTGCCCGCTACGGCGAGGACGTCCACGCCAGCATGATCTTCGTGGACGGCGTCTCGGTCGGCGAGCCGGACGAGTTCGCGCTGCGCGACCGCCGCAAGCTCTCCGACGACGGCGTCTTCATCGTGGTCGCGACGATCTCATCGGACGACGGCTCGCAGGTCGCCGACCCCGAGGTGATCTTCCGCGGCGTGCCATTCGCCGAGGAGGCCGACGGCCTGCGCGACGAGCTCAGGGACGTCGTCCGGGACACGCTCAACGAGGCGGCCGATGAGGACGTGCGAGAGATTTCCCTGCTCCAGCAGGACCTGCACGACGACATCGCGGAGTTCGTCTACGAGAAGCTTCGCCGCCGGCCGCTGGTCCTGCCGGTGGTCGTCGAGGTCTGAGCTTGGCCGACCTCGAGGGCCGCGCTCCCGCCACCGCCGACGAGGAGATCATCTACGCCGACAGCGGCGCCGTCGTCTCCGAGCGCTCGGAGGCCGAGCGCCTGGCGCGGATCGAGCGCGAGCTGGCCTTCGGATTCGACGAGCTCGGCGAGATCGGGCCGGCGATTTGCGTCTTCGGGTCGGCTCGCACGCGAGCGGACGCCCCGGAGTACGCGCTCGCCCGCCAGGTGGGACGCGCGATCGGCGAGGCGGGCTTCGCGGTGATCACGGGAGGCGGTCCGGGAACGATGGAGGCCGCCAACCGCGGCGCGCAGGACGCCGGCGCCCTCTCGGTGGGGCTCAACATCGAGCTGCCGCATGAGCAGGCGATCAATCCCTACGTCGACCTCGGCATCGAGTTCCACTACTTCTTCACCCGCAAGCTGATGTTCGTCCGCTACTCGGAGGCTTTCGTCGTCTTCCCCGGCGGCTTCGGGACCTTCGACGAGCTCTTCGAGGCCCTCACCCTGATCCAGACCGGCAAGGCCGTCGATCATCCGGTGATCCTGCAGGGCACCGCCTTCTGGTCCGGCCTGATCGACTGGATCACCTCGCACCCGCTCGCCGAGGGGATGCTGACGCGGGAGGACCTGGGTCAGGCGGAGCTCGCGGACGGGGTGGAGGACGTGATGTCGCGGCTGCTCTCCGGGATCCGCGCCGCCGGATAGCGCCCGCGAACCTGATCGACGAAGTCCGCGAGCCGTTCCGCCAGCGAGGGGTCGGCGATCTCGAGCACCGACTCCGCGTTCTGCTCGCCCGATCGCGAGAGGTTGAAGGAGCCGACGAAGGCGACGTCGTCCGCGACCGTGACCTTCGCGTGCATGAAGTCATGGACCTCGAGCTCCGGCGTCCACGGGGTCGACGGCTTTGCCGCAAAGGGCAACTTGCCGAGGATGGCGGCGAGCAGCGGGATCTTCCAGGCCGTGTGCCCGTTCTCCGCCCACTGGTGGAAGACGGTCTCGGTTTGCGGGCCGTCGACCACGCCCGCGATATCCCGGCCGCCCTTGTCGGCGAGCTCGGCGAGCGTGCCGAGGATCGGCCCCGAGGTGATCACCGGCGAGGCGATCCGGACCCGCCGGCGGGCCGCTCCGATCGCCGTCGCGATCCGCTGCGAGAGCTCCTCGCCGTGCCCCGGTGTGAACCACGCCCTCACCCTGACGCCGTCCACGTCCACCGGCTCCGGATCGACGTGGCCGCTCCGTCCGACGTCGCGATTCGACCAGAGCTCCTCGAAGTTCCGCCTAAAGCGCCCGGCGATCTCCTGATTCGAGACGATCGCGATCACGTTCTCCTGCCGGGTCCAGGAATCGACGGTCCAGTTGGTGGATCCCGTCCAGACGGCCTCGCCGTCCCGAACGGCGTACTTGTGGTGCATCAGGTCGGGGACACCCGGGACCGGGCGGGCGTCGATCGGCAGCTCGGCGAGGATGTCGGGCCGGGTGCGGGGAGGGGGGTGGAGCTCGGACGGCCTAGCCGTGTCGACGTTGTAGAGCAGCCTCGTCGTGACGCCCCGTCCCTCTGCCTCCCGCAACTGGTCGGCCACGATCGATCCGGTCGGGTCGGGAAGGCGGATGTCGTAGAGCGCCAGCTCGAGGCTCGACTTCACTTTAGACAGGAACCCGGCCAGGCGGCGTGCGATGTCCTCGGCTCTCTGGCCGCCGTCAGTGAGCGTGATGACCTCGAGCGCGCTCATCAGGCGGGCACCTTGGCAAAGAAAAGCCCCCGGCGGTCGAGGGAGGGGCGACCACCGGGGGCGACGCTTGGATCCTCATTAACGGCGGCCACAAAAACCGCCGCCGGATCTAAGCGGGTCTCGCCGAGGTGTGTGGGGTTTCGCACCGCCGGCGAGGTGTCTCGTCCAAGCCGGAATCTATGACGCGTTCTTGAACGTTTGCTAAAGCTTCTGGGACCGATCCGAAGGCGTCGCCTCGCGCTCCTCGCGCGCCTTTTCCTCGGCCCTCGCGAGCGGAAGCCGCACCGAGAAGCGGGCGCCGCCGTAGGTGCTCTTGCCCGCGTGGACCGAGCCGCCATGCGACTGGACGACCGCCCGAACGATCGCCAGGCCGAGGCCACTGCCGCCTCCACCGACGGTGTCGGCCGGGCCGTCGCCGCGGACGAATCGATCGAAGACCTGCTTCTCGATCCCGGCGGGAATGCCCGGGCCGTCGTCGAGCACCTCGAGCAGCGCCCCGTCCCCGTCGCGGCGGGCCGTCAGCTCGACGGTGGCCCGCTCGGGCGTGTGCCGAACGGCGTTCTCGAGCAGGTTGCGGATCATCCGGTGCAGCTCGTCCGGGTTGCCGGTCATCGGCAGCGGGCCTTCCAGGTGGCTCTCCAGCCGGCGCTCCCCGGCGATCGGCTCGACCTCCTCGAGCGCTCCGGCGGCGATCTGGGCCAGATCGATGTCGGTGCGGGCAGCCTGCCGCCCGGCGTCCGCGCGGGCCAACAGGAGGAGGTCGGAGACCAGTCCCGACATCCGCTTCGTGGAGGAGAGGGCCGAGTCGACCGAGGTCCGGTCGTCCTCGGAGCCCGCCCCTTCGGCCTGCAGGAGCTCGAGGTTCGCCTGGATGCTGGTCAAGGGTGTCCTGAGCTCGTGGGAGGCGTCGGCGACGAACTCGCGCTGGCGCTCCAGGGCCTGCTCGCGCTCCGAGCGGGCTTCGTCGAGTGCTTGGAGCATGCCGTCCAGGGTCCTAGCGAGCTCGCCCACCTCGTCGTCCGCGGCCGGCTCCGGGATCCGCTTCGAAGGATCTCGCGTGGTCGTGATCTGGCGGGCCAGCCGAGTGAGCCCCTTGATCGGTCGCATCGCGCGGTCCGCCACCGCCAGGCCGGCGAGCATCGCCAGGAGGGTGCCCCCAAGGACGCCGGCGCCGAGGAAGAACCAGAGGCGGGCGACCGTGTCGTTGACGGTCTCCGAGTTGCGGGCGTATTGGACGTAGCCGACGACGGTGCTTGCCCCGGTCAGCGGGCTGGTGCTGGTGATCGGCTCAGTGGCGACGGTCAGATCGCCGACGGTGTGGACTCCGCTGGTTGGCTCTCCCATGTCCGCATTTCCGTTGGTGACGTCGAGCGAGTGCCCATAGACGTCGTAGATCCGGATGAGCGCCTTGTCCGCCGCCGCGAAGTCCTGGATGCGCGGGCTGTCGACGACCTGCTGTCCCGAAGGCGCTGTGTAGATCTTGGTTTCCGCAGCGAGCGAGCTTGCCGCGCTGTGCAACTCATCGCGAAAGTCGCTGCGGATCCGGTTGCCGACCACCTGGCCGAGCACGAGCGCGAAGATCACCAAGATCAGCAGGGTGAGTCCGGCGGTCGTGATCGCGATCCGCCAGCGAACCGGGATGCGGTCGAAGAGCGCGGGTCGCTTAGGGCGCGGGATCCACTTCACGCCGCGGCCTTGAGGACGTAGCCAGCGCCCCGCTTGGTGTGCAGCAGCCGCGGCTCGCCCCCCGATTCGAGCTTGCGCCTCAGGTTGGAGATGAAGACGTCGATCGTGTTGGTCTGCTCGAACGGGTCATAGCCCCAGACGTCCTCGAGCAGGCGCTCACGGGAGACGACGAGCTTCTGGTTGCGAGCCAGGTACTCGAGAAGCTCGAACTCCCGATTGGTGAGCTCGATCTCGCGCTGGCCGCGCTTCACCTCGCGGGTGTCGGGATTGACAAGCAGATCGCCGACCACGATCGAGGCGCTCCCCCGCGGCGGGCGGCGGCGCAGCAGAGCCCGGATCCGCGCGAGCAGCTCGGTGCGCTCAAAAGGCTTCGGCAGGTAGTCGTCCGCGCCGATGTCGAGGCCCTTGACGCGGTCCTCGGTCTCGGTGCGGGCGGTCAGCATCAGGATCGGAACGTCGCTCTCGGCGCGAAGGCGCCGGCAGACCTCCATGCCGTCGAGGCGAGGGAGGCCGAGGTCGAGGACGACCAGGTCCGGGCTGAACTGCTCGGCGGCGGTCAGGGCTTCGGCACCATCGCCGGCGCTCCGGACCTCGTGGCCCTCGGCGCGCAGCGAGCGTCGCAGTACGTCCGCGATCGCTTCGTCGTCCTCGACGACGAGCACCCGTGCCGTGGCTATCGCCTGTTCCATCACCTTGCCAAGGGTAGTTGCGAATCCCCGCGGCTCAAGCGACGTTGAGGCACTCTTTAGGCGGCCACTCGTGCCCGGCAGGGGTGGGCGCCCAGGCGTCGAATGGGTGAACGAATGCTTGCAGACCGTATTTTCGGGGCACCGGAGCGGCGCAGTCCGCCCCGGCGCAAGAAGCAGCCTGCCCGCTCGCCGAACCGGCGGGGCGGTGCGCGCAAGCGTGGCCGCGGGCGCGGGAAGCCGTCGCCGGAGGTGATGCAGCGACGCCTCGACCTCGCCGGGCTGTCCTGCATCGGGCTGGCCGTCTACCTGGGCTACGTCCTCTACCTGAACTGGAACGGCGGCGCGGTCGGGGATGGCTCCGAGACCGCGCTCTCCTACGCGGTCGGCGCCGGGGGCATCGTCGTTCCCGTCGCGCTCGGACTGGCCGGCGTGGGGCTGATCCTGCGTCCCTTCCTGCCCTCGCCTCGGTCCGTGGCGGTCGGGGTGGCGGCGATCGCGTGCGGGCTGTTGCTCGCCCTGGCCGCACAGACCGCCGGGCTGGGCCCGGAAGGGGTGCGCAAGGGACTCTTCGACCCCGACTTCTTCCCGCACCACGGCGGCGGCATCGGCGAGACCCTGTACTGGGCGACCACCACGCTCTTCCAGCGCATCGGGGCGCACATCATCAGCGTGCTGCTCATCGTGTCGGGCCTGCTGCTGCTCTCCGGGCGCTCGGTCTCGGACATGGTTCGCGCGGCCAGGCGGGGCGCCGAGAGGGCCAGGCGGGGAACGGTCGACTTCGCCACCGCCGTCAAGGAGAGCCGGGTCCGCACCGACCCCGACCTGATCGACACGAGCCCCGGCGACACCGATCCGATCTTCGGACCACCGGAGCCGGTGGAGGGCGGAGGACAGGACTACCAGGTGCTGGTGGGAGGAGACGAGGATCGGGAGACCGAGAAGGTCGCGAACTTCGACGAGGCGGTGCGAGTCGCGGACGACGAACCGGACACGAGCGAGCTTCAGGACCTGGAGGAGTCGGACGAGGAAACGATCAAGGTTGCCAAGCCAAATGCGCCCGAACTGCATACGCTCGGAAGCGAAGCTGAGGAAGTGGGCATTGATGGCGAAGCCGTCGAAGACCCCCAAGAGGCTGCGCCGGCCCTCACCCCCATGGGCGAGAAGCGCGGCGGCGTGACGGAATCCGAGGAGATCGACTACGAACTTCCGGACCCGGAGCGTGTGCTCGAGCGGGGCGCCCCGGACAAGGGCCCCGACAAGAAGGACCACGAGGCGGTCGCGCGCACTCTCCTCGAGGCGCTCGGGCACTTCGGTGTCGAGGCGCGCATCGTCGGCACCGTCACCGGGCCCCACGTGAGCCGCTACGAGCTCAAGCTCGCTCCTGGCACCAAGGTCTCGAAGATCACCCAGCTGAAGGACGACCTCGCCTACGCGCTGGCCTCGACCGACATCCGCATCCTCGCGCCGATTCCGGGGAAGCAGGCGGTCGGGGTCGAGGTCCCGAACCAGCGTCGTCGCCTGGTCCGTCTCGGAGACATCTACGGCGGACGCCCGCAGGGGGCCTCACCGCTGGTCGCCTGGCTCGGCAAGGACATCTCGGGGAGCGCGGTCTGGACCGACCTGCAGAAGATGCCGCACGCCCTGATCGCCGGCACCACCGGCTCGGGCAAGTCCGGCAGCGTCAACGCGATCCTCAGCTCGATCCTGCTGCACGCCTCGCCGAACGAGGTTCGGATGGTGCTCGTCGATCCGAAGCGGGTCGAGCTCAACCACTACGAGAAGATCCCGCACCTGCTGACGCCGGTGGTGACCTCACCCCGGCTCGCGGCGAACGTGCTCAACAACCTGATCGCCGAGATGGAGAGCCGCTACCAGATCATGGAGCTGGCCCGCTCGCGGAACCTCGGCGAGCTCAACCGCGTTCGTGAGCGGGAGGGCGAGGCGCCGCTCCCCTACATCCTCTGCGTGATCGACGAGCTCGCCGACCTGATGATGATCGCGCCGGCCGAGGTCGAGGACGCGATCATCCGGCTCGCCCAGAAGGCTCGCGCGGTCGGCATCCACCTGCTTCTCGCGACGCAGCGACCGTCCACCGACATCATCACCGGAACGATCAAGGTCAACATCCCGTCGCGAATCGCCTTTGCGGTCTCCTCGCAGGTGGACTCGCGGGTGATCCTCGACCAGGGCGGCGCCGAGACCCTGCTCGGTCAGGGCGACATGCTCTTCCGGCCGGCGGGCACCTCGAAGATGCAGCGCATCCAGGGGGCCTTCATAACCGAGGCCGAGATCGCGAAGCTGACTGAGCAGTGGTCTGACCAGGGCGAGCCCGACTTCGCGGAGGAGCTGTTGGAGGCCGCCCAACCGCCATCCGAGGACGGCGGAGGGGACGGCGACTTCGATCCGGACGCCGACGACCTGCTCGATCAGGCCGCGCAGATCGTGGTGGAGAGCGGCACGGCCTCGGTGTCGATGATCCAGCGGCGCCTGCGCGTCGGATACACGCGCGCGGGGCGCCTGATCGACATGCTGGAGCGGCGGGGGATCATCTCCGGCTACGAGGGCTCGAAGCCGCGGCAGGTGCTCGTCTCGATGGCGGACCTGCCCAGGGTGCTGGGTGGCGGCGACCCGGAAAACCGGGCTGGGGAAGGGGTACCCGAGCCCGTGGCGTCGCCCGCGGAGGAGTAGTCGCTCGGCTTGCGGAGCTTTCGGGTGTCTATAGGCACCCAAAGAGTCCACAAGTCCACTCAGGGAGAATGGGCGCGTGAGCGAGCGTCAGCAAAGCGAGCGCGACCGAGGCGTCAGGGCGGGAATCCTGGTCACGGGCACCGAGGTGCTGAGCGGCTTCGTCACGGACCGCAACGGGCCGTGGCTCTCTGAGCGGCTGGCGGACCTCGGCGTCGAGGTCGAGGAGATCACGGTCGTCGGCGATCGCCCGGAGGACCTCGAGGGCGCGCTGCGCCACATGCGCGAGCAGGGCCTCGACCTGATCGTCACCTCGGGGGGCCTGGGGCCCACCGCGGATGATCTGACGGCCGAGGTCGTGGGCCGCTTCGCGGGCCGCGACTTGGTGCTCGACACAGAGATGGAGGAGAAGATCGCGCAGATCATCGCCCGCTACGCGAGGCGGCTCCGCTTCGACCCGGAGGCCGTGCGGGAGGCGAACCGCAAGCAGGCGCTCGTGCCCGAGGGCGCGACGGCGCTCGATCCGGCGGGTACCGCGCCCGGGCTCGTGGTGCCGGCCGATGGACAGGTCGTGATCGTGCTGCCCGGCCCGCCGCGGGAGCTGCAGGAGATGTGGCCTCGGGCGCTTGCCGCGCCGCCCGCCCAGGAGGTTCTCGGGCGGGCCGAGCCCTACCGGACGATGTCGATCCGCATGTTCGGGATCCCGGAGTCCGAGCTCGCCAAGGCGCTGCGGGAGATCGAGGAGGGCGGAGCGGATCTCGAGCCGCTCGAGATCACCACCTGCCTGCGGGGCAGCGAGCTGGTGACGGACGTGCGGCACCGGCCGGGCTCGGAAGAGGCAGCCGAGGCGCTTCGGGCCGGCCTCGAGGAGCGCCTCGGAAGGTTCACCTACACGGAGATGGGCGAGTCGATCGAGGAGGTCGTCTTCCGGCTGTTGGGTGACCGGACGATCGCCGTGGCCGAATCCGAGAGCGGGGGACTGCTGGCCGGCCGATTGACCCTGCGCCCGGGCTCCTCGAGGTGGTTCGCGGGCGGCGTCGTCTCCTATTCGAATGAGTCGAAGGCGAAGCTGCTGGGGGTCGACACGAAGCTGATCGAGGACCGCGGCGCGGTCTCACCGGAGGTGGCGGAGGCGATGGCCGTCGGCGCGCTCGAGCGCTTCGAGGCGGATGTCGCCTGTGCGATCACGGGCATCGCCGGCCCCGACGGCGGCACCGAGGAGAAGCCGGTCGGCTACGTCTGCTTCTGCGCGAAGGCGGCGAGCGGGGAGACGCTCGCCCGCGACCCGATCCTGCCCGGCAGCCGCAACGACGTGCGCGAGCGTTCGGTTGTCGTGGCGTTGCACCTGGTCCGCTATCTGCTCGAAGGGCGCGAGCCGCCTCGATGAGCGGGCGCGGGGTGCGGGGAGGGACAGCGGTCGCGCTTGCGCTTGCCCCGATCGCGCTCGCCCTGCTCGCGCCGCCCGCCACGGCCCAGTCGCCCGCCTCCGGCGAGTTCTCCGGGACGGTCGAGATCCCCGGCGGCCGCCACCTCTACCTCGAATGTCACGGCAGCGGCTCCCCGACGGTGATCTTCGAGGCGGGGCTCCGCAGCCGCGGGGACATCTGGCGGTGGTCGCGGGAGGGGGTCGGCACCGGTGTGCTCCCCCGGGTGGCCCCGTTCACTCACGCCTGCATCTACGACCGTCCGGGAACGCTCGCTCACTTCCCATACGTCAGCCGCAGCGATCCCGTGCCGATGCCGCGCAGCACGGGCGAGGTCGTGGCGGACCTGCACGCCGTGCTCACGGCGGGCGGCGTACCCGGGCCCTACGTGATGGTGGGCGCCTCGACCGGCGGGCTGATCGTGCGTCAGTACGCGAGCCTCTATCCGGCTGAGGTCAGCGGCCTCGTCCTGGTGGACGCGATCTCAGAGGCGATGGAAGGGCTGATGAGGCCCAGCCAGTTCGCCCGCTACAACCGCTACTACCTGCAGTCGCCGTCCGCCGACGCCGCCCAGTACGAGAACCTCGAGGCGATCGACTTCTACCGCAGCTTCGCCGAGATGAAGCCGCTTCGCCGCACGCCGCGGCGGCTCCCGGTGTCCGTGATCTCGGCCAACTACGGCTTCGGGGTCCCGACCGGCGTCTGGAAGCGGTTCGCGGAGCAAGTCAACCGCACCTGGAAGCGGAGCCAGCTCTACCTGGCCTCCCTGCATCCGCACACCAAGCGCGTGGTCGCCTTCCGCAGCGGCCACCAGGTCCACGTCAATCGTCCTGGCCTGGTCACGCGCTACGTGCTGGGCATGGTGGCGAGGGCGCGCGGCGGCTGACGGAGATCCGACCGGGGAGGGGAGAGAACCCGGCGCCGCCGGCTCAACCGCTCGGTGAGCGGATGGCTCGAAATTGCGGCCGCGGCGCCGACTAGCGTTTCCCCGTGGCCAAGGAGCGGCTTAAGAGCCCCCGGGCTCGCCTGTTCGTGGCCCTCGACCTGCCCGACGACGTTCGCGCCGGGCTCGTCGACTGGCAGCGCACGGCGCTCTCCGATCCGGCCCTGCGCCCGGTCAAGCCCGAATCCCTGCACATCACGCTCGTCTTCCTCGGCTACCAGGCGGAGAAGGACGTGAGAAAGATCGCCAGGACGGCGTTCGCGATCGACGAGGCCGCCGCTCCGGCGGTGGAGATCGTGGCCGAGCCACTCGGGGTTCCTCGCAACAGGCCGCGCCTGATCGCGTTGGACGCGCACTCAGAGGAGACCGTCGCCCTGCAGAAGGGCGTGGAGGAGAACCTGGTGGCGGAGGGCTACTACGAGCCCGAGAAGCGCCCCTTCTGGCCGCACCTGACCGTTGCCCGGGTGAGGCCCGAGGCGCCGGGCAGCCGCAAGCCCGCCCAGATCCGCAACCAGCCGCACCCTCTGCCCGAACACATGTTCCGGTTCTTCCGTCCGACCCGTCTGGTGCTCTTCAAGTCCCACCTGCGCCGGACGGGCGCGGAATACGAGCCCCTGGCCGAGTTGGAGCTTCCGACCGCCGACGATGACTAGAGCAGAGAGGTGACGAGATGGCAGACCAGAAGCCCAATCTGAGAGAGGCCGGCGAGAAGGACGCTAAGGCGCGCGATCAGGCGCTGCAGGCGGCGGTCAAGCAGATCGAGCAGAACTTCGGGCAGGGCGCGCTGATGAAGCTCGGAGACCGCGGCGCGATGGACGTGGAGGCGATCTCCACCGGCGCGCTGCCCCTCGACATCGCCCTTGGCGTCGGCGGGGTGCCGCGTGGGCGGATCGTCGAGATCTTCGGCCCCGAGTCCTCCGGGAAGACCACGCTGATCTACCACATCGTCGCCGAGGCACAGGCCCGCGGCGGCGTCTGCGCCTTCGTCGACACCGAGCACGCGATCGACCCCACCTATGCCAGGAAGATCGGCGTCAACACCGACGAGCTGCTGATCTCCCAGCCGGACTACGGCGAGCAGGCACTCGAGATCGTCGACGTGCTGGTCCGCTCCGGCGCCGTCGACGTGGTCGCGGTCGACTCGGTCGCCGCGCTCACGCCGCGGGTCGAGCTCGAGGGACAGATGGGCGATCAGCACGTGGGGCTGCAGGCGCGCCTCATGTCGCAGGCGCTGCGCAAGCTGGCGGGCAACCTGAACCGCGCCAAGACGGTCTGTCTGTTCACCAACCAGATCCGGGAGAAGATCGGGGTGATGTTCGGAAGTCCCGAAACGCAGCCGGGCGGCCGCGCGCTCAAGTTCTATTCCTCGCAGCGGCTCGACATCCGCCGGATCGAGACCCTCAAGGAGGGCACCGAGGCGGTCGGCAACCGGGTCCGGGTGAAGGTCGTGAAGAACAAGGTGGCGCCGCCGTTCAAGCAGGCCGAGTTCGACATCGAGTACGGCACGGGCATCTCCAAGGAGGGCGGCCTGCTCGACATGGCGCTCGATCACGGCCTGATCCAGAAGTCGGGCTCGTTCTTCTCCTACGGCGAGACGCGCCTCGGCCAGGGCCGCAACAACACCAAGGAGTTCCTGCGCGACAACCCGGAGCTGGCGGCCGAGCTCGAGACCAAGGTGCACGAGAAGCTCGGTGTCGGGGCCGACGCCGAGGCCCGCCCGGAGGCTGAGAAGGCCGAGGACGCTGAGAAGGCAGAAGCCGCAGTGAAGGCCGTCAAGAAGCCGGAGGCGGCAAAGAAGAAGGCCGCTTAGGCGGCGTGCCGGACGACGCCTATGAGCTGGCGCTCAAGGCGCTGAGCTACAAGGAGCGCACGGAGTCCGAGCTGCGCGGTTGGCTGGCCGAGCGTGGGGTGGAGGAGGCCGAGATCGAAGAGGTCATGGCCCTGCTCGGCGAGGCCGGGGCGGTAGACGACGCGAGCTTCGCCCAGCGCTACGCGGCCGACAAGCGCCTGCTGGCGGGCTGGGGACCGGATCGGATCGCGAGGACGCTCGAGGGCCGGCGGGTGGCCCGCGAGCACATCGAGGCCGCCCTGGGCGTCGAGGACGAGGAGGACCAGCTCGAGCGCGCGACGACGCTCCTCGCGGATCGCGGCCTGGGCGGCGGCTCGGAGCGAGAGCGGGAGCGCGCACTGCGTCTGCTCGTCAGGCGTGGCTACCCGCTGGAACTCGCCTACCAGGCAGTGCGGGCCACCGAGCGGCAAGGCCGCGACGCCGCATAGAATCCGGCCCGGATGGACGGCAATTTCTTCTTCGTGCTGGGGATCATCCTCGTGTTGGGGGCCGTGGGACTGGCGTTCCTGGGCATCCGTGGGGCCGACTCCTTCCCGCCCGGCCGCGGCGTGCTCGTGGGTGTGACGGTCCTCTTCGCCGCGCTCGTCGGCACCACGATGGCTTTTGCGATCGTGAAGTCGAAGGATGAGCAGGACAAGCGAAACGAGGAGCTCGCCAAGGAGGAGGAGCAGGCACAGCCCGAGAACACGGGGGAACCGACATCGCCGGGCGGCCAGCCGCAGGCGAGCTCCGGCGGCAATCAGCAGCCTCCACAGGCCACCGGAGGCGCCCAGGCGACGGAGACCCTCGATGTCTCCTCGCCGGCTGACGGAGGCCTGGTATTCGATCCGAACGGCCTGACCGCGAAGCCCGGGAACCTGACGATCAACTACGACAACCCCTCGCCGGTACCCCATAGCATCGCCGTGGCCACCGCCAATGGAAACGTGCTAGGCGAGGTCCAGCCCTTCACAAACGGCACGCAGTCGGTGGACCTCTCCAACCTGACTCCCGGCAAGTACATCTTCTACTGCACCGTCCCCGGACACCGGGAGGCGGGCATGGAGGGCAACCTGACGGTCACCGGCGGCCCGACGCCCTAACCGCGCGCCGCTACATTGACGGCGATGGAGCGCCGCTACCACGTCACCACCTTCGGGTGCCAGATGAACGAGCACGACTCCGAGCGGATGAAGGGGATGCTCGACTCGCTCGGCTACGTCGAGTCCGAGGACCGCGAGGGCGCTGACCTGATCCTCTTCAACACCTGCTCGATCCGCGAGTCCGCGGACAACCGGTTCATCGCCCACCTGGGGGAGGCGAAGCGGCTGAAGTCGGAGGACCCGGCGCGCGTGGTCGGCGTCGGGGGCTGCTGGGCGCAGTCGGTGAAGGACGAGGTCTTCCGCCGCTTCCCGTTCGTCGACGTCGCCTTCGGGCCGGGCCAGATTCACCGCCTCGCCGAGTTCCTGACCTCCGACTCACTCACCGCGCAGGGCTACTTCGAGTTCGAGGACGTCTCCGGGCATCTGCCGATGAAGCGCGAGCGGGAGTTCCAGGCGTGGCTGCAGATCTCGCAGGGCTGCAACTGCGTCTGCAGCTACTGCATTGTCCCGTCCGTGCGTGGCCGCGAGGTGAGTCGCGATCCGGAGGAGCTGCTCGCCGAGGTCGAGCGCCTGGCGGGTGACGGGGTCCGCGAGGTGACGCTGCTCGGCCAGAACGTGAACAGCTACGGCCGCGATCTGCCGAAGGAGCGGCGGATCGACTTCGCCGACCTGCTCGCGCGAGTCGACGCGATCGACGGAATCGACCGGATCCGCTACACCAGCCCGCACCCGAAGGACACGCGCGAGGAGGTGATCCGGGCGCACGCCGAGCTGCCCTCGGTCTGCGAGCACATCCACCTGCCGCTCCAGTCGGGTTCGAGCACGGTGCTGAAGCGGATGCGCCGCACCTACAACCGCCAGCGCTACATGGACCGCGTCGCGCTGATCCGGGAGCACGTCCCCGACTGCGCGATCACCACCGACATCATCGTCGGGTTCCCCGGCGAAACCGACGCGGACTTCGAAGAGACGCTCGAGGTCGTCGACGAGGTCGGCTACGACGGCGCCTTCACGTTCATCTTCTCCCCGCGGCGGGGAACCGAGGCGGCCGACCTCGAGGACCAGCTCCCGCACGCGGTCAAGCGCGAGCGGCTGGAGCGCCTGGTCGAGCTGGTACAGCGAAGGGCGCGTGAGCGCGGCGAGCGCTTCGTGGGGCGCACGATGGAGGTTCTGGTGGAGGGACCGAGCCGGACGGACCCCAGCCGCCTCCGCGGCCGCACCCGGCACAACAAGACCGTCAACTTCGATGGGACCGCCGTCCCGGGCGAGCTGGTGGAGGTCGAGATCGCCGGAGCCACCTCGACCACTCTGAGTGGCTCCGAGCGGCTGCTCAGCCGCGCCGCTTGAAGATCCTCGCGCTGTTCGGCCCGACGGCCGTGGGGAAGACGGGAGTGGCGATCGCGGTCGCGGAGCGGCTGCGCGAGCGCGGGGAGGACCCCGTCGCAGTCAATTGCGACTCGATTCAGGTCTACCGGGGTCTCGAGGTGCTGAGCGCGGCGGCGGACGCCGAGCAGCAAGCCCTGCTCGAGCATCGCCTGCTCTCCTTCGTCGAGCCGAGCGAGGAGTTCAGCGCAGGCCGTTACGCCGAGCTCGCGCACGCCGAGATCGACTCCCTGCTGGCGGAGGGGCGGCGCCCGATCGTGGTGGGAGGCACGGGTCTCTATCTGCGCGCCGCCCTCGCTGACCTGGATCTGCGCCCGCCGGTTCCACCAGAGATCCGTGAGCAGGTCGAGCGCGAGCTCGCCGAGCGCGGCCCGGAGGCGCTGCACGCGGAGCTCGACGAGGACCTGGCAGCGGGGGTCGACCCGAATGACCGGAAGCGGATCGCCCGGTTCACCGAGCTCACCCGCGCCGGGATAGAGCCGGCGCGGAGTAGCGAGCGCCTCTGGACCACGGAGCTGCGGCACCCGACCGTGCTCGTCGGACTTTCAATGGCGCGCGGGCAGCTCGGCGAGCGGATCGACGCCAGGGTGGACGAGATGGTCGCCTCAGCGGCGGCGGACGAGGCTCGGCGCGCAGCGGCTGCGGGCGCCTCGCGAACGGCGCGGGCGGCACTCGGCTTCGAGGAGCTCCTCAACGGCAACCCCCGTGCGATGAAGCGGGCCCACCGCCAGTACGCTCGCCGTCAGCTCACCTGGATGCGGCGCATGGAGGACGTCACGGTGGTCGACCGGACGGGGCGCGACGACGATACCGTCGCCGCCGAGATAGTGCCGCTCCTCGACTGAGCCACGGGGGGGAATGCCGAATCCCGAAGCGCTGAGTCATCCGGCTGTACCGTGCCCCCGCGATGAAGTTCGAGAAGTGGACAGCGCTCGGCAACGACTATCTGATCGTCGAGGCCGCCTCGCTGCCGTGGGCGCCGACGCCCGAGAGGATCAGGCGGCTCTGCGATCCGCACTTCGGCGTCGGCTCCGACGGTCTCCTGCTGCTCGCGCCGGTCGAGGATCCGGGTTACGTCGCGGAGCTGCGGATCTTCAACCCTGATGGATCCGAGGCTGAGCTCTCGGGGAACGGTGCCCGGCAGGCGGTTCTCTACCTGCGCCGCGCCGGCTGGACCGACGCGAACGAGTTCAGCATCCTGACCAAGGCCGGCCCGATCACGCCGACCATCCGCTCCGAGCGCGAGGCGACGCTCGAGATGGGCACGGCGAGCACGGTCTCGGACGACTACCCGTCCGGCGAGGAGGACGGGCGGGGCGAGGTGCTCGCCGCGGGCCGTTCCTGGCCCTTCCAGCACGTCTCGATCGGCAATCCCCAATGTGCGATCTCGATCGGGGAGGAGCTCGAATCGCTTTACCTGGGCGCGATCGGCCCTGAGATCGAGAACAGCCCGCTGTTCCCGAACCGGACCAACGTCAGCTTCTTCCGCGTCGAGGGCGATCGGGTACGCGCCAGGATCTTCGAGCGCGGGGTGGGGGAGACGCTCTCCTCCGGTACGGGAGCCTCGGGCGCGGCGGTGGCGGCTCACCTCGCGGGTGCCCCGGGCACGCTGACCGTGCAGCTCGACGGCGGCGAGCTCGAGGTCGAGATCGGTGACCAGCTGGCGGTTCGCCTGACCGGCTGGGCCGAGCCGCTCTTCGCGGGGGAGCTCTCCGAGGAGCTGCTCCGCGCGCTCGAGGACCTCGGCTGACCTACCCTTCCGGCTTCGAATGGCGGCACCGACGAAGAAGAAGGGGTTCGCCGCCCCGGCCGAGCGACTCCAGGCGATTCCGCCCTACATGTTCGCCGAGCTCGAACGGCGGATCGAGGCGAAGCGCGACGAGGGCATCGACGTGATCAGCCTCGGCATCGGCGATCCGGACACGCCGACCTTCCGCTACATCGTCGAGGCGATGCGGGAGGCTGTCGGCGACCCCGAGGCCCAGCGCTACCCGAGCAACCGCGGCCGCCGGGAGTTCCGAGAGGCCTTCGCGGACTTCTACCTGCAGCGCTTCGGCGTCGAGATCGACTCGATCGACGAGGTGATCCCGGCGATCGGCGCGAAAGAGTGCATCTATAACCTCTGCTTTGCGTTCTTGGACCCGGGCGACGTCGCCCTCGCCTCGGACCCCGGCTACCCGGTGTACACCGGCGGGCCCGTCCTCGCGGGCGCGGAGGCACACCTGCTGCCGCTGCGGCAGGACCTCGACTTCACCCCGGACCTGGAGGCGATCCCGGAGGAGAAGCTCGACGAGGCTCGCCTGATGTTCATCAACTACCCCAACAACCCGACCGGCGCGATCGTGCCGGAGGGATTCTTCGAGCGCGTTGTCGAGCTCGCCCGGCGCCACGAGTTCCTCGTCGTCCACGACAACGCCTACTCGGAGACCACCTACGACGGCTACGTCGCGCCAAGCTTCCTGGCGACTCCAGGAGCCAAGGAGGTCGGGGTCGAGGTCTTCTCCCTGTCCAAGGGCTACAACATGACCGGTTGGCGCTGCGCCGCGATCCTCGGCAACGCCGAGGCGATCAAGACCTACTGGCGGCTGAAGACCAACGTCGACTCCGGCCTGTTCGAGGCTGTGCAGCTCGCCGGCGCCGCGGCGCTCCGGGGGCCCCGCAAGGAGGTCGAGGAGATGTGCCGGATCTACCAGCGCCGCAGGGACCTGGTGGTCGACGCGCTCGGCGACATCGGGGTCGAGGTGGAGCCGCCGAAGGGGACGATCTACGTCTGGGCCCCGGTGCCCGAGGGGCACACCTCGACCTCGTTCGCCGAGAAGGTCCTCGAGGATGCGGCCGTGGTGATCTCGCCGGGCTCGATGTACGGGCCGAGCGGCGAGGGCTTCTTCCGGATCTCCCTGACCACGCCCGAACCGCAGCTCACCGAGGCCGTCGAGCGTTTGCGGGTCCACCTGACGGGGTAGCGGGGGGTTCTCCTCCTAAGAACCGGCGCGCGTGCGCCCGCGAGTCCGTAGCGTGGGCTGAGACGGGCCCCGG
>JBKPND010000096.1:0-5578 GCA_046732465.1 Actinomycetota bacterium
CTCCTCAACGCCGCCAGCGTGCTCATGGGCGCCCGCTGCGTCGAAGAAACCCGGGGGCAATCCCGCCGCACGTGTCGCGGCGTGGAACTCCTGGGTCAAAACCGCCACGACCCCAGGTTGGCCGGCAAGCGATGAGACGAGTACTCCGTTGCAGGACGCCGCCGGGTTCGCTCCCGACGCGATGCCCACAGCAAAAGCCATGGCCATCAGGAGCGCCGCAAATGGCAACCAGATGAACCTCTGCACCTGTCTCCCCCTCCTATCTTCGCCGCGGAACCTCAATCATGGCGCGCGTGACCCCGTCCTACAAGCCGCCACCACGACGACGCGGACCGTGGCCGCTCTCTCGGCGTGAGCTATGCGGCCTGTAACCGGCGGGAACAGGCGCGTAGAGGGCGACGAGCTCGTGGCCTCGTCGGACGCCCGACGACTCATCTGAAGCTTGTGTGTGGAAGCACCCTTGGCTGCCTCCGCGCCGCGAGCGGCGCATTTCAAACCGAAGAACTGTCGGTCACGCTTGCGGATACGTTGGCAGCTGTCGGTCTCCAGCCGGAAGACGTGGTAGCTGCGTGGCCGACGCACGCTCTTGCGAGCTTTCACGTAAGCGATGCGAGGGCGCTGGGTCTCGCAGTAGTGAGAGACCACAAGATCCGGGGCGGCCACTGCTATCCAGTGCAGCCTGCGCGAACGAAGAGGCGCTTGTTGGTGGAGATAGAGATTGGACTGATCCGCAACCCGCCGGCGGCACCCGGCCGAGGGATCTCGCTCCCGCACTTGGAGGCGACCCAGCCGGGACCGCTGAGTATCGACGACTCCGAGATCGAGGCGGGCGGCATGCGCGTGGCGGCCTCCGGCACCGCCAAAGGGCTGAAGAGCGGGACGTTCTCGCTCTACGGCCGCGACGCGTCCGGTCCAACGGGCGTGACCCTCACCGGCAACTGGACCTGCGGCTGAGCCCGTAGCTCGCACACGCGCTTAAGTCCGGCGGCCCCTCCCCACACGAGTCGCTTTGGTAGCGGTAGAACCGACGGCATGAGTGAGCATCTTCTCGCCGAGCAATAGTACGGTGTCTCGAGGCTGTATCGCGGCGTCCGTTTCTTTGGCGAGGAGTTCTCCTGACCCTGCAGAACCGATCGGAGTTGCCGGTCGACCGCTTGGAGCATCGTTACGAGCTCCCGTTCGCGTTCTTCAAGTCGAGCGCGACTTCCTCGGGAGGGCCGCCGCGTGCGCGCCGATGAGAAGTGACTTCATCCGCTACTCGTCGCGCTGGGTACGTGTCGTTGACGGGACCGAGCGTGCCGCAAGCGCCCGGTCCCGTCTCTCGCGCGGGCCGATCAGGCTGGGTTGGAGCTGACCTCTTGTGCCTTGTCCCGCAGGCTTGACGCCATCTCGTCTACCTCGCTGCCGCTCCGCTCGCCAGCGGTCTGCTTGGCGCTATCAACGGCTTCGCGCGCGACGTCCTTGCCGCGCTCGAGAGCTTCTTGCCTCGCCTCGCGGGCCTTCTCGCCGACCTGGTCGGACATCTCGCCGAGACGCTCGTCCTCGACGCCCGTCGACGGCAGCAACGTTCCGACCACGAACCCGGCGGCCGCCGCCGCGATGCCGAGCCCGAGCGGGTTCTGCTTCGACACGCCGACCTTCCGGGCGCCGCTCTTGACCTGCTCGCCGTCGGGCATCGCGCCCGTCACGCGTGAAACGACCGCGTCCTTCTTCTCGGCCATGTTGTCCTTCACGCGCGACTTGACGTCGGTCTTGTAGCCGATCGCCTCGACGGTCTCGCCCATTCGTCCGCGGGTCTGCTCTATGTCTTCGCGGATGTCGTCGGATGTTTCGCCCACTGTACGTCCTCCTTCACGGTTTCGATGGTCTTTTCGGGAACGGGACTGCCGGCTTCTTCGACGCGGTGCTTGCCGCGCGCGTAGAGGACACCGGCGATCGCCGAGTAGACGAGGCCAACGATCAGGGCTGCAAGCCAGTTCGGCATCGCCCCGTCGAGCGCGAGGATCAGGAACGCGGTCAAGGATCCGAGCGCGAGCAGCCCCGTGACACCGGCTGCTCCCCACATGCCGAATCCTGGGCCCGCCTTGCCCGCCTTCTCACGCATCTCGGCCTTCGCCAGGTCGAGCTCCTGCCGCACGAGCGTCGTCGTCTCGTTCGCGAGCTCCCTCAGCAGCTCGCCGATCGGCCGGTCACGCATGTCGTCGGTGTGCGAACCGCTAGACGCCGCCACTGGTACCGCCTCCTGTGAGCTCCGACCTCGGCTCCCGATACGCGCCGTTTCCGTCAGCCTCGTACCGCCGACTGCTGGACGCCTTCGTGAACCGTGCCGCGAGGAAGCCGAGCAATACGCCGCTGCCCGCCACCAGCCACGGCCGCTGTCGGGCGATCCGCTCGACGTCACGCAGCATGCGGTCGCCGTCGGTCTCCGTCAGGTAGCGCCCGAACCTGTCGGTGCGCTCCGCGACTCCTTCGAGGATCTTTGCCTGCTGCTCCTGCTGCTCCCCGCGCAGCTGCTGCGCGGTCTGCCGCAGTGCCGATCCCGTCTTCGTCATCTGCTCTCCGGCCTGCGTCGAGCGAGAATCGACCTGCCGGCGCAGCTGCTCCCGCGTCTTCACCTTGGCCTCGGATGCCTTCTGCTGCACCTGCTCCGCGCCTTCGTCGACGCGTTCCTTCAGTTGCTCGCTCATACCGCTCCTTTCGTGGCGGTCAAGCCGCCTCGCTGGTCTGGTCGTCGTTCGGTTAGAAGCGCCACGAAGCGGCGCCGAATCGGCCGTGCAGGACGCCACGACCGCTGCAGCAAGCTCGTTCAGCCTCCCGGCCCATGTCCGAAAGAGTCAGTCGCCGTTGCTAGGAGTTCTTGACACGCTTGGAAGTCGGGCCGACAGTCCCGCACGAGCGAGCGGCCTTCCTGCGTGCAGGAAGGCCGCTTTTCTGCGTTAGTGCTTGTCGCCCCCAGGCAGGTCGCTTTCGTCTGCCCAGTAAGGCTCCCGGCTCCCGGCCTTCGCCAGGCCGCGGCTGACCATGTAGCCAACGCCGACGATCGCGATGTAGAGCCACGCGCGGGACGCCGGGAACGCGTCTACATTGCCGTTTCCGTTGCCGTCACCTTGGCCGACAACGGCCGAGGCGACGAGGATGCCCGCCACGATCGCGACCATCGCCCAAAACTCCGTCGTCTTGAGCGCGTGCTTCGTCTCGGTCGTCAGGCGTGCAATAACGCCCGGACGCGGTGAAGTGCGCGTGCTCCTTAGAGCATCAGTAGCCATAACTGGTCCCTTCCCTCTCTGTCTGTGACCCAAGGTCCTGGGGCCAGTTTTGTTCCGGTCGTCTACTCAACGGGTTTGGGGCGAAATGAGTTACGGCCGGCTCGGTCCTCGCGGTGAGCGAGAAACGCTTGCTCCGCCGCGTGTAGCCGAATACTGGGGGCAGATCACACGGAGCCTTTAACGTCATGTCCGGGATCGTCACTTGCTGGCCCGATCGAACGAGAGGACAATCGCCGCGTATGCGCCTGTCGCGCTTGTCCAGGCTGGCGACCCGGAGGCGATAGACGTTTACCTCGCTGAGGAGGACGCGCAGCGGGCGCGTTCGTAGTTGGCGGCGCCCGAGATCCCTCGAACGCAGCGGGAAAGTGGGCGGCAGGTTCAAGCTCGTGAAACCTGCCGCCCGAGACGTGCGCTACGGAACCGAGACGACGTTCACGTCGCCGACGGCGTTGTCGAGGATCCAGTCGATGACGTCCTGCTGGTCAACGCGGTACGCGAAGCCGACGCCCGCGCACTGCCCGTTGATCACGAACGAGTTGACGCCGAGGATGACGTCGGTGCTGTCGTAGAGGATCGGTCCGCCCGAGTCGCCAAAGCAGGACCCGCCGCGACCGGCCCCCGGGTTTGTCGACAGCTGGATGTTGAAGCCAGCCGTGTTCGCGTTATGCGTGCTGACGATGAAACCCGTCGCCTCCAGCCGCTGGCGATACGAGATGACGACCGGCTTCTCGCCCGAGACGCCGTAACCCGAGTACGTGATCTTGGTACCAACCGCCAGCTGGTCGACGGTACCCGCAGCGGCGATGCTCGCGTACTCATCGAGAACGATCGGGTCGTCGAGGATCAACATCCCGACGTCCTTGTTGTTCCCCTGCAGGTAGACGTTGCCGATGTAGCCGTACTCCAGCAACGTGTGCGACGTGGCACACGGGTACTGGGCCGAGTTGATGCACCTATTCGGGTAACCAGTGTTGGGATCTTCGGCGCCCGTAGACGCGTTGTAGAGGCTCCCACCCTCCTGCGATGCCCACACAATCGCCGACACTGCACCAGCCTTGGTATCCGTGCAGTGGCCGGCCGTCAGCACCGTGGACTCGTTCAGCAGCGAGCCAGAACAGCGCCAGAGGAAATCGCCGTTCTCGTCGTAGAACGCGATCAGAACCACGTACTCGTGCTCGAAGTCCGGCGTGAAGTTGCCCGTGACCGCGCCCGCAGGCGACACGGTGACCGCCACCGCACTGGCAGCGACTGCCAACAGCATCAAGACCCTCTTCAAAGTCCTGCCCCCCTCGTGAGTGATTACTGGTCTCGGGGCCTATAGCCCCCGCCCGGTACTGCCCGACGGCGCGACGACCAAACGTAGAGCCGAGCGACGATCCGGCCACGCAGCCCCGCCTGAGGCCAGCACGCGGGAGTGTCCAACCGGTGAGCGCGGCGGGACGAGGATCCCCGGCTGCAGCGGAATCGGTTCCGTCATCAGTAGAAACCGAGGATCGCGGGCGCATGAGCGCATCGCGCCGCCTCACGCACGACGTGACGCGCGACGAGATCGTCGCGTCCGCGTACATGGTCGCACGTGGCCTTGCCAAGTCCGGCAGCCGTCACGTCGAGAGCGATAGCTAGACCAAGCGGCCCGAGCCGGGCAGCGGTCGGGCGATCGTAGCCCCGGCCGCCACGGCCTCACCAAGGAGTGTTGGTCGTGGGGGTCGCCCTTTCAGCGGGCCTGCAATTCCGGGGCCGGCGCGGGGGACGATCATCCCCGTACCAGGCGTTCGAGCACCCGAAGGTCAAGATGCCGAGGAGGCGGCGCTAGCGGTCAAAAGAATCGGCGCTGGCGAGCAGATCGCGGATCTCGTCAGCGGTGAGCCAGTAGTCGCTCATGACACTGCGAATCTCAGCTTCAGGGTCCTGCCCTTCCGGGATGGCCTTGCGGTAGGCGACTACCCATGGATCGCGGCGCTTGTCTTCCCTCCAGCCAAGCTCCTGAATTACGTTCGCCTTCGCGCTGATTTCTGCGAGTGGTGTGCGTGCGAAGCTCACCCCGACGAGCATGTCGATGTTCGTCACTGCAGGAAGCCTAAAGGCCAGTCGCGGATGATGAGGACACGGCGAGACGGTTTGATGCTCGAGATTGGCGTGTGTGCCGAGGACCGGGCCGGCGCGGGAGACGAACTCTCGGCGCGCCGAGCGCTTACCCCTCGACTGCTGGCCGGGACGCGGGTTTTGTCCTGGAGGCGAGGGGGATCACCGCCGATGAGGCCGCCTCGGCGCTTGCGGCGGCCCAAGCGCTAGTCGGCCTCAGCATTCGCGAG
>JBKPND010000097.1:0-13556 GCA_046732465.1 Actinomycetota bacterium
GCCTTGACCAGTGCCGAGTCGCCGGTGATCAGGGCGAACAGGGAGAGCGCCTCGCGGACGCCGTAGGGCGCGCCGGTCTGGCTGCTGTTGCTGTCATCGGCGTTGCAGACGGTCGCCAGGAGCGGTGACAGCGCCGAGAAATTCGAGTTCGGCGTGCCGTCGTCGCACCCAGCCGCCGGCAGGGGGAGTCCCGTCCCGCCGATGTTGACGACCGTCGAGTCCTGATCGACCGACTGCGAACCCGTGTTGCAGGCCGTGCTCGTGGAGCTGCCCTGGAGCGCATCCGCGGTCAGCGGACCGACGTTGGCGTCCGCGACAGACGAGTCGCCGTGCGCCGTCTGACAGGTGCCGTCGTCCGAGATGTTGCCGTTCGAGGTCAGCACGTCCGCGTTGATGCCATTCGCGCCGGCGATGTGAGCCCCGGCGGCCTCGAACGAGTTCGTCGACGAGTTGCTGGTCGACGACGAGTGCATGCCCAGGACGGTCAGGCAGAGCTGGTCCCTGCTCGAGCTGCAGAGCTGGTCCAGCCCGTCCTGAAGCGGCTGCAGCGGGCCATCCTTCGACTCACCGGGGTCGGTGGTCACCTGGACGACCGGCTGGCCGAACAGATAGGCCAGCGTCACGCCGCCGTTGTAGCCGCTCGTCCCCTGCTCGCCGCGAGAGTCGCCGAGGATGACCTCCTCGCCGCTCTGGGACGGGTCGCTCGAATAGGGATTGGTGTTCCCCGGCAGCAGGTCGACCGTCGCATCGGTGCCCTGGCCGTGCGGACTCGTCCCGTGCAGGGGTGGCGTGTACGTGTCCGGCACTCCGGCCCGCGTATCGGCGGGAGCGCTGGTCGCGTCGGCATCGCTCGATCCGGCGCCACCGCCGCCGTTCCCGAGTCCGAGATTGTTCAGCAGGTCAGTGACCTGGTTCGCGGAGGCCAGCGTGGGCACGCCGACCACCATGGCCAGAACCGCCGCAAACGCCGCGACCGCGGTCGCGCGCCTCCTTCTACGAAGCGATCTCCTCCGCTTCCGATACATCAACGCCTCCTCGTTAGACCCAGCGATTTCCCGATCCACTACATCCCGTCACCGCCGCGCCGGATGTCCCCCCGATCGAGGATGTGGGGCCGTTGGACGGCCCCCACGACGATGTTGTGCTTATACCTAGTTTTGGGGAGAGCGCAATCCGGCCATTGGTCCACTGTCGCCCGCTTGCGGCCTCCGATAGCCTCGCCTGGGCATGAGCGCACCGGAATTGGCCAGCGTCGATGGACGAATTGCCGAGACCAATGAGGCTCGGATCTCGGCCGCCGACGACGGGCTTCTCCGCGGTGACGGCGTCTTCGAGGTCATCCGCCTCTACCGCGGCACCCCCTTCGCCCTCGACGAGCACCTCGACCGACTGGAGCGATCGGCGGCGGCAATCGAGCTCCCGATCGACCGGGCCGCGTTCGAGGACGAGATCGGGACTCTGCTCGGGGAGTTCGGGCAGCACGAGGCCCAGCTGCGGCTGGTGGTGACCCGCGGGGGCCGCCGGCTCGCCTTCACGGAGAACCTGCCGCCCTACGCCGACGCCGAATCGATCACCATCGCCAGCATCACCTACTCGCCGACGGAGATCCTGAACGGGGTCAAGTCGCTCTCCTACGCCGCCAACATGCAGGCGACGCGACTCGCGGTCGCGCGAGGTGCCGACGAGGCCCTCCTCGTCCGCCCGGACGGGACCGTGCTGGAGGCCCCGACCTCGACGATCTTCTGGCTGGCGGCGGACGGCGGGCTGCGGACGCCGGCGCTCGACGTAGGGATCCTCGCGTCGATCACCCGCGACCGGCTGGTCCGCGAGCTGGACGTCGAGCAGGGCAGCTTCAAGCTCGAGGACCTGGAGGGCGCGAGCGAGGCCTTCCTTGCTTCGACCGTGCGCGAGGTCCAGGCCGTCTCGGCGGTGAATGAGACAAAGTTGCCAGAATGTCCCGGCAGCCGCACCCAGGAAGCCGCCGAGGCGTTCTCCGCGATCCTCGATCGCGAGCTCGCCGCCTCCGCCTCGAGCTGAACCCGAGTTGGATTTCCAGCTGACAGACGAGCAGCGCCTGATCTCCGAGACCGCGCACGACTTCGCGGATGACTTCATCGTCCCGAGGGTGCGCGAGAACGATCGGGCCGGGCGCTTCGACCGTGAGCTCGCCACGAAGCTCGGCGAGATGGGCTACCTCGGCGCGCCCGTTTCCGAGGAGTACGGCGGGCGCAGCCTCGACTACCTGAGCTATGCCCTGATCGTCGAGCAGGTGGGGCGTGCCGACTCGTCGGCGCGGACGGTCGTCTCGGTGCAGACCTCGCTGGTGGCCGGATCGGTCGAGCGCTGGGGCACCGAGGAGCAGAAGCGCGAGTGGCTGCCCCGGATGTGCACCGGTGAGGCGCTCGGTTGCTTCGCGCTCACCGAGCCGGACGCCGGCTCGGACCCCTCGAGCCTCCGGACGCGCGCCACCAAGACGGACTCGGGCTGGAAGATCACCGGCAACAAGATGTGGATCTCGATGGGGAACGTCGCGGAGGTCGCCCTGGTCTTCGCCCAGACGGATCCGGAGAAGAAGCACCGGGGCATCGCCTGTTTCATGGTGCCGACGGCGAACGAGGGGTACAGCTCCCAGGAGATCCACGGCAAGCTCGGCCTGCGGTCATCCGACACCGCCGAGATCTCGCTCGACGACGTCGAGGTCCCCGACGACTCGATGCTGGGCGAGGTCGGCGACGGCTTCAAGATCGCGATGAGCGCCCTGGACAACGGCCGATACAGCGTCGCCGCCGGCTGCGTCGGGATCTGCGACGGCTGCGTCGACGCCTCAGTCGAGTACGCGAAGGAGCGCCAGCAGTTCGGTGTGCCGATCGCGAGCTTCCAGCTTGTCCAGGAGCTGATCGCCGACATGATCGTGAAGCGCGACGCGGCCCGGCTGCTGGTCTACCGGGCCGGAGACCTCAAGGACCGCGGCGTCCGCAACACGGTCGAGACCTCGATCGCCAAGTACTACGCCACGGAGGCGGCTGTGGACTGCGCCAACGCCGCGATCCAGGTGCACGGCGGGTCGGGCTATGTCGACGACTACCCGGTGGAGCGCTACCTGCGCGATGCCCGCGTCACCACTCTGTACGAGGGCACCTCCCAGATCCACAAGCTGATCATCGGCCGCGACGCGACCGGGATCAACGCGATGGTCCCGCCTATACGCGAGGGTGCTCCGTAGGCGAAGCCGAGGAGCAACCCGTTTGATCATGACGAACGCCTTCGAGCCGGATTTCGAGCCCGCCGCCGAGTCCGACCCGCCGGGCTTCCGGACGAGGGGCGCGTCGGTCGGCAGGGAGGCGGGGTGCCGGGCGCTGGGAGCAAGCGTCTACGAGCTCCCACCCGGCGAGGCGATCTGCCCCTACCACTGGCACGAGGCGAACGAGGAGATGCTGGTCGTGCTCGCCGGCCGGCCGCGGGTGCGGACGCCGGACGGATGGCGGCGGCTCGAGCCCGGCGACCTCGTCGCGTTCCCGCGAGGAAGCGAGGGCGCCCACCAGATCGACAACCGTGAGGATGAGGTGGCGCGGGTGCTGATGATCAGCGAGATGAACGCACCCGACGTGGTGCTCTACCCGGACTCGGACAAGGTCGGCGTCCGGTCTCCCGCGCCTGGATCGGCACCAGCGGAGGGACAGCTGCGAGCGAGGTTCAAGCTCGACTCCGCCGTCGACTACTGGCTGGACGAGCGGCCCCCCGAACCGGAATGACGGTCGAGCGCGTCGGCGTCGTCGGCGCCGGGACGATGGGCGCGGGGATCGCCCAGATCGCCGCCCTGGGCGGCTACGAGACGCTCCTCTACGAGATCGACGAGAAGCAGCTTCAGCGGGGGCTCGAGATGATCCGCAACGGCATGCGCCGCGGCGCAGAGCGCGGGCGCTGGAGCGAGGCGCAGGCGGAGGCGGCGCTCGAGCGGCTCCGGACCGACACCCTGATCGAGCTGCTCAGGGACTGCGAGCTGGTGATCGAGGCCGCCCCGGAGGACCTCGACCTGAAGCGGAACCTGTTCGAGCGCCTCGCCTCGACCTGCGGGGCGGAGACCGTGCTCGCGACGAACACATCCTCGCTTTCGGTCACCGCGATCGCGGCGGCGGTGCCGGAGCCGCAGAGGATCGTCGGCATGCACTTCTTCAACCCCCCGGCGCTGATGGAGCTGGTGGAGGTAGTCGCCGGCGATGAGAGTGGCGAGTCGGCGCTCGAGCTCGCCACCGACGTCGCGCGCGGAATGGGCCGAACGCCGATCCTCGCCCGCGACTCGGTTGGGTTCGTCGCCAACCGCTGCGTCCGCCCCTTCTTCCTGGAGTCGCTGCGGATGCTCAACGAAGGAGTCGCTCCGCACGACGAGATCGACCGGATCGTCCGGCTCGGGGCCGGGCTTCGAATGGGCCCGTTCGAGCTCATGGACCTGATCGGGATCGACGTCAACTTCGCGGTCGCCCGCTCGTTCTGGGATCAGTCCTTCGGCGAGCCGCGCTGGCGTCCCAGCCCAGTCCACGAGCGGATGGTCGCCTCGGGACGGCTCGGCCGCAAGACCGGGCGCGGCTTCTACACCTACGTGAAGGGTGAGCCGCACCGCCCTCGCGACCCCGACACGGACGTCGAGCGCCCGATCTTCGGCGAGGACGAGCTCGAGCAGCTCGCTGGGCCCAACGCCCCGGAGGTCCTCACCCGGCTCGGCTCGACGATCGCCAACGAGGCCTGCTTCGCGCTGGGCGAGCGGGTCGCCTCGGCGGAGGACATCAACACCGCCATGCGCCTCGGCTACAACTGGCCGATCGGTTCGCTCGAGTGGGGTGAGCGTCTCGGCTGGAGCCGCGCAGTCGGTGTGCTCGAGGAGCTCCGGGACCTGCAGGGCGAGGCCTACCGGCCGGCGCCGCTACTGCGATGCCTCGCTCGGGGCGAGCCCCTCCTGGGCCCAGCGGCGCCGCCGACCCGGTAGCCGCCCCTCGACGGAGAGCCAGGAGCCGGCCAGGATCAGTGCGAGCCCGCCGATCGTGGCCACGGTGATCTCCTCAGAGAGGAACACGGAGCCGTAGACGATCGCGAAGCCGGGGGCGATGTAGGTGACGATGAACGACCTGGCCGGGCCGACGTTCGAGATCAGCCAGTAGAAGATCACGAAGGCGATGCCGGTTCCCAGGACCCCGAGAACCGCGACGGCTGCGATCGGCCCGAGGCTCGGAAACGAGTCAGGTGGCGTCGCCACGGCGACCGGCAAGAGGAGGATTGCGCTGGCCGTCATCACCAGCCCGGACATCCCGACCGGCGCCATGCCCGTTAGCCGGTGCTTCACCAGCAGCCCTCCGATCGCGTAGCCGAGAGCAGCCGCCACGACCGCGAGGCCCCCGAGCAGCTCGGCCCCGCCGCCGCCGAGATCGACGCCCAGCAGCAGCCCGACCCCCGCGAAGCCGATCAGCACGCCGACGAGGCGGAGGCCCTGCGAGCGCTCCTCGTGGTCGACCCAGATGGCCAGCACCGCCGTCCACAGCGGCGCCGCGGCCACAAGGATCCCGGCGAGCGACGAGCTGATCTCCTCCTCGCCGGCGGAGATCAGGATGAACGGGCCAGCGACCTGGACCGCGCCGACGAGCACGAGCCAGCCCGCGTATCGCCGGGCGCCGGAGAGGGCGCCCTGGGCCGCGGCAACCGGAAGAAGCACGGCGGCCGCGAGCGCGATGCGCAGGAAGGCCACCATGCCCGGCGAGAGGTCGCGCAGGCCGATCGCGATGAACATGTAGGAAGCACCCCAGATCGCGCCGAGCGCGAGCAGCCAGAACCAGGAACGACGATCCATGCACTCAAAGTAACGAGGGGGCTACGTCGAACGTGACAGGGCCTGCGGATCGAGGCCCATCGCCGTCGCTGCGATACCCCGGAACAGGGTCGCATTCATCGTCCCGTAGAGCCTCTCGTCGATTTCCGGCTCAATCATTTGCGCGATCAGGAACCCGTCGGCCATGCAGAAGAGCATCTGGGCTATGTCCTCGAAGGGGAACGGGGGGTCGACGTCCAGGTTCTCTCCCCAATTCCGCCGCCAGTTCTCGATCACCTGGGCGATCCGCTCCCGCATCGCCCGGTTCCGCGTGGCGAGCTCGTCACGAAACTCCGGATTGCGGGCTGCGTAGACGACGAACTCGAAGTAGAGCCTGGGCCAGTCGGGATCGGAGCGAATGAAGTGGAGGAAGTCCTCGGCGGACTCGCGCACCTCCTCGGCGGGGGCGCCCTCGCCGGGCAGGTGAGCCTCGAGGCGCTCGAGCTCAGCGGCGTACCGCTCGTCGAGCATGACGAGGAACATCTCCTCTTTGCTCTTGAAGTTCGCGTAGAAGGCACCCTTCGTGTAGCCGGCGTCGGTCGAGATGTCGTCGACCGACGCCTCGGTGATCCCCTTGCGGCAGATCAGCTTGGCGGCCGAGCGAAGCAGGGATGAGCGCGTGTTCGCCTGCTTCTCCTTGCGGGTGAGAGTGCGGCTCACGAGGCGGCGCCCGCGACGGTCGCGTGCGAGTGGCGGTCCGGCCACAGGGGGCAGCTGGTCAGCCGCAGTCGCTCGGCGAGGCCGGCCCGGCGCCCGGCCTCGGCGGTACGGGCGGGGACCGGCTCGGTCACGTTCTTGAGCCAGTGGAGCCTCCGCTCTCCGATCTCGACGCGCCTGAGGCCGTTGGCGCGGTCGAGCGTGGTCTCGCTGACGAGGACCTCCCCGCCGGCTGCGACGTGGCAGAGCCGGGAGGCGACGTTGACCGCCCTGCCGAACCAATCGCCTTCGTGGGATACGGCACTGCCGCTGTGGATGCCGACTCTGACGGGCGGCAGCTCGGGATCGGAGTCGACGTCCTCGAGCAGCTGCAGGGCGAGCCGGATCGCCCGGGCGGGCTCATCGCAGCGGACCATCGCGGCGTCGCCCATGCACTTGACGACGTCGGCCCGGTGCTCGGCGGCCAGCGCGTTCACGCGTCGCTGGAGGGCCGCCGCCACCATGGCGGCGCGCTCGTCGCCCTCCGCGTCGGCGAGCGCCGTGAAGCCCACCAGGTCGCAGAACAGGAAGGTGTGCTCGCCGGCGGTCACCGTCGCGCCACCAGTACCTCCGCCCCCCGATTGGGGACGTTGGTGATCGTGCTCCTGACCGAGTGTTCCGGCTCGCCGACGGGGCGGAGCCTGCGCCGGGCGACGAGCTCGCGGAGGACCACGGACATCTCGAACTCGGCGAACGCCCCGCCGAGGCAGCGGCGAACCCCGCCGCCGAACGGAATCCAGGTGTAGGTCCCCGCGGGCTGCTCGATGAAGCGCTCCGGGCGGAAGCGCTCCGGCTCCGGATAGATCTCCGGGCGGCGGTGGACGAGGTAGATCGAGGGCGCGACGGAGACACCGGCCGGCAGCAGCCGTCCGCCGATCTCCATCGGCTCAACTAGCTTGCGCAGCACGAGCGCGATCACCGGTCGCAGCCGCAGCGTCTCCTTGATCACGGCATCGAGATAGCTGCCGTCGCCCCCCTGCACGTCCGACGTCAGCCGGTCGAGCTCCTCGGGATGTCGGGCGAGCAGCTCGATCGCCCAGGAGAGCGCGGTCGCGGTCGTCTCGTGCCCGGCGACCAGCAGCGTCATCAGCTCGTCGCGGAGCTCCCGATCGGTCATCGGGCGGCCGTCCTCATGGCGAGCTTGGAGCAGCAGCGAGAGGATGTCGTCTCGTTCGGCGAGGTCCGCCGCCCCGCGCCGAGCCGAGATCTCCTCGTAGAGGAGGCGATTGACCCGCTCCATCTGCCGCCGGAAGGGCGGGAAGCGGCGCAGCCGCTCCGGGCCGATCACGACCATGAACATCGCGCGCCGCGGGTGGGAGAGCAGGTTGAGCGTTCGGCGGAGCTGGTCGCGCAGGCGGTTCAGCCTCTCCCCCTCATCGACACCGAAGACGGCGCGGAGGATGATCTCGAGGGTCATCGCCTGCATCCGGGGGCGCATCCGCACGGCGCCGTCGGCGGGCCAGCGATCGATCTCCTCGACGGCGATCTGGGTCATCACGCCGCCGTACGCCTTCATCCGCTTGCCGTGGAAGGGCGGCAGCATCAGCTTGCGTTCCTTCATGTGGGCGGGTTCATCGAGGAGCAGCACCGAGTGCTCGCCGAGGACGGGCAGCAGAACGATGTTCGCCTCACCGGCGTGCAGCAGTCGCGGATCCCCGGTGAAGACCTGCTTGATCGCCTCCGGGTCGGAGACGAAAACCCATCTGCCCTCGTAGGGCAGCCGGTAGCTGAACATGTCGCCGTAGCGGGCCTGGCAGTGCTCCAGCGTCTGGAGCGGCTGGCTCCACCAGCGGCGCGTCGAGCGAGGGAGCGACCAATCCGGACCCGGCGGGAGCCCCGGTGTCACGGTGGGGGCGGCTCTCGGCTTCTCGGCGGTGGGGAGTCCCATCCTCAAATACCGACTGGTATCTGATCACATACCGACCGGTATGTCAAGGGCCGGGACGCCGAATTGGTCGCCGCCCGAATATGCTTCCGCCAACCGCGAGGACTGCAGGCCAAGAAAGGCGGCGGGATGACTTGCGCGGGGAGAGAGAGGATCCTGAAGAGGGCGATCGCGACGGCGTTGCCGGTCGCGCTGCTGATCGCCGCGATCTCGCCCGCCGGCGCCTCGGCCGCGAACAACCTCGCCGTCCACGGGAGCGTCAACCAGGTCTACGTCACCGGCGCCCAGCCGGGCACGAGCCTCCGGCTGGTGCACAAGGGCAAGGTCGTCTCGAGGAAGCCGGTCGGGACTCTCGGCGGTGTCGTCTTCCGCCGGATCGCCACCGGCAAGGGCTACCGCGTTCGCGCCGCCGACGGCTCGTTCTCGAGGCGGATCGCCGTGATGTCGGACCGGCCGCCCAAGAACACCGCGATCTACAACCAGACCCTCCCGGCGGGCGGCTACGGCTACGCCTACACCCGCGACGGGACCAGCCTGGCCCTCGACGTCCGGCTGCCGGGGCCCGCCGAGGACGGCCCCTACCCCACCCTGGTCGAGTATGCCGGCTACGGCTACGCCAATCCGGCCGGGGCGGAGAGCGGCATCAGCCAGCTCCTCAACCTGCTCGGCTATGCGGTGGTCGACGTGAACATGCGCGGCACCGGCTGCTCGGGCGGCGCCTTCGACTACTTCGAGCCGCTCCAGGGGCTCGACGGGTACGACATCGTCGAGACGGTCGCCCGCCAGCCCTGGGTGCTCCACAACCGGGTCGGGATGGCGGGCGTGTCCTACGGCGGCATCAGCCAGCTCTTCGTCGGCGCGACCAGGCCTCCCCATCTGGCTGCGATCACGCCGCTGTCGGTGATCGACAACACCGCGACCACGCTCTATCCGGGCGGCTTCCTCAATACCGGCTTCGCGCTCCAGTGGGCCGAGGACCGCGTGGACGATTCGAAGCCGGCATCGCCGACGGACGGCCAGGGCTGGGCCTACAAGCGGATCCAGGAGGGCGATGGGATCTGCAAGGCGAACCAGACGCTCCACACCGCCGCCGCGGACCTGATCGCGAAGATCCACAACAACCGCTTCTATCGGCCGAGGGTCGCCAACCCGCTCTCACCCGCGACCTTCGTGCACAACATCCGCGTCCCGGTCTTCATGGCATGCCAGTTCGAGGACGAGCAGACCGGCGGCCACTGCGCCAACCTCGCCGACCGCTTCACCGGGACGAACCGCAAGTGGTTCACGTTCACCAACGGCTTCCACATCGACTCACTCGATCCCGAGACCTTCAATCGCTGGTTTGACTTCCTCGAGCTCTACGTCGCCGGCCGAAGACCCCAGTTATCGCCCGCTGTGGCCGGGGCCGCGCCCCTCGTCTACCAGACGGTGATGGGCGTCGAGGGAGTGACCCTGCCCGCGGATCCGATTCAGAATCAGCCGAGCTACGAGGCTGCGCTGAATCTCTTCCAGAGCCAGCCGCAGGTCCGGGTGCTGTTCGACAACGGAGCCGGCGGCGCCCCGGGCGCCCCGTATCCGAGCTTCGAGCGCTTCTTCAACCGATTCCCGATCCCCAAGACCAGGCCGGAATCCTGGTTCTTCCGGCCGAACGGCCTGATGACGCGGAAGCCGGCCAAGAGGGGCAGCAAGGGCGGCAGCGCCGCCTTCACCTGGGACAAGGCGGCGCGCCCCGCGACCGACTTCGCCGGCACCGACACCGGCGGTGGCGATCTCTGGACCGCGCACCCGAACTTCGACTGGCGCCAGCCTCCGGCGGGCACCGCCGCCTCGTTCCTCACCCCGCCGCTGGGCAGGGACACCGCGATCATCGGGGCGGGTGCCGTGCACGCCTGGGTGAGGGCCTCGGTTCCGGACGTCGACCTCCAAGTCACCGTCTCTGAGGTCCGGCCCGACGGCAAGGAGACCTACGTGCAGAGCGGCTACCTGCGCGCCAGCTTCCGCCGACTCGACCCGCGGAAGAGCACGCTGCTCGAGCCCGTCCTCAGCCTGCGCCGTGACGACATCGCCAAGCTCCCGAAGGGCCGCCTCTCGAAGCTGATCATCCCGCTCTACTACCAGGGCCACATGTACCGGGCCGGCTCGCGAATCCGCGTCACTGTGAGCGCGCCGGTCGGCGACCAGCCCGTCTGGGCGTTCGCCGAGACCGTGCCCCAGCAAAACGCCCGGGTGAGCATCGCTCTCTCCCGCAAGCGCCCGTCCCGCCTGATCCTCCCGCTCGTCCCGGGAATCTCGGCGCCGACGCCGCTGCCCGCGTGCCCGGGGCTGCGCGGCGAACCCTGCCGGGCCTTCACTCCCTAGGCGAGGCGGGCGCGAACAGGAGGGCAGTCACCACGGGCCGCGACTCCGGAGCGGGCTGGTCGACGCTCGAATAGGGCCGGTTGAGCAGGTGGCCGCGATGCACGAGCGTCGCGGAGCCGCCGCCATCGAGGTTGATCGCCTCCTCGCAACCGAAGGAGATCATGAGCCGCGCGAGTTCGGCGAGGTCGAGGCCGGCGTCGACGCCGGTGCGACGACCGTCGCAGGCGACCGCGAACAGCTCCGTCCGGCTCAGTCCGAAGGCGCAGCGTGGATAACGCTTGGCGGTGATGTCCGAGTCGAACTGCGCCGCACCCGCCGAGAAGCCCTCCCGGTCCTCGCCATCCATGAGTGAGCGGCCGCCCGAGACGAGCATCGGGCCGGCCGTGACGAGATCGCCGGGCGACTCATCCGGAAGCTCGCCACGGGGCGCCAGGCGGATGTCACGATCGATCTGGATCGCGGCGCGACGTCGACCCCAGGGCGCTTCGATCGGCTCGTGAGCCACGGCTGCGCCGCCGACCCGAACCTCGCCAAGCGCGCGGTAGGGATCCCGGACGAAGAAGCCGGCGACGATCGCCTCCGGCTGGTCCTGCTCCGCGCACCAGAGGTCGAGGCGGTCCGGCTTGGGCAGGCAGATCAGCCGCACGCTCGTGCTCGCGCGCGGATAACGCACCAGGTAGACCGTGGTCTCGCTCTCGTCGCGAAGCCGGATGCGCGTCAGCTCGTATTCGATGCCATCGTCCGGCACGTCGAAGCGAATCCTCTCGCTTCAAACAGCATCGAGCCTACGGAAGCACGAATCGGCGCAGGCCCGTCGCTTTGCATGGAAAGCAGCGGTCCGCCAAGAGATACTGCGTGGGCAATGTCGGAGGAGAACGTCGAGGTTGTGCGGCGCTGGTGGGCGGGATTCAACGAGAACGGTATGCCGCCACTTGCGCTGTGCGACGAAGGGATCGAGATTCGCAATCCGCCGGACTTTCCGGTCCGCGGCCCCTTTTATGGACACGACGGCGTTCGCGACTGGCGTGACCAAGTGTTCGAGGTATTTGACAACGCCCGAGTGGAGCCTGAGGAGATCGTTGATGTTCACGGCGACGGGGAGACCGTTCTGATGCTGCTTCGTGCTACGGGCACTGCGAGGCACACGGACATCGAGATGGACGTCGAGTGGGCGGCCAGCTGGACGGTTCGCGGCGGGAAGTTGCTCAAGGCCCAGGGCTACCTGAACCGGGCCGACGCCCTCGAAGCCGCCGGCCTTGAGCAGTAGCCGATGTCGGAGGAGAACGTCGATCTGGTTCGACGGGGCTACGAGCACTTCGCTCGGACTGGGGAACCCGACCCGTCCGTCTACGCATCGGATATCGAGTGGCATAGCGCCGCCGAAGACCCGGGACAGGAGGTCTTTCACGGCATAGAGGGAGTGAAGAAGCTGATCGCGGAAGTTCAAGAGGCCATTGACGACTTCCGAACGGAGCCGTTCGAGTTTCTCGACGCCGGCGACCAGGTGGTGGTGGGATTGAATCACCGGGGACGCGGAAAGGGAAGCTCCGCCGAGGTCGAGATGCGCGAGTGGAACGTCTTTCTGATTCGAACTGGCCGTATCGCCTCGGTCCACGAGTACGGCGAATGCGAGGAAGCCCTCGAAGCAGCCGGGCTGTCGGAGTAGCTGCTTTGGACGAAAAGCGACGCTTCGCATGGAAAGGGGCTCTTCGCGGGATCCTGGGGCTACGGGGCCGGCTGGTCCCCGGCTTCCTCGCTGGGCCAGCGGTCTAGTCCCAGGGACGCGAGTGCCTGATCCCTTTCGAAGTACGCCTCGTAGCGGACCAGAAGCCCGTCGCCGTCGTTGACATAGACCCAGGCCATGGAGACATCGAACTCCGCACCACTCTCCTTACCGCGACCCTGGAAACGTCCTGCGCCAAGGTAGCGACCATCCCCTAGGTCATGGAGCTCTTGTAGCTCCCCGTGAAGATCCTCCATTGCCTCATCGAGATCCCGGCTCCACTGCCGCACACCTTCGTGGCCGTGGTAGACGCCCTCCTCGCCCTCCATCGACGCGATCGCGGTCTGGTAGACGACGTCGGGGTGATTCCACCTGAGCATGGCATCTACGTCTCGCCGGTTGAACGCATCAATGGCGAGACGGAGCCGTTCCATGGCCTCCTGTGACGAGAGAGCCATAGTAGATCCACCTTAACGAGCGACCGAATCGGCGGATCGCACGGCGGACGCTGGAGAGGGAATCGGTTGCCGCTTAAGCCTGAGGACCGCCGCTTTGGACGAGAAGGAGTAGTCCAATCGCACCGCTGCTTCGCATGGAAAGCAGCGGTCGCGAATCAGCGACTTTTGGCCCCAGCCGAATGCGCTACTGGCGCCAAGGGGAGTTCAGTTGCTTCTCTGCATTTCCTGTTTCGGCGAGCGCCTCGAAGACATGTCAATCTGGCTCCTGTGCCGGGCGAAGATCCCTGCCGCTGGCAATCTCTGGACGGTCAAGAGCTCGAGTTCACGGTGCGTCCGCGATTGCGGCTCGCGCCTCGGCTGCGGTCGGCACCTTGCCGTTGAACCTAGGGCCGTTCTCGTGCAGATCGCCACCCGGTATCTCGATCCGGATGGCTGCGTCCACTCCACCCGCCTTCACCGGGTCGAAGCCGGCCGCGCCGATCAGCCGCTCGACCACCTTTTCAGCCTGGTCGTCGTCGGTCGCGTAGAGCAGCGCCGCCCGCTCCGGCGTCCGGTTGGCGCTGGTTGCCAGATCCTCGGCCC
>JBKPND010000098.1:0-5120 GCA_046732465.1 Actinomycetota bacterium
GATCCTCGACTGCGCCCGGGCGCGGGTCTCGGAGGGCGAGATGGTCGCGGCCCTCCAGCAGGTCTTCGGCTCCTATACCGAGCTCCCCGTCTTCTAGAGCGCAAGCAGAGGGGCCGGCTCGTGCCGGCGTACCCCATTTCGCTGAACTCGCTGTGGAAGCTAGGCCTGCCCCGACTCGACGATCACGATGACCTCGCCGGTCGCAGCGAGCTCGGACCCGGCACCGAACATGCGGCCGATCCCTCGGCGCTCTGACTCCGCCCTGGCGAGCCGGCAGGCATCCTCGTGAGCCAGGCCCCTGGCCAGCACCTTCTCTCCGTGTGCGGGATCCAGGAAAAGAACGTCGTACACCGCCATGCCTTCTGTTGCTGTGGTTCCCCTATGCACTCTCGTATCGGATTTCCTCGGTTGAAACCGGAGAAGCTTCCGGTTCGATTACGGTTAACTCGCTGTCCGAGCAACCGCCGACTGAATAGTGCCGAGCGAGGCCGCCAGAAAAATCAGGATCGTCGTCGCCAAGCCAGGCCTGGACGGGCACGACCGCGGCGCCAAGATCATCGCCCGCGCCCTCCGCGACGCGGGCATGGAGGTGATCTACACCGGATTGCACCAGACGCCCGAGCAGATCGCTGAGACCGCGATCCAGGAGGACGCGGACGCGGTCGGCCTCTCGATCCTCTCGGGCGCTCACATGACCCTGGTCCCCAGGGTGGTGGAGCTGCTCGCGGATCAGGGCGCCAGCGACGTGGTGGTCACCGTCGGCGGGACGATTCCCGCAGACGACATTCCCGAGCTCAAGAAGCTCGGGGTGGCCGAGATTTTCACGCCCGGCGCGCCCACCGACGAGATCGTCGAGTTCGTCAAGCGGGCGGTCGCCGGGCATGAAGAGGCCTCGGCCGCGAACTAGCTAATAGCCGTAGCCGCCGCTCGAGCCGCTGCTGCTGCCGCCGGAGCTGCTGCCGCTCGAGGTGTTCGTGCCGTTCGCGCTCGGGGACGCCTGTCCCGTGCTGGCCACGGTCCATGTGAAGCTCGTGCCACCGAAGTTGTCGGTGAACCCGTTGCCCGTCACCTGTCCGGGACTGTCCTGGACGAACGAGTAGAGCGGCTTCCCGCCGAAGGTGACCTGGCTGCTGCCGTTCGACTTGACCATGCCGAGCTTGGCCTGCACTGCCTGATCGCTCGAGGTGGGCTGGCCGCTCGACGGCGCCATCAGCGGGACCCAGATGGCGGTGCACGAGCCCGTGCACGCGACGTTCATCCCGCTGTCCTGGTTGTTTGTGTAGAGCGCCTGGCCCTGGGAATCCACCAGGACGGTCCCGACGCCGCTGATCGACTTCGTCGAGACGGTGTCGCTTCCGCCGGCGGTCGTGTTGGCCGCCGCCGAAGCGCTGTCAGAGGAGTTGTTGCTCCCGCCGCACGCCGCCACGCCGATGGCGACCAGCGCCACGGCGGCGAGCGTGAGGAGCGGAGCGCGTCTGCGATTCATCTTCGGTCCTTTGCTTTGTGTCGGCCCCATCTGGCCAGTACTACGCGGCTGGCGCCGGTGGAGATTGTGTGAGCAACGACACGCAATCCCGCACGGCCTCCGCGCCGTACATTCCTGGTGTGGACCCCTCCGACGAGGCACTGCTCGCCGGTTACGCGACAGGCGACCCCAGGACGGCTGCCGCTTTCGTGCGGCGCTTCCAGGGCCGCGTCTACGGCCTAGCCCTGACGATCGTTCGTCAGCCGGCGATCGCGGAGGAAGTCGCCCAGGAGACGTTCGTGAGGGTTTTCCGACACGCCGGCAACTACGACGCGCGCAAGGGGCGCGTCTCGACCTGGCTGCTCTCGATCGCGCGCAACCTCGCGATCGACGTGACCCGGATGAAGCGACTGGACCCGGTGGACCCGGAGGTGATCGCGGCGGAGCTCTCGCTCACCTCGCAGGAGTCCGCCGCGGACGAGGCGGACTTACAGCCGGACGAGCGCGACCAACTCCGCTCCGCGATCACCGACCTGCCCGACGATCAGAGGCGCGCGCTGGTGCTGGCCGCCTACATGGGCAGGACGGCCCGTGAGATCAGCGATCTCGATGAAGTGCCGCTCGGCACCGTCAAGACCAGGATCCGGACGGCGATGATCAAGCTTCGTGACGAGCTCGAGGTGGGGGAGTGATGGACCCCCGCTGTGAGGAATTCCGCGAGCTGGCGCCGGAGCTGGCCCTCGGCATCGTTGAGGGCGAGGAGCGCGGTCGCGCCCTCGAGCACCTCGCCGACTGCCCTGACTGCCGCAGAAGGGTCGAGGAGCTCTCGGAGGTTGCCGACGGGCTGCTACTGGCCGCGCCGCACCGGGAGCCCCCCGTCGGCTTCGAGTCCAAGGTGCTGAGCGAGGTGCTGCCGGCCCCGCCCAAGCGCCGCCGTCGCCGGCGTCTGGCGCTCGTTCTCACCCCCGCCGCGGCCGCGCTGGCTTCGGTGGCGGTCACGCTCGGCATCGTCTCCGGCGATCTCCGCGATGCCTCCCACTACCACCAGACGCTGCAGGAGGCGAACGGGAAGGAGTTCGAGGCCTATTCGCTGTACGACGGCGGCGCCGTCGCCGGCACGGTCTTCAGCTACCAGGGGCGCCCGAACTGGCTCGTGGTCACGGTCGATCCGGCGCATCGCGCCGATCTGACCAGTGCCCAGCTCGTCATGGACGACGGCAGCCAGATCCCCCTGAGCTGGTTCCAGCTCGACGCATCGGGGAGCTCGGGCGGTGGGATCCCGGTCGATCCGCACAGCGTCTCGGTGCTTCGGCTGCTGCCGGGCGCCGGCGACGAGCCGCTGGTTGCCCACTTCGCGAGCTGAGCGGGGGGTTCGCCCCCTGCGCAGGTATGCGATTGCGGCTGATTGACTGGTCAGTCAGCCAGCCGAAGTCGGTATCATCCCGCGCCGCCATCGTCCCCGTCCACGTGGAGGACCTGACTTGAAGATCGCAGTGCTCGTCAAAGAGGTCCCGGATGCCGCCGTCGAGAAGCGGATCGATCCGGAGACCAAGCGCCTGGACCGCTCAGGCGAGAAGAACCTGAACCCCTTCGACACCCACGCCCTCGAGGCCGCGATGCAGGTCAAGGAGGGCGGCTCCGACGTCGAGGAGATCGTCGCGGTGACGATGGGCCCCGATAGCGCCGTCCGTGCCCTCCACAAAGCGGTGGCCCTCGGCGCCGACCGCTCGGTTCACCTCACCGACGGCGCCCTGGAGGGCTCCGACGTCAACGCGACCGGCTATGCCCTCGCCAAGGTGCTGGAGGCGGAGAGCCCCGACCTGGTGCTCCTCGGCCAGCAGTCCGATGACGGCGAGTGCTACACGATCGGCGCCGTCGTGGCCGATCACCTGAAGATGCCGTCGTTGACGCAGGTGATCAAGATGGACGTCGCCGACGGCAAGCTCACCTGCGAGCGCCAGGCCGAGTACGGCTACGACACCGTCGAGGTCGACCTGCCCGCCGTGATCAGCGTCGGCGACGCGATCAACGAACCGCGCTATCCCAGCCTGAAGGCGATCATGGGCGCCAAGAAGAAGCCGCTCGACACCAAGGCGATCGGCGATGTCGGGATCGAGGGCGATCGCGTCGGCGAGAGCGGTTCGCGCACGGCGGTCCTCGAGCTGAAGCCCCCGCCCCAGAAGGAGGCCGGCGAGATCATCGAGGACGAGGACACCAACGAGACGGTCGAGAAGATCGTCGCCTGGCTCGAGGAAAGGAAGCTGATCTAGATGACCTCCTCCCGATCAACGCACGCCCGGCTGATCCGCCCGGCGCTGCGCATCTCTGCGTCCTCGGGCTCCCCTTTGGCACCACCAAAGGCTTCGGCCTGCGTCCTTGAGCTGCTTGGCCGGGCGAATCCCCGGTCGCACGCTGACCGGAAGGAGATCATCTGATGCCCGGGATTCTCGTCTACGCCCTCCACGACGACGAGGGCAACTTCAACAAGAACTCCCTCGGCGCCCTCTCGGAGGCGGCGAAGCTCGCCGGCGAGCTGGGCACCGACGCGGCCGCGGCCGTGGTCGGCGAGGTCTCCGATGACGCCGCCGCCTCGCTCGGCAAGTACGGAGTCACCAAGGTCTACCGCGCCAAGGACGCACCCGAGGGCCTGGCGCAGCCGATCGTCGACGTGATGGCAAAGGTGATGCAGGACAACGACTTCTCCTACGCGCTCTTCGGCGGCGGCCTGCTCGGCTTCGAGATCGGCGCCGGCCTCACGGCCCGCCTGAACGCCGGAGTGACGATGGAGGTCACCCAGGTGAACGTCCAAGACGGCAAGCTGGTCGCCGAGCGGCCGATCCTCCAGGACTCCCAGATCGCCGACGTCGGCTACGTCGAGGAGCCCGGAATCATCATCGGGCGGCTCAATGCCTTCGACACGAGCGAGTCCGGTGGGACCGCCGAGGTCGAGGACGTCAAGATCGAGCTCTCCGAGTGGTCGACCAAGGCGAGGATGGTGACGCGCGGCGAGCAGCGCGGCGCCGACGTCAACATCGAGGACGCCAACATCCTGGTCGGCGGCGGTCGCGGGCTGGGCAAGAAGGAGAACTTCGAGCTCGCTGAGCAGCTGGCCGACTCCATGGGTGGCGCCGTTGCGGCGACCCGCGCGGTGGTCGACGCGGGCTGGTACCCATACGCCGCGCAGATCGGGCAGACCGGCAAGACCGTGGCGCCGAACCTCTATCTCGCGCTCGGGATCTCCGGGGCGATCCAGCACAAGGTCGGCATGCAGAATTCGGAGAACATCCTGGCCATCAACAAGGACCAGAACGCGCCGATCTTCGAGTTCTCGGACCTCGGGGTGGTGGGCGACCTGAACAAGATCGTCCCCAAGCTCACCGAGGCGATCAAGGCCAAGAAGGGGTAGAGATGCCCGGCCTCCCCGTCATGCACGCACGGATGACGCGTGAGAGCTTCGCATCTCGGCGTTCTCGGGCTTGCCCTTGCCACCAGCAAGGGCTGCGCCCTGCGTCCACCGATCTGCTTGCCCTCACGCGCCCCCGCGCGCACATGCCGAGAAGGTCGGGCATCTAAGTGGCCGTCGAGCCGGTCGAGTTCCCGCCGCCGGTGAAGCCGGCGGAGGAGTTCATCACCGGGATCACCGATCCCGAAGAGG
>JBKPND010000099.1:0-5405 GCA_046732465.1 Actinomycetota bacterium
GCAGGTCGGAGACGACGACGTCCGAGACGACCACCAGCACTCCGACCGAGACCACGGAGTCGACGACGCAGCGGACCGAGCCCACCACGACCACCCGCACGCAGACTCAGCAGACGACGACCACTCAGACGCAGACCACGCCGACCCAGACGACGCCCGGCGGCGGCGGCGGCGCCTCCGGCGGCATCGGCCCGGGAGGACTATGAGCCCGCGCGGCCCCAAGGGCGAGCTGATCGCCGACCGCTACCGGATCGAGGACCGCCTCGGCAGCGGCGGCATGTCATCCGTGTTCCGTGCGACCGACACGATCCTCGAGCGGACGGTCGCGGTGAAGATCCTCGCCGAGCACCTCTCCGACGACGATCGATTCGTCGCCCGCTTCCGCCGCGAGGCGCTCGCGGTGGCGAAGCTCGTCCACCCCAACATCGTGCAGGTCTACGACACGGGCAACGATCGGGGCCAGTACTACATCGTCATGGAGTACGTGCGCGGCCGCTCGGGCGCCCAGCTGCTGCAGGCGCAGGGCAAGCTCGACCCGGAGACGACGGTGGAGATCGGCGCCCAGGCCTGTGCCGGCCTCGACTACGCGCACCGCCACGGAATCATCCACCGCGACGTCAAGCCGGGGAACCTGATGATCATCGGCGGCCCCGCGGGCGGAGGCGACATGACCGTGAAGCTCGCGGACTTCGGCATCGCCCGGGCGAGTGAGCAGACCAGGATCACCCAGGTGGGATCCGTCGTCGGCACCGCCGCCTACCTGGCGCCAGAGCAGGCGCGGGGAGACGAGGCGACCCCGGCCTCCGACGTCTACTCGCTCGGCGTCGTGCTCTACCAGTTCCTCACCGGCCGGCTGCCCTACGAGGGCGCCTCGCTCGCCGAGCTCGCGGTCCGACAGCAGTCCGAGCAGCCGCTTCATCCGAGCAACTACAGCGAGGGGGTGCCGGAGGCGGTCGGCGACGCGGTCCTGGTCGCGCTCGAGTCCGATCCGTCGCGCCGCTTCGCCGCCGCGGGGGAACTGGCGGACGCGCTGCGCCGCGGACTGATGGGGCAGTCGCCGGAAGGGACCGCCGCCACGAGCGTTCTCGCGGAGGACACGCCGACGGCGCCCACACGCCACATGCCCCGTACGCGGACCCAGCGCCGCCCCGCCCCGCCCCGCCGGCCCGCACCGGTGCCTGAGCAGCGCGGGCGCCGCCGGGCCTCGAGCTTCGCGCGGAACGCGCTGATCGTGATCGCGATCCTGCTGCTCGCGGCGGCGGTCGCGGCGATCGTCGCCCTCGCCTCGAGCAGCGGCGGCAACAAGATCGACCTCGATCAGGTGGTCAAGGAGAACGTCAACGACCAGATCGACACGCTGCGTCAGGTCGTGGACGACAACACCAAGTAGCCGGCTACAAGGTCCCTCCGGAAGGCACGGATCCACTGGGCGTCAGACAACCGCCAAGACCCTCACCGCGGGTCAAGCGCCCCGTTCCAGATCTCCGTGCTCTCGTAGCCACCGAGCCGTGCAGTACACACCTGACTTCAGCCCAAAGGGCAGACTTGGCACGTGCCTCCGAATCGGCTCGAGGTCGTACGTCATTTCGGTCAATAGGTTCCGGAGTCGGAATCGAGTCAGGGGAGGCTCGCTCCAACCAAGCAGCTGCAGCAAGCTGCCCGCGCTAGCAGCCACCCGAAGAAGACCGAGTGGTGCTGTCCGGACCTCTGGACCCCCGGTCGCGTCGCTGATCACGCTCGCCCACTCCCCCACCTCCAGAGGCTGATAGTCCGCGAGGTAAAACACCTTGGACTTTATGGCGCTGGGCTCGGCCGCTAACAGGCCGATCAGTTGCTCAACCGTGTTTCCGACATAGCCGAATGACTTGAGCACCCTTGCTCCGGCAGGATGTCTATACCGGCCTCGTGCAACAGCGAGAAAGAAGCCACGGTATGGAACGTCAAACCACGGTCCCCAGATCGAGGTGGGCCGCACTATCAGCCAGGTTCCCGGATAGGCCGCCGCCCGGACGACCTCTTCCATCTGCGCCTTGCTCGCACCGTAGGCGTTAGGCGGGCAAACGTCGGTTTCGCCCTTCGGCTGATACCCGATCTCGCAGACCATGCGCGTGGACGCGGCGATCAGTCGAGGAGGGAACCTCATCCCGGCAAGAGCTGCCATCAAGAGCTTGGTCCCGTCGGTGTTGGCCGTGTAGTCGCTGACATGGCGTCCTCGCAGGTCCGTTCTGGCGGCGAGATGAACGACGTGCGTGGGTTCAAACTCGTCGACCGCCTGCTGCACTTGCGCCCCGTCGAGCAGGTCCACCTGGCGCCAGCGTCCGATGTGCTCGGATGATCGGGGCGGTTGGCTATCCAAATTGATGACCTCGACGTTCCGAGTGCTCAGTCTCTCCACCAGGTTCGTGCCGATGAAGCCTGACCCTCCGGTTACGAGGACGCGCCAATCGACGGCGCCCGCGGTGGGAACCCAGCGGCTTTCACGACCCGCCGTCTCCCGGTCCTCAGGTCGCATATTCGGTGGAGGTCCGTGGTCGGCAAAGGACGGCTTGTCCTGACCTACTCGGCCAGAGTCTCAGCTGGACCTGCGACTCAAACACCGAATTCCATTCGAGGGACTGCCTTGTTTCGACTCCGCGCAGGGTGCGGCCAAGGTCTCCGCTTCAGCCTATTCTGTCGCCCGTGCAGGGCAAGGAAAATACAGGGAGCGGTCACCTTCGCAAGCTGGTCGGGCAGGAGACCACCACCCCGGCTGGAGTGGTGCCGGAGGCTGATCCGACGTGAAGATTCCCTCGTTCGGGAAGATGCAGGCGTTCGGGGCCAAAGGGTTCCTGGGGACCACCGGTGAGAGTCCCCGCTCGCCGGATCCGTTGCTACGCACCGTCTCAAACAAGTAACGCCTGTGCAGGGCCACCTTCAGCTCTGGAGCTGCAACTACGAGCCGGAGCCGACCGGTATTGCCCCGGTGAGTACATCTCTCGCGCATCAACTGCAGGAACGCGGGTGGCATGTGCAGGTCGTCGCGGCGCATCCGCACTACCCGGAGCCGCGCTGGGGCAGACGTCTACGTCCTTATCGAGAGCGACGCAACGGGGTGCCGGTCCTGCGATTGCCGCTTTGGGTGGGGCGCGGCAGCACCGGACAGCGGCTGCGCCAGGAGGCAAGCTTCACAGCGGCACTCCTCGGGGCGATTCCCGCGCTGGGACGACCAGACGTAATGCTGGTCACATCCCCCTCTTTCCCCGCCCTGGCGGCGGCCCTCGTCAATGCCAAGCTCCGGAGTCTTCCCTGGGTTTTGTGGCTTCACGACCTGCTTCCGGACGGTGCGATCTCAGCCGGTCTGCTCGAGGAGGACAGCTTCGCACTGCGGGGCTCCAGAAAGCTGGAGGCCGCCGCATATCGGAGCAGCAGCCGGATAGTGGTCCTGTCGAGCGCGTTCGGTGACAACCTGCGCGCCCGCGGCGTGCCGGCCGAGAAGATCGACCTGATCTATGACCCCGCCACCCGCGAGCCTCCCGCCTTGCCGGACGACAGTCGGTTTGCCGAACCTCCCCGCATTCTCAGCATGGGCAACATCGGTCATACCCAGGGACTCGCGCCGCTGGTCGCAGCGTTCGAGCGGTCATCTGAAATGGCAACGCTCGGATCTACACTGATAATCACGGGGAACGGCGTGGCGGCCGCGGGTGTCCAGGCGCAGGTGCGCTCGGAGCGTGTTCGGATGCTGGGGCTTGTGGATGACCAACGCCTCGATGCCGAACTGCGCTCGGCGAACCTGGCCTTGGTAAGTCAGAGCTACGACGGAACCGAGTTCAACCTTCCGTCGAAGCTGATGAACTTCATGATGCACGGATTGCCCGTGATCGCGGCCGTCAACCCGCGAGGTGAAGTCGCGCGCATCGTGAATGAATCGGGCGGCGGATGGATCGCCGACAGCTCAAATCCGGATTCGTTCCCGCGGGCGGTCGCAGAGGCGCATGCACATCCGTCAGAAGCCGCTCGGCGTTCGCGCGCCGCGCGGGTCTTCGCCGAGAAGCGGTTCTCGTCGCAGGCATTCGGCGACCGTTTCGAGGAGGTCCTGCGCCCGTTGGCGGGGGCCCGAGCCTAGCTTGGGACGGGCGACGCCAGCTGGTCGTGGATCCAGCGGTAGGTGTGCGCCAGGCCCTCGCTCAACGGTATCGACGGCTGCCAGCCGAGCCTCTCCTTGATCAGCGTGTTGTCGCTGTTGCGACCCCGCACGCCCTGCGGCGCGGAGAGGTCGTAGTTGCGCTCTACCTTGATCCCGGCGATCTCTTCGACGATGTCGACGAGTTGGTTAATCGTCACCAGTTCGCTCGAGCCGAGGTTGATCGGCTCGGTGACGTCTGAGTCCATGATCAGGCGGGTACCGCGGAGACAGTCGTCGATGTAGCTGAAGCTCCGGGTCTGCTCGCCGTCGCCCCAGACTTCGATCTGGTGGTTTCCGGAGAGCTTCGCCTCGGCGACCTTCCGGCAGATCGCCGCCGGGGCCTTCTCTCGGCCGCCCTTGAAGGTCCCATGTGGCCCGTAGACGTTGTGGTAGCGCGCGACCCGGGTGACCAGACCGAAGTCCTCCGTGAAGTGGCGACACATCCGCTCGCTGAAGAGCTTCTCCCAGCCATAGCCATCCTCGGGCATCGCAGGGTAGGCGTCCGCTTCACGCAGCGGCTCGACCTCCGGCGACAACTGTTTGCCCTCCGCGTAGACACACGCCGACGAGGAGAAGAAGAACCGCTCCACATCCGCATCACGCGAGGCCTGCAGCAAGTGGGTGTTGATGAGCACCGAGAGCATGCAGCTAGCCTTGTTGCTCTCGATGTAGCCCATGCCCCCCATATCGGCCGCGAGGTTGAAGACCTGATCGACGTCCTCGACCGCCGCTTGCGCCGCGGGCAGAAGGCGCAGGTCGAGCTCCAGGATCTCAGCGGCCGGATGGAGCTGATACCAGTCCTCCCGCGGCTTCAGGTCGACTGCACGCACCGATATCCCGTCCTGGAGCAGGGCTCCGACGAGATGGCCTCCGATGAAGCCTCCGGCTCCTGTTACGAGCACATGCCTGGGCATCGCACTCAATTCAAGCTGCGGATGCCCGTTCGTTCAAGGACGAGTAGTCGCCCTCGCTCCCGCTCCGCAAGCCGGTGACGGCGAGTCCCAACTCCTCAAAGCGGCGTGAGGTAATCATCTGGGTGGGTTGGATTACGTTGGTGCCCGCCGGGATCACAGGCAGCGGCCTCGCCAGGTGACATTACCGGCCACCGTGCGAAGAACCTCATCGAAGTGTGCGTGGTTGCCAGCCAGATAGTCGGCCAGGCCGGGACTTGGATCGAGGTCGAATCGCTCACTCAACACAGGTCTGCGGAAATCACACTGGGCAAGAATCGTCTGTTGCC
>JBKPND010000100.1:0-28500 GCA_046732465.1 Actinomycetota bacterium
TGCCCGTGATGTTGCTCTTGGTCAGGTCATAGGCGGCCTCGACCGCCGCCTGCGTGCGGTTCGGCTTCAGCTGCATGTGCCGGGCGATGTAGACCATCACCCAGATCGTCAGCGCGCTCGCGAGGATGAGATAGAGGACCGCGCGGTTGATCGAGAGGTTGACGGAGCCGAGGTGGATCGGGATCCAGTCGTGCAGCTTGAACTCGTCCTGGGGCTGGAATTCGTCGTTCTTGCCCTCGTTGCCGAAGATCAGCAGCAGCGCGATCGCGGGAATCAGCCACGCGGCGATGAAGACTCCGACTTTGCCGAGGAACGAGAGCCCCTTCAGCCAGTCGACGAAGCGCGCCCCCATCAGACCGGCTCCCGGGGCTCGGTCAGCCGCAGCAGAATGCGCGAGCCGAGGTGAACGGTGAACAGGATCGCCGCCAGGACGGCAGCGGCGAGACCAGCGTCCTTGCCGGCGGCGATCCCGATGATCAGGACCCCGAGCGCGACGATCCAGGCTCTCGCCAGGCCGGTCGCGCCGAGCCAGCCCATGGCCGCGCGGCGATCACGCCGCTCGACGGCTCCGGCAATCGCCCGATTCGAGAGCAGCTCGATCGCGTACATCACGATCCAGATTCCCGCGATGGCGAGATAGCCCGTCATCGGGAAGCCCGCCGCGATGAAGACCGGCAGCGCCACGGCGAGCAGCACGAGATCCAGGTAGCGCAGCGCGTTCGCCATCCGGGATGGGCGGGACGCCCCGTCTGGTCCGTCTAGGGCGAGCGTGGACAACTGCTGACCCCAACTGTGATGTCGATGTCGAACGAGCGCATGAAATCCTTGCCCCCCAGTATCAACGGCGGCCACAAACACCGCCGCCGGATCGAGCGGCGGCCACAAACTGCACCGCCGGATCAACCCCCCGAAGCTGCCCGGAGGGGCGGCGAATCCTAGCGGCCGCGCTTCGCGAGCGCCGCGTCCCGGCAGCGCGGAGCGGCCGCCGGCGGGACCGGCGGCCGCTCCTGGAGTGGGCGCCCGTGCTCAGAACACGAGCAGCGTGATCACCCGTCCGTCCTTGAATGGCGCGACGCCCGTGGCCGGGTCGACGCCGTTGTCCCATGACTTCACGGCCGTCTGGCCCTGCTCGTCGACCGGAGAGGCCGCCGAGATGGCGTTCGGGTTGGGGGCGCCACCGGCGATGCCGGAGATCGCCGTACCCGACTCAAGCCCCGCGATGGTGACCGTGTAGCGGCCGACCGCGTCTCGATGGATGTGGATTGCGTCATCCGCTCGGCTGGCGCAGTCGAAGCCGGTGACGTCCATGTCCGGGTTGGCGTCGGTCAGAGGCCCGGTGTCGATCACCGCCGAGGCCCTCAGCCAGCCGAGCTGGCAGTGGCCCGGGGCGACGCCGCCGAGCTTGTCCGCGTTCGCCGCGTTCATCGCGTTCACCGCGTACCTCGCGTTCGGCGCGACCGCGTCGGGCGCCAGCTTGGGCGTGGTTACGGCGCCGTCGGCGATCTTGTTCGTGGTGACCGCGGCGTTCCGGATGTTCTTGGTCTTGACGCTGTTCGGCTTCATCTTCACCGCCGCATAGCCGAAGCCGCCCATCGCCGCGAATAGCGCGACGAAGGCGACGATCAGCGCTGGGGTGGGTCGAAGCGTCTTGATGCGTTGCATTGCGAGCTCCTTTGGGTCGATTGCAAACCCGAGGACGGCTCCGGCCCGTATTTATTCCGCGGGCCCTCGGAATAGATCCAGCGCTCGCGCGTCTGCATCGGTGGAGAACGCATGGACCGCGAACCATCAACCACGGAGCCCGACGAGCGCACCAGGCGAGACCTGGCGCGGCTCGCCGACGGCTCGCTGGACGGATACGAACGAGCGGAGCTCGAGTCCCGGCTCGCCGCATCCCCCACCCTGCGCGCCGCGTTCGAGCGGCAGCTGGCAGGCGCCGCCGCCCTTCGGGGCCTGGAGCTCGAGGCGCCGTCCGACCTCCGGGCTCGGGTAACGACCCACCGCGAGGCGCGGCGCAGGTCGCCGCGTCGCAAGTGGGCCATCGGCGGCCCGATTGCGGCGGCCGCCGCAGCCGCGTTGATCGCGGTCGTGCTCCTGCCGTCCGGAGAAAGCGGGCCGACGGTGCGCGAGGCGGCGAGCCTCTCCCGGCAGCCGGCAACGGCGGCGGTACAGGGGGATCCGTCAAGCCCGAAGCTGCTCGCCGCCGCGGTTGAGGGAGTCCCGTTCCCCAATTGGAGCCGGGAGTTCGGCTGGCGCGCGGTCGGGACCCGAACGGATCGCCTCGACGACCGCCTGGCGCGAACGGTCTTCTACCGGAAGGGCGGCAAGAGGATCGCCTATACGATCGTCTCCGGCGACGGGATTCACGCGCCGGCGGATTCGCAGCCGACTCGGCGCAACGGGGTCAACCTCCACGCGTTCCGCTCGGGGGACAGGCAGGCGGTCACCTGGTGGCGGGACGGCCGGACGTGCGTGCTCTCGGCGTCGGACGTCGGCGATCGGACGCTGGTCAAGCTCGCTTCCTGGAAGGGCGACGGGACGGTGCCGTTCTGACCGCGATGCTCGTCCAAGGGGAGGGACGCCGGCTTGACCCTGAAATCGCCGGCGACCACATCGACAGGCTGTATCGGGCGGCCTGCGCGATGTGCGGATCCCCCGATCTTGCCGAGGAGCTGGTGCAGCAGACCTACGTCAAGGTCCTCTCTCGCCCGAGGTTCCTGCGACGCGATGACGATCTCGGATACCTCGTCAAGGCGCTGAGGAACACCTGGTACAGCCACCTGCGTGACGAGCGGATCCGCCGCGCCTCGGTGGACCCGGGCGAGCAGGCACCGGACGAGCTCGCGGCGAGAACCTCCGCGGGAGACCCGGAGTCCGCCCTCGAGGCGGGCGAGGTTCTCGCAGCCCTGGCCGAGCTCCCGCAGCCGTACCGCGAGGCCGTCGCCGCGGTGGACGTTGCGGGCCTGAGCTACGCGGAGGCGGCCAAGGCGCTCGGCGTCCGCCAGGGGACGATCATGAGCCGCGTGTATCGCGGGCGCGAGCAGGTTGCTCAGGCTGTGGGGGCGGGCTGACCCCCTCCCCGCCGTCCGGCTCGACGGCTTCCATCTCGCCGGTGTCCGGATCCACGGCGGTGAACTCGCCGGTCTCGGGATCGACCACCGCGAACGTCCCCGTCTCGATCTCACGCATGACGCCCTCCTCCACCTCGGGATCGACCGGCGCCTCCGCGATCTGGGCGAGCCCGAGCCGCCGTCGCCATTGCCTGTTTCGCACCTTGAGCAGCTTGAGGATCTCGAGCGCGGCGAGCAGCCGGAAGCTGGCGACCGCCGCGGCCACCAGACAGGCCGCCATCACGACGGTCCAGAGCGGGTCGAAGTTGCCGTGGTTGTCCGTGTAGGGGACGAAGCGGAGAGCCAGCGCGAGCCCGGCGAGGATCAGCGTCCAGCCGTAGAGGTAGGCGATCGTGCGCCGCTGGCTGAACCCGATCCGGGCCATCCGGTGGTGGAAATGCTCGGTGTCGGCGCGGTAGATCGGCCGCCCGTACTTGACGCGCTTCGCGACGACGAAGCCCGTGTCGAGGATCGGCACGGCCAGGATGGCGAGCGGGAAGAAGAGGGCGACCACCGCGTTGGTCTTCAGCGCTCCCTGAACGGTGATCACGGCCATCAGGTAGCCGAGCAGGTTCGAGCCGGTATCCCCCATGAAGCTGGTCGCGGGCGGGAAGCCGTGACGCAGGAAGCCGAGCGAGGCGCCGGCGGTCACGGCCGCGAGCACGCCGGCGGCGTTGCGGTCGAGCGAGAGGGCGATCACGCACAGCGCCGCGGCGGAGATCAGGCAGACGCCGGCGGCGAGCCCGTCGACGCCATCGATCAGGTTGATCACGTTCGCGACCGCCACGATCCCGAACACGGTCAGCACCTGCCCGAGATCGATGGCCCCGATCCCCGGGGGATCGAACAGCTGGACGGACGCGGGGTCGACGCGGCCGAGGAACGGCAGGGTGAAGGTGTCGACGGTGACCCCCGAGGCGACCGGGATGATCGCCGCTCCGATCTGGCCGAGCAGCTTGAGGCCGGCGGGCAGGTCGACCAGGTCGTCGATCACCCCCACCGCCGTGATCACGATCGCGCCGGCCAGGATCGAGCGCGTCTCCTGATCCCACGGCAGGAAGATCGTGCCCCCGATCAGCACCGCCACCAGTACCGCGATCCCGCCGAGCTTCGGCGTGGGGACCTCATGCAGGCTGCGCTCGTTGGGGACGTCCATCGCCCCGATCCCGCGGGCCAGCGACTCGGTCGCCGGCACCAGCGCCCAGACCGCGGCGCCGGCGAAGATGAACCCGAACAGGGCGTCGATCGTGTCGGGCATCAGGCCCTCCCGGCAGCCTCTCCCGCCACGGCCGGCTCGCGGGCATAGCGGTCGAACCAGAGGGTGAAGTTGAGAAGACCCCAGATCTGCCGGCTGAGGTCCTCCCGGCCGGAGATGTGATCGTCCAGGACGCGCGACACGGCGCCGGGATCGAGATAGCCCTGGCGCTCGACCGTCTCGGGCGAGAGGACATCCCGGGCGAATGGGCCGAGATCGCCGCGGAGCCAGGCCGCGACCGGGATCGAGAAGCCCCGCTTGCGGCCGCGGATGATCTCTCGGGGCAGCAGCGGCGCCGCGGCCCGCCGGAGCAGCCGCTTCTTGGAGAAGCCGCGCACCTTCTGCTTCGTCTCCAGGGCGAGGGCGAGCTCAGCGACGACCGGGTCGAGGAAGGGCACGCGCGCCTCGAGGGAGTGGGCCATGCTGGCCCGGTCGGTCTTCACCAACAGGTCGTCGACCAGGTAGATCCCGAGGTCGAGGTCCTGCAGGCGGGCCAGCTCCTGGGCGCCCTCGGTCTCCGCGTAGCGGGCCCGGTAGACGTCGATCGGATCGGTCGTCCGCGGCGAGCTGAGCAGCTCGTCCTGCGCGTCGGCCGAGAAAATCTCCTTCCAGGCGTGGTGGCGCTCGACCGGCGGCAGGTGCGCGCCGCGTACGAAGCGCTTGGCCTTGTAGTCGAAGCTCACCCTCTGAGAGGAGCTCGGCAGGCGCTCGACCAGGGGGCGCAGGAGCGGCGCGGCCCGGCCCACCCGCGGGGCGAGCCGGTCGGCGACGTAGGTGTAGTAGCCGCCGAAGAGCTCGTCGCCGCCCTCGCCCGAGAGGACCACCTTCACGGTGTCCGAGGCCAGCTGCGAGACGAGGTAGGTGGGGAGCGCCGAGGAGTCCCCGAACGGCTCGTCGAAGGCTTCGACCAGGCGGGGCAGCAGGTCGACGGCGTCCGGGCGCAGGACGAGCTCGTGATGGTCGGTGCCGTAGCGCTTGGCCACCAGGCGGGCCAGCTCGAGCTCGTCGAACGACTGCTCCTCGAACCCGATCGAGAAGGTGCTGACCCGATAGCCGCTCTCCCCCGCCGCGAGCGCCGTCAGGGCCGCCGAGTCGATTCCTCCCGAGAGCAGCACGCCGACGGGCACGTCCGAGACCAGGTGCGCCCGCACCGAGTCCCGCAGCCGTCCCCGCAGCTCCTCGGCAAGCGCCTCCTCACTCTCGGTGCGCACCTGATCCGCCGGGACCGGTTCGGGCCTGGCGTAGCGATGCAGCTCGACCTCTCCCCCCTCGGCCACCAGCGTGTGTCCGGCCGGCAGCTTTCGCGCCTCGCTGAAGATGGTGAGCGGCGCCGGGATCGAGTTGAAGGCGAGGAACGCCTCGAGCGCCTCTGGGTCGATCTCGCGCGAGAAGCCCGGCTGGCGAATCAGCGCCTTGAGCTCGGAGGCGAAGGAGAGCTGCCCGCCGGCGGCGCGGTAGTAGAGGGGCTTGATCCCGAAACGGTCACGCGCCAGCACGAGGCGGCCGTGGCGGGCGTCCCAGATGGCGATCGCGAACATCCCCCGGAGTGCCTCGACGAAGGCCGGGCCTCGCTCTTCGTAGAGGTGGACGAGGACCTCGGTGTCGCAATGAGTGGAGAAGGTGTGCCCCCGGCCTCGGAGCTCGTCCATCAGCTCGCGGTAGTTGTAGATCTCGCCGTTCTGGACCACCTGGATCCGCCCGTCCTCGTTTGAGATCGGCTGATCGCCGCCAGCGAGATCGATGATCGAGAGCCGGCGCATCGCGAGCCCGCAAGGGCCGTCGATCAGCGAGCCGTCCGAGTCCGGGCCGCGGTGGACCAGCGTCTCGTTCATCGCGGCCAGGGCCGCAGGATCCGGGGCGGTGGCCCCGTCCAGGCTTACGAGGCCGCATATCCCGCACATGCGCGAAGAGTAGAGAGAGGGTGGGATCACTCGCGGGAGGGCGAGCGCGCCTCGGCTAGTGCTTCTTCTGCTTCTTCTTCGGCTTGGTGTTCGCCTTGAGCCAGGCCTTGGCCTCGACGGCGGTGTCGTCGGTGAGGTTGCCGAGCGCGATGTTCGCGTCGACCAGGTGCAGGCCCCAGGTCGCATCGGGCACCGGATTGAGGTTCGGGGCCCCGCCGACCGGGCTGATCTGGAGAACATGCGCGTTGTTGGATGCGTCGCACGCGCCGGTGTAGCCCTGGACCTGGAACCACGGGGTGGTCGCCCCGGTCGGCAGGGGCACGCCGACGGCCAGAGTCGCCGCGCCGATCGTCGTGCCGGGGGCGAACGGCTGGGTCGGGAAGACGGAGGTCAGCTGACCGGAGCCGCCGCGGAGCGCCGCCGGGTTCGTGCAGAGCACGTCGCCGGTCGCCGGCAGCTCGGGGACGAACGTGCTGGGGCGGCCGAACCTCGAGTCGGGCGGCACCGGAGCGTTGAAGGTCGAGAAGGCGATCACGCAACCGAACTGCTTCGCCCTGCTGCAGCCCGGGATGTTCTTGAAGTCGCCGCCGACGGTGCGACCCGAGGCCACGGTCACGTTGCCGCCGAGCAGGATCGCCGAGATCAGCCGTTTCCTCACCTTCTTCTTCGGGTCGACGACCTGGTGGATCAGCTCGCGAAGCACGAAGGTGCCCTGCGAGTGGCCGATCAGGACGACGCCGCGGCCCTGGTTGTACTTGCGGAGGTAGGTCTTCCAGGCGGCCAGCACGTCGTCGTAGGCGAGCTGCCGAGCCTCGGGCGGGATCGAGCTGCCGAAGATCCCCTGCAGCGTCACCTGCCGGTACATCGGGGCGAAGACCCGGCAGTGCAGTCCGTAGCGGGCGGCCTGATAGAGCGCGATCGAGCGCTCCTCCGGATCAATCGAGAGATCCGAGTTGACGCTCTTGTCGTCGCTGACCGTCGGATAGACGTAGAAGCAGTCGAACTTCCGCTTGCGATCCGGCTTGTGGGACTGGGTCCCGGTGATCTGACCCGTCGGCGAGAGCAGCGTCGTATCGAAGCCCGGCTCGCACGGGTTGTTGGGTATGCCCGGCTTGCAGAGCCAGGTGGTCGTGTCCTTGACCTTCTTGGGCTTCTTGCCCGCGAGGGCCGAGGGCGCACAGAGGCAGACCAGCGCAAGCACGAGTCCAATCGCCAGTGCGAACCTGCGGGGCATCCCGATCCGCTCCTCCATGGCGGAACAGAGCCTATTACACGATTGATACACGGGTGCCCCCGTGTCCCGCCGTAGGTCGGCTACCGGTTCCTGCCGCTCAGGGTGAGACGGATGATCCTCGCCATGGTCGCGCCGAGCACCCGTAGGTAAAGGCGGATCGAGCGGTCGGCGATGTACTCGAGGTCGTGGATCAGCTTGTCCTCCCAGGAGTCCTCGCGGGTGATCCTGGTCTGGGCGAAGCCGGTTACGCCCGGCCGGACGACGAGGCGCTGCCAGTACTGCGGGACCTCCTCGACCAGTCGGTAGAAGAACGCCGGCCGCACCGGCCGCGGGCCGACCATGCTCATGTCGCCCCGAAGCACGTTGAACAGCTGCGGCACCTCGTCGATGTGCGTCAGCCGCGCCGCCTTGCCGACCAGGGTCACCTCCTGCGCGGTTCGACGGCTGAGCTCCTCGCCGTAGACGTTGCCGAGGCGCTCCTCCGAGCCGCGTCGGAGAGTCCGCAGCTTGTACATCGTGAAGATTCGGCCGGCCCGTCCCACCCGCTCGCCGCGGTAGAGCACCGGCGTGCCGGAGGTGAGCAGGGTCGCGAGGGCGAGCAGGCCGAGGAGCGGCGAGAGCAAAAGCAGCGCCGTGCCGGCGATCATGAGGTCGAGTCCCCGCAGAGCGATGTCCACGCGGCGCGGCGCGAACGCCTCGGAGGCCATCACGGAGTACTGCTCGGCCAGCGAGGGCGGCTGTTCAGTCGCGACGGCCATTCGGTTCCGCCGCACCGAGCATCAGGTCCACGAGCAGCTCCGGGTCACGCCTGACCTGCTCGCCCTGAGCGCTCTTCTTCTCGAGCTCGAGCGCCCGCGGGTCGGTCAGCGGCCGGAGCCGGTTGGAGCGAATGAGCGCCTCGTCGACGCCGCCAAGCCGCCCGCCGTAGGTCGTGTAGACGGGAGTGCCAAGCGCGACCGCCTCACGGTTCATGGTCCCACCGGCGGAGACCACCAGGTCTGCGAGGGCCACCAGGCTCTGCGCCTCCACTGCGTGATCGGGAACGATCAGGGACGGCAGGGCAAGCTCCTTGACGTAGTTCCGCTGCTCCTCGGTCCGCGGCAAGACGACCGCATGGACGCCCGGCTCAGAGCCTACTCGCGCGAGCACCTGCGGAAAGAGCGGATTCGAGCGGCGGTGATAGAGCGAGACGTCGGGCGGCGGGCGAACCACGACGACGACGCGGCTCACATCGACGCCGAGCTTCTCGAGCGCGCCCTCGTCGACCTCGAAGTCCGAGAGGTAGTACTCCTCCTTGATCCCGGGGTACTGGAAGAGCTTCTCGGGGGTGACGCCGAACCGCTTCAGCCGCTCGGGCGGCACCGAGTCCGGGAAGATCACGCGCTTGGCGAGCCGGCAGCCGACGTGGTGCTGAAGGACCGCGAACTCGTAGTCGTGCATGTTCGCCTCGGGGATTCCGAGCATGCGCGAGGCGATCGCGATGTCGTTGGAGCCGTGCGCGATCGCCAGATCGAAGCCCTTGTCCCTCCCGAACCTGCGCATGCCGGTGGTCCGCTGAATCAGCCGGATCAGCTTGCTCACCCGAGAGGCCCCTCCGTGCCGGCCGATCAGCGTGTAGTCCATCCCATGGAGCTCGAGCAGCTCGAGGGTCTGCGTGTACACCCGGGCCGTGATCAGCACCTCGTGGCCCTGCGCCCGCAGGCGCTCGATGATCGGCCGGAGCACGAGGACATGCGCCGGCCCGCTCATGTCGGCCCAGATCCTCATCGGGTCTGGTTACACAGCTGCTGCTGAAAGCTGCGGATAGAGGGGATACCGCTCCATCAGCGCCCGGGAGCGCTCCAGGAGCGAGTCCTTCTGCGAGTCGAAGTCGTCGGAGAGCGCCACCGCGATCACTCTGGCGATGTCGCGCAGGTCGTCCTCGACCAGGCCGCGGGTCGTCAGCGCCGGCGTCCCGATCCGCAGGCCCGAGGGGTTCATGGGCGGGCGCTCGTCGAAGGGGATCGCGTTGCGGTTGACGGTGATCCCGACCTCCTCGAGGCGATCCTCAGCCGTCTTGCCGTCGAGGCCGGTGTTCGTCAGGTCGACGAGCACGAGGTGGACGTCGGTGCCGCCCGTGAGCACGTCGATGCCGCCGGCGATCAGCTCGTCGGCGAAGGCCTGGGCGTTCGCGATCGTCTGGCGCTGGCGCTCCCTGAACTGATCGCTCTGGGCGATCTTCAGCGCCACCGCTTTGGCGGCGACGATGTGCATCAGCGGCCCGCCCTGCTGGCCCGGGAAGACCGCGCGGTTGATGTCGGCAGCCAGCTCCTCCTTGCAGAGGATCATCCCGCTGCGCGGCCCACAGAGGGTCTTGTGGATCGTCGTCGTCGTCACGTCGGCGTGCGGCACCGGGCTCGGATGCTCGCCGGCGGCGACCAGGCCGGCGAAGTGCGCCATGTCGACCATCAGCTTCGCCCCCACCGAGTCCGCGATCTCGCGGAACGCCGCGAAATCGAGGTGGCGCGGATAGGCGGACCAGCCCGCGACGATCACCTTCGGCTTGTGCTCCTCCGCCAGCGAGGCGACCTCGTCCATGTCGACGAGCCTGTCCTCGCGGCGCACGTGGTAGGCGACGACCTCGTAGAGCTTGCCCGAGACGTTGAGCTTCATCCCGTGGGTGAGATGTCCGCCGTGATCGAGGGCCATCCCCATGATCGTGTCGCCGGGGTCGAGCAGCGCCATGTAGGCGGCGTTGTTGGCCTGGGCGCCGGCGTGCGGCTGGACGTTGGCATGCTCCGCTCCGAAGATCTCCTTGGCGCGGTCGATGGCGAGCTCCTCGGCAATGTCCACCCACTCGCAGCCCCCGTAGTAGCGCTTCCCCGGATAGCCCTCGGCGTACTTGTTGGTGAGCACCGAGCCGGCGGCGTCGAGGACGGCCTGCGGGACGAAGTTCTCGGAGGCGATCATCTCCAGCGTCCCCTGCTGGCGGCCGAGCTCGCCGTCGAGGACCCGCTGGATGTCGGGATCGACCTCGGAGAGGTGGGCGGTCTGGAAGTCGTCGGGGAGGTCGCTCATCGCCCGGCCACGATACAGCCGCTCCCGGACTTGACATTTATTGAACGAGTGGTCAATAATGCGCGCGGACCCAAACCGCTTCCACCACAGGAGGAGACATGACCGACGCGACCGCAACGACCAACGGGGAACTCCACACCGAGGACGAGGCCCTCTCGGTCCTGCTCGACGGCGACATCGACAAGGTGATGGCCGGGCTCGACAAGATCGTCGAGGCCGCCCCCTCCTACGAGAAGCTCTTCATGCGCTGGCAGCGCCAGCACTGGTCCACCGAGGACTTCGACTTCACCGAGGACATCAAGCAGTGGGCCGACCCGGACATGTTCACCGACGAGGAGCGCAGGTTTCTCGAGTTCGGCTTCTCGGAGTTCTTCCTGGGAGAGGAGCGGGTGACGCTCGAGTTGCTCCCCTTCGCGCTCGCCGCGCCCAGCCACGAGGCGAAGGTCTTCCTCACCACGCAGATCTCAGACGAGGCGAAGCACACCGTCTTCTGGAACGGCTTCTACCGCGAGGTCTTCGGCATCGAGGCCGGAAGCCTGGGCGAGATGATCGACAAGCAGCGCTACGTCGTGAACGACGACTGGGAGACGCTCTTCAACGGCATTCTCCACGAGTGCGCCGAGGACCTTCGCAAGGATCCGAGCGACTTCCCGTCGCTGGTCCGCGGGGTGACCGTCTACATGATCGTGATCGAGGGGATGCTCGCGCTCTCGGCCGCCCGGTTCATGATCAAGTCGATGCGGGAGCGCGGCTGGTTCCCGGGCTTCACGGCCGGCTTCACGGCGGTCAACCGGGACGAGTCGCGCCACGTCGGCTTCGGCGTCAAGTTCCTCGCCGACGCGATCAAGGAAGACAAGGCGAACGCGAGGATCGTGGAGGACACCCTGAAGGAGTGCCTGCCGGTCGCCACCCTCGTCTTCGTCCCGCCGTGGGTCGACGACCCGTACAACTTCCAGACGCCCTTCTACCACTCGTCCGAGATCTTCGCCTACGCCGCGAAGTCGCTGCAGAAGAAGCTGGCGGCGATGGGCCTCGATCCGGCGATGCTGGCCACCGCCTAGATGGAAGCCGCGGCCACAACCACGCCGGCCCGGCGAGGCCGGCCGTCGACTGGCGCGCGTGAGCGCATCCTGGAGGCCGCGATCGAGGTGCTGAAGTCGGACGGCTACGCCGGGCTGACGATGGCCAAGGTCGCCGCCCGCGCCGGCGAGTCGAAGCCGCTTGTCGCCTACCACTACGGCTCCAAGCAGGGCCTGGTGCAGGCGGCGGGGGTGTCGATCGCCCAGATGATCACCGACGAGGTGCTCGATGCGGTCGATGGAGCCGGCACGGTCGAGGCGGTGGTTCGCGGAGTCGACGCCGGGGTCGAGCGGGTCCTCGACGAGGACGAGCGGGTCGCTCGCCTCTACTTCGACCTCGCGGCCGTCTCGGTGGTCGAGCCGGAGATCCGGCGGACGATCGCCGAGGTGAACGCGCAGTGGCGGGAGGTCCTGGTCCGCCTGCTCACCGAGGCGAGCGACGGCCTGACTCCGGCCAGGGCCCGCGTGCTGACCGTGATGGTGATCGCGGGCATGCAGGGCATGACGCTCGAGCGGATCGAGCGCGGGGTGACACCGGAGCGCAAGCGGGCCCGCGAGCTTTTCATCCGGAGTGCGGTTGCGGCGGCGTCCTGAGCCGCCCTACGCTGACGGAGCCCGTGTCAAACGAGAATCTCGAGATCATCCGCAGGGGCTTTGCGGCGTTCAACGCGGACGGGGTCGAGGGGATCATTCCCTACATCCATCCCGAGTTCGAGGCGACGACGCCCCCCAACCTCGCCTCGGAGCCCGATACCTATCGAGGTCACGACGGAATCCGCCGCTGGTTCAACTCCTTCTACGAGGTGATGGACGACATCCGCTGGGACGCGCACGGGTTCGAGCAACAGGTCGGAGAGAAGGTCGTCGTCCAGTTCACCCTGCGGGCACGCGGCAAGACGACGGGCCTCGATTTCGGCCAGGAAGCCGTGATGGTGTGGACGCTTCGCGACGGCAAGGCGATCGGGGTGGAGCTCTTCGAGACCGTCGACGAAGCGCTCGCGGCGGCCGAGGTCGCGTGACGATGGCCGACCCTCAGGCGTTGCTCGAGCAGCTGCGCGACGCCTACAACCGCCGCGACCCGGACGCCTGGGTCACGGTCTGGAATCCCGACTGCGAGTGGCATCCGTTCCTCACCGCGCGGGTCGAGGGCGATCCCGGCTACCACGGGCACAACGGCATGCGGGCCTGGTTCGAGGACGTCGATGAGATGTTCGAGGAGATGCAGGTCGAGCTCGAGCAGTACCGCCAGGTCGGCGACCGGTTGCTCGTGCTCGGCCGGATGACCGCCAGGGGCCGCGGCAGCGGCGCGCAGGTGAGCACCGAGGTGGGCTGGGTCGTCGAGCCGAAGGGCGAGCACTTTCAGCGCGGCTGGGCCTACACCAGCCACGAGGAGGCCGAGCGCGCGGCCCGGGAGGCGGCCTCCTAGTCGGCCGCGGTGTCGCCCAGTACGTGGTCGATCGCGCCGCGCGGCAGAGCCCCCTCCCGGAGGACCTCCCAGCGCCCGTCGGAGTCGAACCTGCTCAGGTCGACAACGGTTGAGGGCGCGCCGATCAGCTCGCCGCCGTCGATTGCGAGGTCGGCGGCGGACAGGACCCGCTCGTCGATCTCCTCGAAGCTCCGCGGCGCGTCCTGATCACTGATGTTCGCGCTCGTCTGGAAGATGGGGATCATCGCGCCAGCCAGCGGACCCGCGATCAGGCGGACGCCGAGCGTGTCGGGAACGTCGCGGGAGGCCAGCGGATAGCGGCGCTCCGGGTTGGGGAGCACGAGGGTCACCGGCCCTGGCAGCAGTTCCGACACTGCCTGGCGCGAGCGCGGTCCGAGGCCGGAGACGAGCTCTCGCATCGCCAGGGGCGAGAAGTACATGACCGCCGACGGCCTGCCCTCGTCGCGACCCTTGATCGAGTGGATGCGCTTCACCGCTTCCGCATTGAGCGGATCGCACGCCAGGCCGTAGAGGGTGTCGGCCGGGAAGATCGCGACGCCACCGGCGCCGACGCAGCGCTCGAGGGCGGTTCGGGCGGCATCGGGACCGCCGTGCTCGATCGAGACGATCTCGGTCATCGCCCTATGACTACCCGGTCGTGGCCGCCGAGATCGGGCCGGATATCGACATCGTCATACCCGGCTGCTCGGATCAGCCTCGAGGCGGCCTCCGCCTGGCCGGCGCCGATCTCCAGCGCGACGACGGGAGGTCTCGGCGCGAGGCCCAGCAGCTCCTCGGCGAGGGCCTCGATCGCTTCGAGGCCGGTTGGGCCCGGGACCAGCGCGTCGCGCGGCTCGTACTCGCGGATCTCGGGCGCCAGATCGTTCCATTCCTCCTCGCTCACGTAGGGGAGGTTGGCGAGGAGGAGGTCAAACGACGGCCCGTCGGCTTCTGCGCCCATGAGCGAGCTCGGCCCCCGGAGGACCACGTCCACCCGATCGGTCAGGGCGAGCCTCTCGGTGTTGGCCTGCGCGACGCGGACCGCATCGAAGGAGGTGTCGATGGCGGTCACCCGCGCCACTTCGAGCTCGTCGGCAACAGCGAGAGCGATCGCGCCGCTGCCGGTGCCGACGTCCAGGACGCGCGAGGGCTCGAGCTCGACCGCGAGTTCGACCAGCATCTCGGTCTCCGGCCTCGGGATCAGCACCCTGCGATCGACCAGCAGCTCGATGCGGCGGAATCCCTTGCGTCCGAGGATGTAGGCGACCGGCTCGCGCCGGACGCGCCGCCGGACCATCTCGCCGAACTCGCGCGAGGCTCCCACCGGCAGCCGTGCGTCGGGCTCGGCGGACAGGCGGGCGCGGTCCCAGCCGGTGGCCTGCGCCAGGAGCAGCTCGGCGTCGAGCCGGGCCGTCTCGCAGCCGGCGGCCTCAAGGGCGTCGACGGACGCCCCGAGTGCATCGCGGACGGAGTTGCCCGGCACTGGTCAGGCAATCTCGGCGTCGCCGACCACTGGATCAGGCGGTTTCCGCCGTCTGGGTCTCGAGCCGGCGGCGCTTCTCCTCGGAGGAGAGCGCGTCCGTGAACTCGTCGAGCTCCCCGTTCAGCACGCGGTCCACCCCGCTGACCGTCAGCTTCACGCGATGGTCGGTGACGCGGTCCTGGGGGAAGTTGTAGGTGCGGATCTTCTCGGAGCGCTCGCCGGTGCCCACCTGGGCGCGGCGCTCGGAGGCGATCTTCGCCTGCTGTTCGGCGATCTCGCGCTCGAGCAGGCGGGCGCGCAAGACGCGCATCGCCTTCTCCCGGTTCTGGAGCTGGGACTTCTCGTCCTGCATCGAGACGACGACGCCGGTCGGCGTGTGGGTGATGCGGACGGCCGAATCGGTGGTGTTGACGGACTGGCCGCCAGGGCCGGATGAGCGATAGACGTCGATCTGCAGGTCGTTGGGGTCGATCTGGACATCGACCTCCTCCGCCTCGGGCAGGACCGCGACCGTGGCGGTGGAGGTGTGGATGCGCCCCTGGGACTCGGTCTTCGGGACCCGCTGCACGCGGTGGGTGCCGCCCTCGTACTTGAAGATGGAGTAGGCGGCGTCGCCCTTGACCGAGAACGTGACCTCCTTGAAGCCGCCGACCTCGGCGGGCGACTGGGAGAGCGGCTCGACCGAGAACCCGCGGCGCTCGGCGTAGCGCGTGAGCATCTTCTAGAGGTCGCCCGCGAACAGTGCGGCCTCGTCCCCGCCGGTCCCCGCCCTGATCTCGACGATCACGTTCTTGTCGTCGTTCGGGTCGCGCTCGACCATCGCCAGGCGGATCTCCTCGGCGAGCTCCTCGAGCCGTCCCGGGGCGTCGGCCATCACCTTCTTGAGCTCGGGGTCGTCGCCATCCTCGGCGAGCAGCTCGCGCGCGCCCTCGAGGTCGTCCTTGAGCGTGAGCCACTCGCGCGCCAGCTCGTGCGCGGGCTGAAGCTCGCGGTACTCGCGTCCGACCTCGGCGTAGCGCTCCCGGTCGGCGATCACCTCGGGGTCCGACATCTGCCGCTCGAGCTCTGCGAAGCGGCCCTGGATCTGGTCAACGAGGTCCTGAATCACGCCCTAAGTGTGACGCGAGGCGGCGTCAGGACGAAAACCGGCAATGAAGGGGGGATGAATCGGAGGGTGTACCGGAGTTGAGGGCGATATAGGCCCCGAAGTCCGGACAGCCGACCAGATCATCCGCGAGCTGGCGAGCAGGGCGCACGGTGTCGTCACCCGGTCCGAGCTCCTGAATGCGGGACTCACAACGGATGAGATCAAGCGGCGCAGGGAGAGAGGCCTACTGTTGCCCATTCATCGAGGGGTTTACCGGGTTGGTCACCACGCCCCGAGTCTCGAAGCCCGTTACCTCGCGCGGTCAAGGCATGCGGCGACGATGCACTCCTGGCCGGCCGAGCCGCGGCACACCTGTGGCGACTGATCAAGGGCTCTCCTCCCAGCCAGAAGCTCTGACTCCCAAAGACCGGCACGTCAAGGGTGTCCGCGTACGCCGCGTACGCCGCAGCGAGCTTCCAAGAGCTGTGATCACACGAGGCATTCCCGTGACGTCAGTCCCGCGCACCCTTGTGGATCTGGCTTCTTCATTGCCCGAGCCTGCGCTCGCTCGGGCCTGCCACGAAGCGGGTGTCCTCTACCGCACGACACCGAAGCAGGTCAGCGCCGTTCTCAATCGTCTCCCGAATGCGCTGGGGCGAAAGAAGCTCGAGCGGGTGCTGCACGGCGACGTCCGCGTCACGCTCAGCAAGCTCGAGTCACGTTTTCTCGAGCTCCTTCGGGATGCGCGCATCCCTCTCCCAATCACCAACAAGGTGGCGGGCAGGCACCGTGTGGACTGCCGGTGGCCAGAGCAGCGGTTGAGCGTCGAGCTGGACAGCTACCGGTACCACGGGTCCCGGCATGCGTGGGACAAGGACCTACTCCGAGAGAGGGAGGCGCGCAGCCGAGGCGATGAGTTCCGGCGCTACGCCTGGCGCGACGTCTTCGAGGACCCCGCTTGGATGCTCGAAGAACTTCGCGATCTATTGGGGTGTCCGGAGTTGGGGGCCAAATAGGCACCGAATTCCGGACAGCCCCCTACGCCACGATCTCGATCGTCTGGTCGCGCTTTGCCTCGTACGGGTCCTCGACTGCAAGGACGGCCTCGAGGGAGGCGATTGCGACCTCGAGCTGGTCGTCGTCGGGCTCGCGCGTGGTCAGGTTCTGGAGCATCAGCCCGGGCCACATCACCGCGCGGACCCAGCGCTTGTTGCGGTGCTTGCCCGCCCACTTGATCACCTCGTAGGAGAGCCCGGCGATCAGCGGGATGCCGAGGATCCGGGAGAGGACCAGCCAGTACCAGGCGGGCAGCCCGATCGGCGCGAAGACGAAGATCGCCAGCACCATCACGATCAGCAGGAAGCTGGTCCCGCAGCGCGGATGCAGGCGGGAGTACTGCCTGGCGTTCGCCGGGGTGAGCTGGTCGCCCGCCTCGAAGGTCGAGATCGTCTTGTGCTCAGCCCCGTGGTACTGGAACACGCGGCGCAGGTCGGGCAGCCGGCTGATCGCCGCGATGTAGCCGATGAAGATCGCCGTGCGCAGCACCCCCTCGACCAGCCAGAAGAGGAGCGCCGAGCCGAGCCAGTCCTTAATCAGGCTGGTTGCCCCGACCGGGATGACGAAGAAGAGCCCGACCGCGAGCAGCAGCGAGAAGAAGATCGTCAGGCCCCAGGTGAAGCCGCCGATCTCCTCCTCCTCTTCGCCGTCGGCGAGCTGCTTGTTGGCCGAGATGGCGAGCGCCCTGAAGCCGATCTTCAGAGACTCGGCCAGCGCGACCACGCCGCGGATCACCGGCAGGCGCCAGATCCGGCTGCGCTTCGCCCAGGAGACGATCGGCTCGGTGGTGACGTCGATGCGCCCCTCCGGGGTACGGCAGGCGACCGCCCAGACCGAGATGCCCCGCATCATCACGCCCTCGAGGACCGCCTGGCCCCCGACGGGCGCGTCGCCTACGGCAACGGGCTTGCCATCGGGCATCCGCTCGGACTGAGCGCGCGGCAACGGGCGCCCTGAGGCGCCATTGCCCTGTGCGGCATCGTCCTGGAGGACGCGAGGCGCGCCGTCGCCCGAGGCGCCGTTCGCCCCTCCCGCCTCCATCGGATGCGCCTACTCCCCTCGCTGACGCTTCGCCGCGCGGCGACGGAACCGCTCGACGCGGCCGCCAGTGTCAACCAGCTTCTGCTTGCCCGTGTAGAAGGGATGGCACTGCGAGCAGATCTCCACGTGCAGCTCGGGCTTCGTGGAGCGTGTGTAGAAGTCGTTCCCGCACGAGCAGTGGACGTGCGAGAGGACGTATTCGGGATGGATGTCTGTCTTCATCTCGGTCAAGTCTAGCCACGCATGGGAACACCACCGGCGGCGGATTGGAGCGCCTCCCCAGTGTGGCCCCGCTCACATTGACATACAGCCTGTAGGTGATATGCATACAGTCTGTATGCGAATTCGAACCGTGGAGGAGAACCGATGACCACAGTGACCGACTCGACCACCGCGATCCGGATGCTGGCGGAGCGCTACGGCGAGGCCTGGAACCGCCAGGACCTCGACGCGATCATGGACCTGCACACCGATGACTCCGTTTTCGTGGCCCACGCAGCGGGCACTCCCCCAGCCGAAGGCAAGCAGGCCGTACGCGAGGCGTTCGCCGGCTACCTGGCCCTTCTCCCCGACATCAACTTCGCCGAGCGCGCGCTGCACGTCAGCGAAGACCATTGGGTGCTCGAGTCGGTGATGAGCGGCACCGTCGCGCAGCCGATCGAGGTGGACGGCGAGGCCCTCGGCGACAGCGGCGCCCGGGTCGAGGTCGACTGCGTCGACGTGATCGAGGTCCGCGACGGGCTCGTGGCCAGCAAGCAGACCTACATCGACTCGCTCGCGATGCAGCGTCAGCTGGGGGGCGAGTGATGGAGGCCGATGGAAACGGAACGGCAACGGCGATCAGGGACACAACCGAGCAGCAGTCCGGCGACGCGGCAGCGTGGGTCGCGATGTTCGCGGACGGCTGGGCGAACCCGGTCGACACCGACACGTTCTGCGACCACTTCGATCCCTGGTTCGACCCGGAGGTGCGGATGATCCAACCGAACCTCCGGCCCACGGTCGGACGTAAGGCGTTCCGCGAGGAGTTCGCCCGCCCGATCTTCGAGCTGGTGCCCGACCTGCACGGCACGGTCGAGAACTGGGCGCCCTCGGGCGACGTCGTGTACATCGAGCTTCGCTTGGAGGGGACGGTGGGCAGGCGGGCCTTCACGATGCACACCTGCGACCGGATCAAGCTCCGCGACGGCAAGGCGTACGAGCGGGTCGCCTATCTGGACCCCTCCCCGCTGCTGAAGGCCGTCGCGGCAAGCCCGCGGGCCTGGCCTCGTTTCCTCCGTTCGCAAATCCGTAGCCTGAGGAGGCCGACATGAGCGAGGCGAAGCTCCCGCAGGGAACGATCAGCTACCGCGAGTCGGGAGAGGGCCCGCCGATCGTCTTCGTCCACGGCCTCCTGGTCGACGGCCGGCTCTGGCGCAAGGTGACGCCGCTCCTCGCGGACGGCTTCCGCTGCATCGTCCCCGACCTGCCGCTCGGGTCGCACCGCGCGCCGATGAACCCGGACGCCGACCTCTCGCCCCCCGGCCTGGCGCGCCTGATCGCAGACTTCCTCGAGACCCTGGAGCTCGAGGACGTCGTCCTGGTCGCCAACGACACGGGGGGCGCGATCTCGCAGATCACGGCGGCCAATCACCCGGAGCGGATCGGGCGTCTGGTTCTCACGAATTGCGACGCGTTCGACAACTTCCTGCCGCCGGCGTTCCGCCCGCTGCAGTGGGCGGCGCGCGTCCCGCCCGTGCTCAACGGGGTGATGCAGGGCATGCGGTTCGCGCCGCTGCGCCGCCTCCCGAACGCGTTCGGCTGGCTGATCAAGCGCGACTTCGACGACGCACCGACCCGCGAGTGGGTGGAGCCCTTCCTCACGGACAGGGCGATCCGCCGCGACACCGCCAAGGTCCTGCGTGGCATCGACCCCCGCTACACGATCGAGGCCGCCGAGAAGCTCCGCAAGTTCGATCGCCCGGCCGTGCTCGCCTGGGCGGTCGAGGACCGCTTCTTCAAGATCGCGTACGCGGAGAGGCTCGCCGCCACCATCAATGGCGCGACCCTGGAGCGGATCGAGGACTCCTACACCTTCGTCTCCGAGGACCAGCCCGAGCAACTCGCCGAGCTGATCGCCCGCTTTGCCCGCGAGCCGGCATCGGTCACGTAGGACCGCCGCCGCGGCGGGCAGCGCCGCATTCCTGGTGCTCGCGCCCGGCGTCGTCGCCGGGCTGATCCCCTGGCTGCTCACGGGCTGGCGCATGGAGTCCTCGCCGCTCGCAATCCGGATCCTGGGCGGGCTGCTGATCGCGCTCGGCCTCGGATTCCTGCTTCACGCCTTCGCTCGCTTCGCCCTTGAGGGCCTCGGGACGCCGGCGCCGGTGGCGCCCACCGAGCGCCTCGTGGTCGGCGGCGTCTACCGCCACGTGCGCAACCCGATGTACCTGGCCGTCGGCGCGACGATCGTCGGCCAGGCGCTGTTGCTCGGACAGTTCGGTCTGCTGGCCTACGCCGCCGTCTTCGGGGTGATCGTCTTCGGCTTCGTCCGCCTGTATGAGGAGCCAATGCTCACCGAGCGGTTCGGCGCCGGCTACGACGCCTACCGGCGCGCGGTGCCGGGCTGGCTGCCACGGCTACATCCCTGGGACGGCGGCGACTGAGGAAGCGACCCCCCGGATCAGCAGTGGAGCGTCCGCTTCAAGGTGACGATCCGCCCGTCGAGTGAGGTCGTGACCGCCTCCAGCCGGTTGCCCGACGAGGCGTTGGGCAGCCGCGTCCGGATCGGCGGTTTCGCGTCGTGGCGGATCTTCTTCCCGCGCAGGTAGAAGGTCGCCTCCTTCGGCTTGCCCTTGCCGGCGACCTTGGCCGTCGAGCAGCGACGGGCCTTCAGTTTGATGGCGGGTCGCGCCCGGCAGCGCTTGCCGGCGCAGGTCGCATCGGAGGAGAGCAGTCGCTGCAGCGCGGCCTGAACCGGGGCGTAAACGGGGTTGCCCGCCTGGTTCTGCAGCTCGAACGGGTCGCTCTGCAGGTCGTACAGCTCCCGCTCCAAGCTCCCGTACTGGTCGTAGAGGTAGCGGTCGGTTCGCACTCCCTGGTAGTTGAGCGGCGGGTCCTCGGGGTCCTCGGTCGTATCCGGAGTGAAGTAGGTCTCGAGGTCCAGGGCGCGCCCCGGGAAGTCCCGCTTCCCCTCCATGATCGACACCAGCGACATGCCGTCCTGCTTGCGACCGGGCTTGGCGTTGGCGAAGTCGAGGATGGTGGGCGCCAGGTCCACGTTGGAGACCGGCTGCCTTCGGTGCACGCCTTTCGGCATCCCCGGCGCGCGGATCAGAAGAGGCACGCGGATGGAGGGCTCGTAGACACGAACCTTCCCCTGACGAACGCGGTGCTCCCCATGGAAGAAGCCGTTGTCCGAGGTGAACATCAGCACCGTGTTCTTCAGCTCCCCGCTCGCCTTCAGCGTGCTGACGACGTTCTGAACCAGGTCATCCACCCCGAGCACGGACTCGGCACGGGCCCGATAGCGAGCGTCCACGGCGTTGCTCTGTGTCTGGTTCATCAGCGTGAGGTCCCTGATGTTCGAGGGCTTGTCGGAGACGTTGGCCTCGTTGAAGCTCGGATCCCGCGGCGCGGTCAGTCCGTTGAGCGTGCCCTCGTAGCGCGGCGCGGCCCGCGGATTGTTGATTGCGCTTCCAGTCCCGTTGCAATTGCACGACGCCGCCTCCGAGTGCGGGTCTCGCGGGGCGACCGAGAGGTAGAACGGCTTGCGGCTCGGAGCTCGGCGCCGGATGAAGTCGGCGGCCTTCTGCGAGTAGACGTCGGTCTGGTAGGTGGCGGCGTCGGGGACGTCCGGCGTCGAGCCGTAGTGGACGATCTGCCCGTTCTCGTTGAGCGTGTAGCCGTAGGCGGTGTAGGTGCCGCCCGTGAAGCCATCGGGATCGTCGAGCGATCCGTACCACTCGTTCCAGCCCGGCGGGACATCGGTGTCCGGCGCGTCGCGCCCGTAGCCATTGAGGAACTTGCCGATGTGCGCCGTGTAGTAGCCCGCCCGCTGGAGCCAGACGGGCAGCGTGTTCCCGAGCGTCGGCTTCAGCTTGGCGTAGCCGCCCGTGGGGAGCTGGTTGCCGCGGACCCCGTGGTTGTGCGCGTACTGACCGGTCAGCATGGTCGAGCGCGACGGGCAGCAGAGCGAGTAGTTGACGAACGAGTTGTCAAACGTGACGCCCTTGGCGGCGATCGCCGCGTTCGTCTTCGTCAGGAACTTCTGCAGGTTCACCGACTGGTCGTCATCCATGATCAGGACGATGTTCGGCCGCGCCTGCTTGGCGTTCTTGCGCTTCTTCGCCTCGCTGCCGCCGGGCGCGAGAGCCACGGCGACCGAGAGCAATCCCACCAGGAAGAGAGCGCCGCTGGCCCGCCTGCCGGCCGACCGCTTCGCTCTCGTTGTCGCCCCCGTCCCCACGCCCCTAAAACCGGGGCCCGGGCCGCGAGTTGCGCTTCTCGCCTTCGGGCGCCATCGCCCGCGCGCCGGGTTAAGGTAGGGCCGTGTCCGCTTCAGGGGGACAGGAATCGGGAGGGAACATCTCCGTCGTCCTCGCTGATGACCACGCTGTGGTCCGCAGCGCCCTGCGCCTCATGCTCGAGCGCGAGCCTGACATCGAGGTCGTCGCCGAGGCGGGCGACGCCGACTCGGCCGCGCGCTACGTCAGCGGGCATCATCCGAAGGTCCTGATCCTCGACATCAACATGCCCGGCGGGTCCGGGCTGGCGGCGATCCCCTCAATCCGCGAGCAGTCGCCGGACACCGAGATCGTCGTGCTCACCATGCAGGACGAGACCGCCTTCGCCCGCGAGGCGCTCCAGGCCGGCGTGCTCGGCTACATCCTCAAGGAAGCCGCGAGCGAGGAGCTCGTCAAGGCGGTCCGCATGGCCGCCGAGGGCCGCACCTACCTGCAGCCCGAGCTGGGCGCCCGGCTCGCGGCCGAGCCTGACGCGGCCTCTCCAGACGACCTCTCCGAGCGCGAGCTCGAGGTCCTCCGGCTGATCGCCCTGGGCCACACGAACAACGAGATCGCCGAGCAGCTCTACCTGAGCGTGCGCACAGTCGAATCGCATCGCGCCCACATCCAGCAGAAGCTCGCGATGACCACCCGCTCGGAGCTGGTGCGGTACGCGATCGACCGCGGCCTGATCGACGTCTAGGTTTCGTCCTCGCTGGGCGAGCTCAACGGGATCTCGGCGCTGACGGTCGTCCCGGATCCCGGCGCCGACTCGACCCTCAGCGTGCCGCCGAGCAGCGTTGCGCGCTCGCGCATCCCGACCAGCCCGAACCCCTCGCGGACCAGGTTGGGCTCGAAGCCGAGGCCGTCGTCCGACACCTCGATCTCGATCTGAGCCGGGAGCTCCCGAACCTTGAGCTCCGCGCGCTGCGCGTGCGAGTGCTTCGAGACGTTGTTGAGCGCCTCCTGCACCAGCCGGTAGACGGCCGTCTCCAGCAGCGGCGCCGGGCGCTCCTCCGCGGCCCGCGACAGCTCGAAGTCGCAGTCGATCCGGATCTCGCCGGCCTGCTGATGCTGCTGGGCGAGGGCGTAGAGCGCCGCCTCGAGCCCGATCGTGTCGAGCGACGCCGGCCGCAGCTCGGTGATCAGCCGGCGCAGCTTCACGATCTCGTCATCGATCTGCTCCACCGCCTCCTGGCCGGTCTCGTGCAGCTCGTCAGGCGACTCCTCCCGGAGGGCCGAGGCGAGCCGCATCCGAAGGACGGCCAGGGACTGAAGCGTCTCGTCGTGGAGCTCGCGGGCCCAGCGCCCGCGCTCCTGCTCGGCCGCGTCGATCGTGTTCTGAAGGCGCTCCTCCGCCATCGACCTCGCGGTCGCCACGCCGGTGGCGGCGCTGGCCGCGAACGCCTCGAGCGTCCGCTGGTGCTCGTGGTCGAAGTGGCCAGGGTCACCCACGTGGTCGAGCGCCACGACCACCCCGAGGGATTGGCCGCGGAAGAGAAGCGGCGCGATCAGAGCGCGCCCGCTCTCCTTCGCGCCAAGATCGGCGCCGGTGAACTTGCCGAGCAGGAGCTCCTCGGAGGTCTCATCAGTCTTGAAGCTCAGGGTGGCGACCTTCGGATCGAGCCCGCCCGCAACGGCCGCTGTGGCCGCGACCACGAGGTCGTCCCCCTCCCGCAGCAGGATGATCAGGGCCCTCGCCTCAACCAGGGCCCGGCCGCGCTCGACGATCGCATCGAGCACGCGCTCGAGATCCGTCTCGCCTCCCACGGCGATCGCGACCTCGGTGGCGGCCTGCAGCCGTTTCACCGCCCTCCGCAGGTCGTCGCGATCACGGCGCTGGCCGGTGATGTCGCGGATCGCCGCGAGCGCCATCATCCCCGAGTCGGTGGCGACCCCCGAGAGGGAGATCTCGCACGGGAAGTCGGTGCCGTCCTTGCGCCTGGCGTAGAGATCGAGGCCCACCCCCATTGATCTGGCGCGAGGCGCCTCGAAGTACCGATCGCGGTGCAGGACGTGGTCGGATCTGGCGGCGCCGGGCACCAGCTTCTCCACGGACTGCCCGATCAGCTCATCTCGTGAGTAGCCGAAGACGGCTTCGGTGCGCGAGTTGACGAGCTTGATCTCGCCATGCTCATCGACCCCGACGACCGCGTCAGGGGCGAACTCGAGCAGCTCACGCTCGAGCGTCTGGCTGCGGCGGTCGGGCATCGCGGCGAGCATAGATCGTCTGCCACCGGGTACCTGCATGGGGTGATGAAGGGCAGCATCAACGCGCTCGACTGCCTCGCAATCGCCCTGATCGCGCTGGCGATCGCCGCGGGCTGCGGCGGCAGCGGCTCGGACACCGTCGAGCAGCAGACGGCGACCGCCGGCGCGCCGGAGGAGCCGAACCCCGCGCAGCCGCTTTCGCCGGCTGAGGCGCACGGCCGCGATCTCTTCGTCCAGCACTGCGGCGCCTGCCACACCTTCGACGCGGCCGGGACCGTGGGTCAGATCGGGCCCAACCTCGAGGACATCGCCGTGACCGAGGGGGACGTCCTGCACGCGATCAGGACCGGCGGCGGGCGCCACGCCAAGGGCCAGGAGACGGGGCCGAGCGGCAACATGCCGCGCAATCTGGTCACGGGGAAGGACGCCCAGGACGTCGCGGCGTTCGTGGCCGCCAACGCAAGCGGCAGCTCGACCCCCTAGCGCGGCAAACAGCGCCGTGCGAAGCTCGCCGGTATGGCGGAGTCTCTCCGGGAAATCGATCAGGACTCCTTCGCCGAGCTCGTCGAGCCGTACCGCCGCGAGCTCCACGCCCACTGCTACCGGATGCTGGGCTCGGTCCACGACGCGGACGATGCGCTGCAGGAAGCGCTGTTGGGAGCGTGGAAGGGGCTGTCGGGATTCGAGGGCCGCAGCTCCCTCCGCTCCTGGCTCTACAGCATCGCCACCAACGCCTCCCTCCGCATCCTCGAGGGGCGCAAGAGGCGTGAGCTACCGGGTGGAACCGGTAACAGGGACGACCCGCGCGCCCCCCTCGCCGAGGCGCTGGCCGAGTCGGTCTGGATCGAGCCCTATCCGGACGAGCTCGTGCGCTACGAGGACCGCGAGGGGGTCGAGCTCGCCTACATCGCCGCCCTTCAGCTCCTGCCACCCAACCAGCGCGCCGTCCTGATCCTGTGCGAGGTGCTCGGCTTCAGCGCGCAGGAGGACGCCGAGATCCTCATGCTGCTGGAGCACGACCTAGCCGACGAGCTGCGGCTGATGGTCTACCCGGTGGTGCTCGGAGCGGGCCAGCGCCTCTTCAGCGAGACCAGCGACATGAAGTCCATGGACCTCGTCGGCGCCCGGGGTGGAGACGACATCGCCTTCCTCACCTACGAGGCCGTCCGAGGCGCCTAGCGGCCTAGACCTCGGTGTAGAGCGGGCCGTCGCCGCCCTCGGGCAGCGTCAGCCGGCCGCCCTTGGCGGTGATCGCGCCGCACTGCACGCAGTTGGACGGCGTCACGTGGACGTCGACGGTCTCCGAGCCCGACTCGAGCTGCTCCTCGGGAATCTCGTAGACCTGCGCCGGGCACATCGAAACCCAGGTCTGCGCGAGCTCGCGCGGCACTCTCTCCTGGATCCGGATGTGGTTGGGCGCGTCGTCGCGGGTGGCGTTGCCCGAGAGGAAGACGGAGTTGAGCTTGTCGAAGATGTACTTGTTGTCGGGCTTCGGGTACTTCTTGGCCGCGCCCTCGACGTCGACCGGCACCTCGGCGTCGGGCTCGTTCTTCCAGTGCCCGCCGGGGAACGCCCCCTTGGTGGCGACCATCAGGCTTCCCATGATCCCGCCGAAGATCAGGCCCTTCGAGAGCGGCTGGCGCATGTTCCGCGACTGCCAGAGGTCCTTCTCGATCAGGGACCCCTTCACCTTGCGCTCGTAGTTCTCGAAGTTGACCGAGTCCTCCTTGAGGGACTCGACGATCGCCTCGGCCGCGTACATGCCGGCGTGCATCGCGTAGTGGATGCCCTTCAGCGTCGGGACGTTGACCATGCCTGCGGCGTCGCCGGCGATCACCATGCCCGGGCTGGAGAGCCGCTTCGGCATCGACCAGTAGCCGCCGGAGGGGATCGTCTTCGCGCCCCAGGCGACCCGCTTGCCGCCCTCGAGGATCTTCTTGACGAACGGATGGGTCTTCAGCTCCTGGAGGGCGTCGTGGGTCGAGAACGTGGCGTCGCTCGTGTCGAGCCCTACGACCAGCCCGATGGCGACCTTGTCCTCGCCCATCGGGTAGATGAAGCTGCCGCCGGCCTCCTTGTACTTGGGCCGCCAGCGAAGCGGCCAGCCCAGGGTGTGGATCACGCGGTCGAGCGGCTTCTCGACCTCCCAGACCTCCTTGACGCCGAGCTCCCAGCGCTGCGGGTCGGGGCCCTGCAGATCGAAGTAGTCGAGGGCTGCGCCGGTCAGGTGGCCGAGTGTGCCCTCGGCCAGCACGGTCGCCTTCGCGACCAGGTCGGAGCCGGGCTCGAAGTTGGAGAGCTCCTCCCCGTCCTTGCCCCGCCCCTTGTCACCGGAGCGGACGCCGCGGACGATCCGATCCTCGACCAGGAGCTTGTCGGCCGCGGTCTCGCTGAGGATGTAGACGCCCGCTTCCTCGGCCTTCTCGCCCAGGAAGCGGCCCAGCCTGGCGATCGAAGTGACGTAGTTGCCGTGGTTGCGGAAGTTCGGCGGCATCGGCTTGAGCGGCACCGCCACCTTCGAGGTCAGGAAGTAGACAGCGTCCTTGGTGACCTCCTGATAGACCGGCCAGTCGGAGGGGTCGAGGTCCGGGAAGAGCTCCCGCATCGCCGAGGGCTTCATGTTCGCCCCGGAGAGCAGGTGCGCCCCGGTCGTCTTGCCCTTCTCGACTACGGCCACCGGGACTTCGCCGAGCTTCTCGGTCAGCTCCGGCTCGTCCTCCAGCAGCTGCATCAGCTTGATCGCGCAGGCGAGCCCGGCGGGCCCGCCACCCACGATCGCCACGCCGACCTCGATGCGCTCGTCCTCGGGGTCGGTGATCCCCGTGATGAACTCCTCCGCCGGCTTTACAGGCGGCGGGTACTCCAGCGGCTCGACAGCCATCTAGATGCCTGGCCTTTCCGTCAAGTGCGCGCGGGGGCGCGTGCGGGCAAGCAGATCGGTGGACGCAGGGCGCAGCCCTTGCTGGTGGCAAGGGCAAGCCCGAGGACACCGAGATGCGCCGCCCGCACGCGTCATCCGCGCGTGCTTGATGGGGAGGCCGGGCATCTCTAGCCCTTCTTGGCCTTGATCGCCTCGGTCAGCTTGGGGACGATCTTGTGCAGGTCGCCCACCACGCCGAGGTCTGAGAACTCGAAGATCGGTGCGTTCTGGTCCTTGTTGATCGCCAGGATGTTCTCCGAGTTCTGCATGCCGACCTTGTGCTGGATCGCGCCGGAGATGCCGAGCGCCAGGTACAGGTTCGGCGCGACCGTCTTGCCGGTCTGGCCGATCTGCGCGGCGTAGGGGTACCAGCCCGCGTCCACAACCGCACGGGTCGCCGCCACGGCGCCGCCCATCGACTTGGCCAGATCCTCGGCGAGCTCGAAGTTCTCGGCCTTGCCGAGACCGCGACCTCCGCCGACCAGGATGTCGGCGCCCTCGATGTCGACGTCCTCGCCGCGCTGCTCGCCGCGGGTCACCATCTTGGCCTTGGTCGACCACTCCGAGAGCTCGACCTGCACGTCCTCCACCTCGGCGGTGCCGTCGCCCTCCTTCTCGTCGAAGGCGTTGAGGCGGCCGATGATGATCCCGGGCACCTCGACGTAGCCGACGTCGGCGATCTGGGAGTCCTGGAGGATCGGCCGCTCGGCGACGAGCTTGCCGTCCTGGACGTTCACCTGGGTGACCTCCATCGTCACTCCGGCGTTCAGTCGCGCCGTCAGGCCAGCGCCGATCTCGAAACCGAGCAGGCCGCCGCCGAAGAGCGCGTAGTCGAAGTCGTTGTCCTGCATGACCTTCGCCATCACGTCCACGATCGGCTGCGCCAGGCCCTCGGGGGCCTCCTTGGCGCGGTAGACCTTGGTCACGCCGTACTTGCCGAGGCCGGCGGCTGCGTCATCGGAGACGTCGGCCACCACGACCGCGGCCGCCTCGGTACCCAGCTCGCCGGCCAGCTTCGAGGCCTCGGAGAGGGCGCCGAGGGAGTTCTTGTTGAAGTTGCCCTCGTCGTCGTGGAGGGCGTAAACGAGAATTCCCGCCATCTAGATCAGCTTCCTTTCCTCGAGCCAGGCGACGATCTTCTCGACCGTCTCGTTCGTGT
>JBKPND010000101.1:0-32513 GCA_046732465.1 Actinomycetota bacterium
ATCGTCGAGCTGTACTCGAAGTAACCCCCACCAGGAAGAAAGAGAAGTGATGGAAGCAATGACCACCCTGCCAGATTTCCAAGTCCCGAAGATCGCGGGCGAGGATGCCGAGGAGAACAAGGGCACCTTCACGATCGAGCCCCTCGATAAGGGCTTCGGGTACACGTTCGGCAACAGCCTTCGCCGAGTGCTGCTCTCGTCCCTGGGTGGCGCCGCGATCACCAGCGTGCGCATCGAGGGCGTGGCCCACGAGTTCTCGACGATCCCGGGGCTGAAGGAGGACGTCACCGACCTGGTCCTCAACCTCAAGGACGTCGTCGTGCGGATGCACACCGATGCCGATGAGGTGGAGACGCCGCTCGTGGCCACCGGCCCGGGCGAGGTCAAGGCCAAGGACATCGACCTGCCCGCGGGCGTCGAGATCCTCAATCCCGAGGCGCCCATCGCGACGCTCGAGAAGAAGACCAAGCTCGAGATGTATCTGACCATCGGGCGCGGCCGCGGCTACTCGCCCGCCGACGAGAACAAGTCCGACGACAAGCCGATCGGCGTTGTCCCGATCGACTCGATCTTCTCGCCGATTCGTCGCACTTCCTACTCGGTCGACTCGGCCCGTGTCGGACAGCGGACCGACTTCGACAAGCTCACGATCGAGGTCGAGACCGACGGGTCGATCGAGCCGGGCGCGGCGCTGCGCGAGGCGGCCGAGATCCTGATCAAGAGCCTGGCGATCTTCACGACCGCCGACCGCGTCGATGAGCTGCGCGGCGAGGGCGCGATCGCGGCGACCGACGGCGCCGGTGGCGGCGAGGCCGCCGCGGTTCCGGGCGCCGATGGGCTCGACGAGATCCTGATCGAGGAGCTCGAGCTGGGCGTCCGCTCCTACAACTGCCTGAAGCGGGCCGGCATCCAGACGGTCGGCGAGCTCGTGCGGAAGTCGGAGTCGGAGCTCAACGCGATCCCGAACTTCGGTCGCAAGTCGATCGAGGAGGTCCAGGAGACCCTGCGGGCACGCGGCCTCTCGCTGCGCCAGGACTGAGGCCGCTAGGGTCCCGGGCCGGCGAGCGTTATGAGGCACCAGCGCAAGAGAGCCAAGCTGAGCCGGGACGCGGCTCATCGCAACTCGATGCTTCGGACGATGTCGAAGCAGCTGATCGAGCATGAGCGGATCCGGACCACCCAGCCGAAGGCGAAGGCACTGAAGCCTGAGTTCGAGAAGCTGATCACGCTCGCCAAGCGAGGAGACCTGCACGCCCGGCGCCAGGCTCTCTCGGAGCTGCACAACGACAAGTTCGCCGTCCACAAGCTGTTCGAGGAGATCGCACCGCGCTACGCCCAGCGCGCGGGCGGCTACACGCGGATCGTCAAGCTCGGCCCGAGGCGCAGCGACTCGGCTGAGATGGTCTTCCTCGAGCTCGTTTAACTCGTGCTAGCCGACCACGATCCTGGCCATCGTGGTCACGGACTGGTAGTAGATGTCGCGGCCGAAGCCGGGTGCCGGGAAGAGGAAGCCCTGGATCGGTGACGGGACCGCGACGCGGGCCTTCTCTGCACCGCTGTCGAGGTCGAGCACGACCAGCTCGTCTCCGCCGCCCGCCAGGGCCGCTCGGGTAGCCAGCCCGCTGCGCGGAACGTAGCTTCCCAGGGCTCGGACCAGCGGGCGAAGGGTCCGGCTGCGCAATGCGGGGGAACCCCGCCAGTCCCCCACCACCAGCTCCCGGGTGTCCGGGTAGAGGATCAGGTGGCCGGCGTGCGCGACGCCGTCACGCCGCCAAAGCGGCTCCAGCTCGTCGCCATCCTGCCGCCACGCCCGGATGACGGCGTTGCCGGAGTCGTAGGCGACGATGATCCGACCCATGGGATCCCAGGCCGGCGGATTCGATTCGGTGCCATGCGGCAGCCCGCTGATCTCGACCGAGCGGACGGAGCCGTCATCGAGGCGCGCCCACCACAGCCGGACGGGATCCTCCTGGACGCCGCTGCCGAGCATCGTGTGATCCACGCGGTTGCGGCCGTTGTCCATCCAGAAGACGTGCTCGTCGGTGATCGCCGGATCCCAGCCAAAGCTGCGGCCGGAGGATGGCCCGTAGCGGGGCCGCCAGGCGGGGTCGATCTGGAGCCGTCCGGAACCGCGGTCCAGCCGCAGGCGGAAGAGCCGCGTGGTGCCCACCGCGATCACGCTCTCCCCGTCCGTCGAGAGCCGTGCGATGGAGGGCTCGGGAAGCCGCAGCGGCGCGGCCACTGGCAGGAGGGTCTCCGGGTCGAGGACGGAGACCGTCGACGGCTCGCGCCCGGTAGGCGCATCGCAGTCCTTGGTCACCAGCTCGCCTGAGTCGAGGAGCACGAAGGAGTTGTGAGGTCGGTCCGCCGGCAGCCGGTGCGAGGCGAGCACTTCGAGGTCCGGGCTCAGCCGATGAGCCCAGGCGCCGAAGACCATGTACAGATGACCGTCCGCGTGCGCGGCGATGCCGCCCGGCCAATAGGGCCCCCCGGGCAGCTCGGGGGTACGCGCGTTCGCCGCGAGCGTGTGGTGGTCGAGCCGCTCGACCCAGGCCCCAACAGGCTCACCCTGGGGGCCGTGAAGTGGCGGATGGCGCAGCGCGTAGAGCTCGCCTTGGTCGCGGCGGGCGAGCACGTCGGTGGCGAACGCCTGACGCACCGCGGCCACCCGCAGGCCCTCGCCCGGCCCGATCGAGGGGCCTGGAACCCCGGCAACGCCCCAGCGACGGGGCCCTCCGTCCTCGCAGCTCCAGGGTCGAGGCCAGTAGGCGCCGGCGACTTCGGCGGGCGCCGCGACCACCGCTCAGGCGGTGGCTTCGGGAGCGCCGAGCTCGAGCTCCGCCGCTCCCTCGCAGCGGAGCAGCGCGGCACGCTCGAGCCCCTCGAGCCGGTGTGGGCGGGCCTCCAGAAGCTCGGGATCGGTCGCGAGTTGGAGGAAGGCGGCTGCGCTCGGGTACCAGACTGCGATCACGTCGTCGAAGCGCTCCTGACCCTCGCCAACCACGGTCCCCCGTACCGGTGCGTGCCAGAGGATTTTCCCGCCGACCCGCTCCAGGACCCGCTGCGCGACCTCGCCGTAGCGCGCGTACGCCTCGGGGTTGCTGTAGCGGTTCAGGTTCAACATCACCAGCGGACCGTCGTCGGGGCCGCCCGCGATCGATTGCACCTCGGCGATCTGCTCGGGGCTCGGCTCGACGGGCATCAGGCGCTGACGGCCGGGGACGCGGTGCGGTCGATGAAGGCTGCCCAGATCTCGCTCAAGGTCTCGATCGCCTCCTCGGCCGAGATCCGGGGGGTGCGACCGAAGGCCTCGCGCAGATAGGCCTCGTTCATCAGGTTGAGCGCGCGGGCGCTCTCGGCGATGTCGGCGGGCGGGTTCTCCCGGAGTCCTGGGAGCCTCGCGAGCGAGCCTGCGAGCAGATCGTTGAAGCGGCGACGCAGCTGGGCGCCGCGCGCGGCGATCAGCGGGTCGGAGGCGCCGGCCTCACTCACTGCCCGCAGCACGGGGCCGTGCTCGGCATAGACCCGAACCGCCGGCTCGATCGCGGCACGGACCGCTTCCAGGTCGCCCTCCTCGCGCTCGGCGTCCAGCTCGACCTGGGCCTCGTACAGGCTCTCGATCGCGTCGGTCGCGGCGCGCAGAAGCAGGTGGGCCAGGTCGTCGAAGTGCCGGTAGAAGATCGTCCGCTCGATGCCGGCCCACTCCATCACCTCGACGACGCTGAGCTCGTAGAAGGAGCGCTCGCGGACGAGCTCGGTGACCGCGGCGAGCACACGCTCGCGCACCTGCTCGCGGCCGAGGCGCTGGCGCTGGGATCGGGTCGAGGTCTTGGCGGGCATGCTCGGTGGAGAAGTTGACACCGTGTGACACGGACTGTAGCATTCCGCCTGGATGCGCAGAGGAGGGAACCTGATCGCGCTCGCCGCCCTGGCGGCCCTGCTGCTGACCGCCGCGGCGCCGGCGGACGCCCGTCCCGCCGGAGCGGGGGGCGATCACCCGAACGTCCTCGTCGTCATGACCGACGACATGAACCAGGCCGACCTCCAGTTCATGCCGAAGACCAGGAAGCTGCTCGCCAAGCGGGGAACGAGCTTCAGCAACATGATCGCCTCCTTCCCGCTCTGCTGCCCCTCACGGGCCTCGTTCCTGACCGGTCAGTACGCCCACAACCACGGCGTGGGCGGGAACTTCTACCCCGAGGGCTGGTACGGGATGCCCCGGCGCAACAACACCCTGGCGACCTGGCTCGACCCCAGCTACCGGACCGATCTCATCGGGAAGATGCTGAACGGCTACGGGGCACTGGACGCCCACGGCGAGATCCCGCCCGGGTTCGACCAGTGGCACGCCCTGCTCGACGTCTCCGCCTACGACTACTACAACTTCGTGATGAATGACAACGGGGGGCTGCGCAGCTGGGGCGACCCGGACTTCGCGCGGAAGCTGGTCGAGTTCGCGAACATCGAGGTCACTCCGCCTGACGTCAAGAGCGTCGCTGACGTTCTGGCGAAGCTCACGCAGGTCATGGGGCCCGCCCCGTACAGCTACTGGGGCGCCAGCAACCCGAATCAGTACTCGCCCGATGTGACCGGGCGGATCACCAACAAGCTGCTTGGGCGCGAGAAACGCGCCAAGAAGCCGTTCTTCGTCTGGTGGACCCCCGCCGCGCCGCACCGGGAGGACGTCTCCACCACGCTCATGGGGCGCCGCGGGGCCGACCCCCGGCCGGCACCGCGGTACGAGCAGCTCTCGAAGAGCTTCGAGCTGCCGCGACCGCCCAGCTTCAACGAGGCCGACGTCAGCGACAAAGCCACGGACGTGACCAGCCACACCCCGCCTTTGACGCAGTCGCAGATCAACCAGCTGCAGCTCGACTACGAGGGACGCGGCGGTTCGCTGCGCGCCGTGGACGACAGGGTCGGCCGGATGGTGAAGACGCTGCGCCGCACGGGCCAGCTCAGGAACACAGTGATCATCTTCACCTCGGACAACGGCTGGCTGCAGGGCGAACACCGCATTCCCGGCGACAAGTTCCTGCCCTACGAGGAGTCACTCGGGGTGCCGCTGATCATCCGCGGTCCCGGCATCGCACAGGGCAGGAAGGTCAAGCAACAGGTCGCGAACATCGACCTTGCTCCCACGATCGCCGCCCTCACCGGCGTCAGGCCGCGCAGGACGATGGACGGGATCTCGCTGGTGCCCGTTCTCAAGCGGCACAAGAATCCCCCCAAGCGCGCGCTGGCGATCGAGGCGCCGCGCCCGTTGTTCGAGGGGGCGATCCCCAACAACGCGTGGGACCGGCCCTACGCCGGGGTCCGGACCCAGCGGTACACCTACGTCGTCTACACGGAGACCTCCGAGGAGGAGCTCTATGACCGGCGAACCGATCCCTTCGAGCTGCAGAACCTCGCGCACGACCCGGCCTACGCGGGGGTCAAGGGGCACCTCCACGCGCTGATGCAGCGCCTCGCGACCTGCCGCGGCCGCTCCTGCCTGGTCAAGCCGTAGGCCGAGAATGAGGCCGCCCAACTTCCTGGTACTGATCACGGATCAGCAGCGCGCTCCGCGCCATTGGCCGGACGATCCGGGCTGGCTCCGGCAGCTGATGCCGAACGACGCTGAGATCCGGCGCACGGGCGTCAGCTTTCGAAACGCCTTCTGCAGCAGCGCAATGTGCTCGCCCAGCCGGGCCAGTCTGTTCACGGGGCTCTATCCGCCCGAGCACGGTGTCGAGCTGACGCTCACCGCAGCGGATTTGCGGCCGAATCCCCGCTACGCCCCGGCGGTGGCGGCCACGATGGCCCGGATCCTGCGTCGCCACCAGGCGCCGGTGCGCCGCACGCTCAGGCAGTTCTCACGCGGGCTGCTCGGTCTCGGCGAGAGCCGGGGCAACGAGCCGGAGCTCCCCTTCGAGCTGCCCAACATGGCCGGGCTCCTCCACGCTGCCGGCTACCACGTCGCCTACAAGGGCAAGTGGCATCTCACCCATCCCTCCCAGGGCGATGACGGACTGCTCGGTGGCTGGGGCCCGGCGGACGAGGGCCGGCTCGCCCAGCAATACGGCTTCGCGGATTGGCAGGCTCCCGACGCGGGCGAGAACGCCAAGGCCGAGCACTTCGGTGGCGGCAACGCCGGAGAGGGCGAGGGCTGGGACGAGGTCTACACGCGCCAGGTCGAGCAGTGGCTCGCCCGCGAGGATCTGCCCGAGCCCTTCTGCCTGGTCGTCTCGCTGGTCAACCCGCACGACGTGCTCGGCTATCCGGCCTCCTACGAGCGCGGCGGATACTCCGTGGAGGAGTTCCGTGAGCTGGGGGTCGAGCTGCCGCCCACCGTCGACGAGGACCTGGCGGGCAAGCCCGGAGTCCACGCGCTCATGCAGATGGGGATGACCGCCTACATGGGGCCGCTGCGCAATCGTCGGGAGCAGCTGGACTACGTCAACTTCTACGCCTACCTCCACCGGGTGGTCGATGAGAAGATCGGCCGGGTCCTGACCGCTCTGGGAGATCCCTCCGACCCGGACTCCCTGCGCTCGCGCACGGTCCTGGTCCGCTGCGCCGACCACGGCGAGATGGGGCTCTCGCACGGCGGCCTGCGCCAGAAGACGTTCAACGTCTACGAGGAGACCATCAACGTTCCCCTCGTCTTCTCCAACCCGGTGCTCTTCCCCCGCGGCTCGGAGACCGACGCGCTCGCCTCACTGGTCGACGTGCTGCCGACGGTGCTCGAGATGGGTGGGATCGAGGCGCCGCAGGGCCTACGCGGCCGGGACCAGAGCCCTGTGCTCGCCGAGGCGGCGGCGCCCGACCGGGAGCCTCTCAGCATGGCGAACGTCGACCTCACGCCCGTGACCGAGCGCGCCTCACCGGTGCCTTCGGTCCGCGACTCGATCCACTTCACCTACGACGACCATCAGGCCGGCACAGCGCTGACGGAGGCGCCGGGCCAGCCGAACAGGATTCGCGCGATTCGCACCCCGACCGCGAAGCACGCCTTCTACTTCGACCCGGAAGGGCGGAAGCCCACCGAGTACGAGCTCTACGACCTGGAGCGGGATCCGCTCGAGGTCGAGAACCTGCTCGGCGTCCGCTCAGGCGAGCCGCGCGACAGCTCCGCCGCGAGGCTGCACCGCGAGCTCGCGGAGCGACTCGAGGATGAGATGGAGAAGTGCGCTACGACGCCGGCTAACGGCCAACCTTGAACTGAGAGCCCGACCCTCTGCGGTTCGGGCCGATGGCGGCCATCACGGCAACCGTGAACACCACGATCACGGCGAGCACCAGCCACTGCGCCCAGCTCTCGATCGTCGCCAGCGCCGCCACGGACAGGGCGATGCCGATGAGCAGCGCGATCACGGTGTAGATCGCCGCACCCTTCTCGGAGCCCCGGCGGAGCCCCTCGCCGCCGGCGAGCAGATCACTGCGCTCGTACTGGGCTCGCTGGGTGATGTCGGTGTTGGCCATCTCCTTCTCCTCCTCAGTAGTTCCTCTGACACCCTACGCCGCCGGGGCGTGAACGCTGCGTGAGCCTGATCACAACCTCCCTCAGGGTAGTGTCGCGCACCCGGTGTCTTCCGTGAGAATGGAGCTTGCCTATCACGGCGCCCGCTTTGCGGGGTGGGCGGCGCAGCCGGGTGCACGGACCGTGCAGGGTGAACTCGAGGGCGCGCTGGAGCGCGTGCTCGGTTCCCGGACGCCGCTCACCGTGGCCGGGCGGACCGACGCGGGGGTGCACGCCTGGGGGCAGGTCGCCAGCTTCGCCATTGAGGGAGAGCCGCCCGCCGAGCTCGCCCGGGCGCTCAACTCGCTCACCGGCCCCGATCTCGCGGTGCGCGCCGTGGAGGCTTCGGCCGCAGGCTTCGACGCCCGCCGCGACGCCCGCTCGCGGACCTACTGCTACCGCGTGCTCGCCGAGCGGACGCCCAATCCCTTCGAAGCGGCTGTGGCCCTGCACTGGCCTCATCGCCTTGACGACGGAGCGGTGGCCGCGTGCGCCGACGCGCTGATCGGAACCCACGACTTCACCGCCTTCACCCCCACCCAGACCGAGCACGTCCGCTTCAAGCGGGACATCCTGAGGGCGGAGTGGCACGAGAAGCCCGCGGTGCTCGGCTCGGGGCGGGTGCTCGAGCTGTGGATCGAGGCCGACGCATTCATGCGGAACATGGTGCGCGTGCTGGTGGGGACGATGCTCGAGGTGGGGGGCGGTCGCCGCAGCCTCGAGGACTTCGGCTCGCTGCTCGAGGGCGCTCCGCGCGAGCGAGGGGGCGAGACCGCGCCCCCGCACGGCCTCCACCTGGCGAGCGTTCGCTACGGGGGCAGCTAGGGGCCACCCTAGAATCGGTGGTCGGATGCGCGTTCTGATCACCAACGACGACGGGATCCAGGCCACGGGGCTGAACGCCCTGCGCAAGGAGCTGATCGGGATCGAGGGACTGGACGTCCACGTGATCGCCCCTGACTCCAACCGCAGCGCGACGGCCCGCAGCATCACCACCCGCTCGCCGCTCTGGGTCGCGGAGGTCCCCTTCGAGGACGGCTCGAGCGGGTTTGCAACCGACGGCACCCCAGTGGACTGCGTGCGGTTCGCCGAGCTCGGGCTCGTCGGGGAGCGCCCTGAGCTGATCGTCTCAGGCATCAACCACGGCTCCAACCTCGGCGACGACATCACCTACTCGGGCACTGTCGCCGCAGCGCTCGAAGGGATCGTGCTGGGCATCCCAGCGATTGCGATCTCCCAGTCCGCCGGAGGCGAGGCCTCCGGATTGCCCTGGGGCCGGGAGTTCGATTTCTCCTCGTCGGCGACCTTCGCGGCGGAGCTCGTGCGCCGGGTGGCGGAGGATCCCCTCCCCGCGGACACCCTCCTGAACATCAACTGCCCGTCCGGTCCTCCGGACGGGGTGGAGGTCACGCACCTGGGCAAGCGCCTCTACAACGACGAGCTCAAGCTCGTCGACGAGGACTCGGATGGCCGCCGCCGCTACCAGATCTACGGCTATGAGCCCTCCTTCGAGGACGAGCGCGGCTCCGATCTCTCCGCCATCGCGCACGAGCGCATCTCGGTCACGCCGGTCCACTTCGACCTCACCGACCGGCCCAGCCTCGACCGGCTGCGCGAGTGGGACTTCCAGGGGATGCTGAGCCGGGCCGAGGAGAGTGTCGCGGCAGCGGAGGCCTCTTCACAGAGGTGAGCGCCACCAAGTCGCCAAAGAAGCGAGCAGAGGAGCTCCGCGGGCAGATCGCGCATCACGATCACCGCTACTACGTCCTCGACGACCCGGAGATCTCCGACCCGGATTACGACGACCTGCTGCGCGAGCTGCGGGGGATCGAGGAGGAGCACCCCGAGCTGCTCACCGCCGACTCGCCGACGCAGCGGGTCGGGGGCGCCCCGCTCGACAAGTTCAAGCCGGTCGAGCACCACGAGGCCATGCTCTCGCTCGCCAACGCCCGCGACGAGGACGAGCTGCGTGCCTGGGCGAAGCGGGTAGAGCGCCAGCTCGAGCGCCTCGACATCTCGGGCCGCGAGATCCGCTACGTCACCGAGCCGAAGGTCGACGGGCTGGCGATCTCCCTGACTTACGAGAACGGCGTCTTCACCCGCGGCGCCACCCGCGGCAACGGCCGGATCGGCGAGGACGTCACCCAAAACCTGAGGACGATCAAGGCGATCCCGCTCTCGATCGAGGACGCACCCGAGCTGGTCGAGGTTCGGGGCGAGGTCTACCTGCCGATCGCCGGCTTCACCAAGGTGAACGAGCAGCGGGCGCAGGATGGCCTTTCCACCTTCGCGAACCCGAGGAACGCCGCCGCGGGCTCGCTGCGCCAGCTCGACTCCTCCATCACGGCCACCCGCCCGCTGTCGATCTGGTGCTACGGCGTGGCGGCGCTGAGGGGCTGGGAGCCTGAGAGCCACTCCGAGTCGCTTGACTGGCTGCGCGAGCGCGGTTTCAAGGTGAACGACGACATCTCGATCCTGCACGGGATCGACGAGGTCGCCGAGCGCTGCCGCTGGTGGGAGGACCGGCGAGAGGCCCTCGACTTCGAGATCGACGGGGTGGTGGTGAAGGTCGACGACCGCGGCCTGCAGCGGGAGTTGGGGGTCGCCGGCCGGGAGCCGCGCTGGGCCGTCGCCTGGAAGTTCGCCCCGACCACTGCCACCACGAAGCTCAACAAGATCGTCTGGAACGTCGGCCGCACCGGGCACCTGCTGCCCTTCGCGATGCTCGAGCCGGTGCACGTCTCGGGCGTCACGGTGAGCACGGCGACGCTCCACAACGAGGAGGACCTCGAGCGCAAGGACGTGCGCGAGGGCGACGAGGTAGTGGTGATGCGGGCCGGCGACGTGATCCCGCAGGTCGTCTCGCCGATCATCCAGCGCCGCAAGAAGGGCGCGCGCAGGGCGAGACCGCCGAAGAAGTGCCCGCTCTGCGGGACGCCAACCGTGAAGCCCGACGACGGCGTCTTCACGATCTGCCCCAACCGCACCGGCTGCCCCGGCCAGCAGTTCCAGCACATCAAGCACTTCCGGGGCGCCCTTGAGATCGAGGGGCTGGGTGAGAAGAACGCCTACCGCTTCCTGCAGGAGGGCCTGATCTCGGACGCCGCGGACATCTTCGACCTGACGGCGGAGCGGATCGCGGAGCTGGAGGGCTTCGGCGAGATCTCGGCGGAGAACCTGATGGAGGAGATCGAGGAGGCGAAGAGGATGCCCTTCTCGCGCGTGCTCTATGCCCTCGGGATCCCGGGGATCGGCTTCGTCAACGCCGAGTCACTGGCCGAGCACTTCGGGACGATGGACGCGCTGCTCGAGGCCCAGCCGGAGGACATCGTGGAGGCGGAGGGGATCGGGCCGATCCTGGCGGAGCAGATCTACGAGGAGCTCTCCGAGGAGCGCACCCGCAAGCTGGTCGAGCGCCTGCGCAAGGCGGGCCTGAGGATGGAGCTCGATCCCTCGGAGCGCCGCCAGCAGGGCGGGCCACTCGACGGCAAGACCCTGGTGCTGACCGGCACCCTGCCGAACCTCTCCCGCGAGCAGGCGACCAGGCTCATCCGGCTGGCCGGCGGGAAGGTGGTCAACTCGGTGTCCAAGAAGACCGACTACGTGATCGCCGGCGACAGCCCCGGCTCGAAGCTGGCCAAGGCGGAGGAGTTAGGCACCGAGGTAATCGACGAGAAGGGGCTCCAGAAGCTGGTCGGCGAGAACGGGGCGCGGAGGAAGAGCACGCCCCCGCGCGGGCGGGTCTAGCTAACGGCGATACCGCGCCATCAAGGCCGTCATCCGGTCCTGGACGACGTGCGCGCGGTTGACGTCCACCCGGTTCATCAGCAGCGAGAAGACCACCGCGTGATCGGCGTCGTCCGCGCCCTGGAAGCAATAGCCCGACAGGGCGCTGACGCCGTTCAGGGTGCCGGTCTTGGCGTGGCAGCGTCCCCGGGCGGCGGTGCCGCGCATACGGCGAGCGAGGGTGCCGCTCCGGCCGGCCACCGCGAGCGAGTTCACCCAGGAGTCGCGCATGCCGCGCTGATCGGCCTGTGCGTTCGCCGGGGTGTTCTCGTCGACCTCGATCATCGAGTCGAGCAGCTTGACCACCGAGGCGGGGGAGGCTTTGTTGCGCCGGGTCAGGCCCGATCCGTTCTCCCCGTTGAAGCGGGCGCCCTGCTGGGCGGCGAACTTCCTGACGACGTCGATACCCGCCGCGGTGGACCCGGACGAGCCGAATTGGCCGCCGAGGTCCTTGAGCAGCATCTCGGCGAGGTAGTTGTTCGAAGGCACGTTGGTGTCCTGGACGATGTCGGCCATGGCTGGGGAGGCGTAGTCGACCACCTGGATCGCTCCGGAGGGCACGGTCGCCGCCGCGACGCTCTTCCCAATCGAGACCCCGTCCTTCCGGAGCGCATCCTCAAAGCGCTGTGCTGCCGTCCTGGCTGGGTCACTCGGCGAGCCATTGTCGATCTGCAGTCCCGATAGCCGTCCAACCCCCTCAGGTGTGATTCCGTGCTCAGGGATCCCCGTCACGCCGTCGAGGAAGGACGCGTCGTAGAGCAGCGGGCCCTGGACGCTAACCACACCGGCGGCTCGCACCCGATCCGCGAGCTTGTTGAGCCCTGCTGTGGTCAGCGTGGGATCGCCGCCACCGCGCAGGTAGAGGCCCGAGCTGATGCCGTCGCTGATGTCGTCTCTCGACCAGGCGCTCGTGTGCAGGCGCCCGTTGGGCTGGAATCGCCCCAGCGCGCTGGCGGTGGTGAAGATCTTGGAGTTGGACGCCAGGATCCGCGACCGGCGCGCCTTGCGCGAGAAGAGCACCCTGTTGTCGCTCGCGTCGATCACGAACGCGCCGCTGCGGCCGACCCGGCGGAAGAGCTTGCCGAGGCCCGCCGAGAGCTTGGAGGCCGAGACCGAGGCGCGGGCGGTTGCGGATCCGTGGGCGATCGGCGTCGCGAAGGCCTTGTCGGGGCCGCGGCCGCCCGCCTGCGCGGTCGCGGGCACGGCGACGAGCGTCGCGCCCAGCAGCGCGAGCGTGACCGCCCCTCTGCGCACCGTGAACCCCATGCGTTGTCGGTGAAACAAGGTAGGCGGGGCAAGGTAGCGGTGCGCCCCCGGCTGGTCAGCCAGGCCGCCTTGCCATAATCGCGGGCCGAATGGGGAAAGTCGTCCAGTTCGACGGCCCCGACCGCAAGCCGCGCGGCGCGAAAGGGAGAAGAGCGCGCGGACGGGGCGACAAGACCGCGCTCGTCCTCGGTGGCGGCGGGTTCACCGGTGGCGTCTACGAGATGGGCGCGCTGCGCGCCTTCGACCTGCTCGCCGTGAACCGCACGGTGAATGAATTCGACATCTACGTCGGCACCAGCGCCGGCTCCTTCGTCGCGAGCATGGTCGCGAACGGCGTCACCCCGGAGGAGATGTTCCGGGTCCTCGACAAGGCGCTTCCCTCCCCGATCGAGAACGCCTCCCTGCGCACCCTGCTGCGACCGAACTACAAGGGCTTCGCGAGCCGTCTGGTGCAGCTGCCCCTGAGGATGGCCGCCACGGTCAGACAGCTGGCCGGGAACATCGGCGAGATCTCCATGGTGGACGTCGTCATGGGGCTCGCGGAGGGCCTGCCCGCCGGCGTCTACCACAACCGCGGAATCGAGCAGTACGTGCGCAACGTGCTCTCGGACCCGGACCGGTCCAATGACTTCCGCGAGCTCGAGAACGAGCTCCGCATCGTCGCTACGGACCTGGACACCTGCGAGCGGATCGTCTTCGGCGAGGGGGAATGGGACAACGTTCCGATCTCCCGCGCCGTCGCGGCCTCGGGCGCGCTGCCGATCGTCTACGAGCCCTATGAGCTGCGCGGCAGGCAGCTGATCGACGGCGGGATCATCTCCACCACCAACGTCGACGTGGCGGTGGAGGCTGGGGCCAAGTTCATCGTCGTGGTCAACCCGCTAGTCCCGTACGTCAACGACTTCGACACCCGCATCCCGACGGTCTTCGGCTCCAGGGTGAGGCGGGTCTCCGACATGGGAATGCCGGCGATCGGCAACCAGGCCTTCCGCCTGCTCGCCCATGCCCGCCTTCACATGGCCGTGCAGTCGTGGAACGAGCGCTTCCCGGACGTCGACATCGTCCTGATCGAGCCGGAGTTCGACGACGAGCTGATGTTCGGGACCTCGATCCTCGACTACTCCGCCCGCCTCCAGATCGCCAAGCACGGCTTCGAGTCCGTGACGGTGGCGCTGGCGCGGGACTACCAGCGCTACAAGGAGATCGCCGCCCGCCACGGGATCGAGATCTCGGCGCGCCGAGTCCAGCGAGTGATGGACACAGTCGAGGAGGAGGAGAAGGGGATCTCGGCCTGGCGCCGCGTCCTCGAGCAGACGACCGGAGCGCTCCTGCGCCAGTCGGGCGAGGCGGAGGCCGCCGAGTCCGGGAAGTAGTCAGCCGGCGAGCAGCGCGTCGAGCTTGTCGAGGACGCTGGTCCAACCAGCCTGAGCATCCTGGATCGTCTCGTCGGTGTGGGGACCCTGGGTGATGGTGACCGTGGTTCCGTCGCCGTCCTCGTCGAAGACGACCCGCGTCGAGGTCCGCTCCGGAAAGCCCAGCTCGGGCTGGGCCGGGGATTCGAACAGGAGCAGCTCGGGCTCGGAGATCTCCACGATCTCGAAGACCACTGGGTAGTCCTGTCCCGAGCTTGGGTCCACCATCGAGTACTCGATTCGCCCGCCGACCCGGGCATCGACTTGCACCGAGGAGCGGGGCACCTCGAGCCCAGCCGGCGCCATCCAGGCGACGATCTGCTCCGGGTCCAGCCAGGCCCGAAAAACGAGCTCGCGCGGTGCCTCGAAGGTCCGGGTGATCCGAACTTCGCGGTCGGCCGTCAACGCCGTCGCCCCTGAACTCTCTCGAGATGCTCGCCGAGCTGGTCCATCCGCGCCTCCCAGGTCGCCCGGCAGGCATGCATCCAGGCGTCGGCCTCGTCCAGTGCCTCGAGGCGGAGGGTGGTGGGGCGGGACTGGGCCACGCGTGAGCGGGAGATCAGCCCGGCCCGCTCCAGCACCCTGAGGTGACGCGAGATCGCGGGCGGGGTGACCGAGAACGGCTTCGCCAGCTCGGCGACGGTCGCCTCGCCCTCGGCGAGCCGGTCGAGGATGGCGCGCCTCGTCGGGTTCGCCAGAGCCGCGAAGGTCAGGCTGATCTGGTCGGTCGCCACGGATCTTTGATAACAATTCGGTTAATTAACGAGATGCAGAATACCGCCGCCAGGACGATAGGCGAGAGAGGAGACGCCGTGTCCGCAACGGTGCTCTACATGTCGATGTCCCTGGACGGGTTCATCGCCGGGCCCAACGAGACGCCGGAGAACGGCCTCGGCGACGGCGGGCATCGCCTGCACGAGTGGGCGATGACCGGCAGCGGTGACGTCGACTTGGAGGCCGTCCGCACTTCGGGCGGGGTCAACGGCAAGATCATCGACGAGTTCATGTCGACCGGCGCGACCGTCGCGGGCCGGGGAACCTTCGAACCGGCCGGCGGCTGGGGCGGCGACCACCATGACGGCGTGCCGATCTTCATCGTCGCCCGCGGGAAGCCGGGAATCGACATTTCGGAGTGGCCGCTGGTCGCCTACGTGAACGATGTCTCGACCGCGATGTCCGGGGCGAAGGAGGCCGCCGGCGAAAAGAACGTGCTGGTCCACGGCGCTGGGATCGCACAGCTCGCACTCGCCGCCGGCGTGCTCGATGAACTCGAACTCCACGTCGTCCCGGTGCTCTTCGGCCAAGGACGCCGTCTGTTCGAGGGCCTCGCGGCCGAGCAGATCGAGCTGGAGCGCACCCGGATCCTCGAGGGGGAGGGCGGTGTCACCCACATGCACTACCGCGTCCAATACTGAGACTGGAGGTTCGGAATGGCCACCGTAGTTGCTGACATGTCCGTGTCTCTTGACGGTTTCATCGCAGGACCCGACGACCGGATCGATGAGATCTTCTCCTGGATGGGATCGGGGGATGTGGAGATCCCTCTGCCGGTCAAGACCGTGATGCCCGCCTTCCGGACGGATGAGGCGAGCGCCGCAGAACTCCGCACGACCCTCGACACGCTCGGCGCGGTGGTGACCGGTCGCCGGACCTTCGATCTCGCCGGCGGCTGGTCCGGCGCCCACCCGATGGGTGCGCCGGCCTGGATCGTCACCCACAACCCGCCCGACGGCTGGGAGGACACGGAGATCAATTTCGTCACGGACGGCGTAGAGAGCGCCGTGGAGCAGGCACGGGAGGCGGCGGGAGATGGCCTGGTCGGCGTGGCGGGGGCCAGCATCGTCCGACAAGGCCTGAACGCCGGCGTGCTCGATGCGGTCCGGCTCAGCGTGGCGCCCGTCCTGTTGGGGGACGGGATCCGCTTCTTCGACGACCTGGAGAACGCTCCGATCGCCCTCAAGCCACCGCAGGTAGTCGAGGGCGAACAGGTGACGCACCTTTATTACGAGGTCGTCTAGCGCCTGTGCACGTCCCGGGCGGTCGCCTGGTGGGTCGGCTTGATCGAGACATAGTCCACGTCCACGTGCGGTGGGCGGGTCACTACGTAGGCGATCGCATGGGCGACGTCCTCGGCGGTCAGAGGGGTCGTTCCCTCATAGACGGCGTCCGCCCTCTCCCGGTCTCCGCCGAAGCGGACGAGCGAGAACTCCGTCTCGACCATTCCCGGCGCCACCTCACTGACGCGAATCGGCCGCCCGAGCAGCTCCAGGCGCAGCGTCTTCGTCACCGCGTGGGCAGCGTGCTTGGCCGCCGTGTAGCCGCCGCCGCCCGGATAGACCTCGACTCCGGCCACCGAGCCCACGACGACGATATGGCCGTCGCCGCTTCGCTCGAGCGCCGGCAGCAGGGCCTTGGTCATCCGCATCACCCCCATCACGTTGGACTCGTACATCTCGCGCCAGTGCTCCTCGTCCGCCTCGGCAACGGGCTCCAGGCCGAGCGCGCCGCCGGCGTTGTTGACCAGCACCGAGAGCTCCGGCACCGCCTCCGCCGCCTCGGCGACCGAGGCCGGATCCGTCACGTCGAGTCGGAGGGCACGGCCACCGACCTCCTCGGCGACCTGCTCGACCCGCTCGAGCCGCCTGGCGGCGGCCACCGTCTCGAAGCCGGCGGTCGCCAGCGATCTGACGGTCGCCGCGCCGATCCCGCCGCTGGCCCCGGTGACCAGGGCCCTTCTGCCCGTTGCGCTCACCGCCGGGACGCTACAGCGAGGCGGTCAACGAACCCCTCTCGCTGATAGGTTCCCCCGGCGGACCAGGGAGGTCCAGTAGTGGGAACGGAGAGAGGAACGTCAATGGGTGGCGGTCGACGGATCGATCGCAATGTGCTCGGAGTAGGCCTCGCCCTGCTCGCTGGCGCCCTGCTGATCCTGTGGCTCGCTCTGCCCTCGGGAGCGATCGCGAAGCACCACGACAAGGGGAAGGGCAAGCTCGCGCTCAAGTTCACGTCCAGTGCACAGAGCGACCAGGGCCTGCTCACCGCGGGCCAGGTCAATGTCACGGTGCGCTCGCCCAGGAAGAGCAAGTTGGTCCTCGCGGTCCGGGGATTCGGCGGCGGCCCGGCCCTGACTGACCCGCTTCCGATCAAGACCAAGGCTGGGAAGAAGAAGTCGGTGTCGCTGCCTCTGAGCGCGGCCGGCAGGGAGGTACTGCAGGGCTGCGGCGCGGACAGCCTCCTGCTGACGGCCAAGGCGCCCGGCAAGCATCCGAAGAAGAAGCGAAAGAAGGGGAAGAGCCCGAAGGGGCGCGCGACGCTCAGTCACTCGGTTCCACAGTGCGACTCGCTGGCTCGCGCCGCCCGCTGCGAGATCATCGCCAGCCCCGGCACCAACTGCCTGTTTCCCTTCCCCAGCGACCACTACACGGTCGAAGACTCGAGCACGCCGACCGGGCGGCGGGTCAACCTCAGCATCGAGTCGACGCCGGCGAACAAGGACGGCGTTCACATCGATCCGGCGGACATCAACCGCAGTGACGGCTTCAGCCCCGGCGAGAGCATCGTCATCAGGATCCCCGGCCTCGACAACCCGCAGGCCTTCCAGAAAACCGGAGCGGTGCCGGTCACGGACATGGATCGCGCCTTCGATCCGAACCAGCCGGTCGTGCTGATCGACGCGGCGACCGGCCAGCGCCAGCTGATCTGGTCCGAGATCGACTCGACCGCTTCGAGCCCGGGCCAGACCGACCTGATCATCCGCCCAGGCCGCAACCTGATCGAGGGACATCGCTACATCGTGGCCATGCGGAATTTGAAGGACGCCTCCGGCGCCACCATCGCGGCCCCGCCGGGCTTCGCCCTCTACCGCGACGGGGTGAGCACGGACAATGCCGCGATCGAGCAGCGGCGCGCGCACTTCGACGAGATCCTCTCGAGGCTTCAGGGCGCGGGCATCGACCGCGCCGGTCTCTACGACGCCTGGGACTTCACCGTCGCCAGCACGCCGAACATCACCCAGCGGATGCTCTCGATCCGCGATCGGGGCCTTGCGGACCTCGGAGACAACTCGCCGGGAGACGGAGTCATGCAGGGCGACGCGCCCGACTTCACGATCACGGACGTCAAGACGGTGGACGACCCGGTCAACCCGCTGACGGGCAGCCACGCCACGGAGAACGTGCGCGAGGTCACGGGGACCTACCAGGTGCCCTGCTTCCTGAGTTCGGGCTGCAGCGACTCCGGGGGTGAGTACCAGCCCGGTGGACAGTTCGACCTTGGCTCCGACGGCCTCCCCCAGGCCAACGGGACGATGACCGCGCGGTTCACCTGCAACGTCCCAAAGTCCGCGGTCACCGAGACCAGCCCCGGCTCAGGCGTCTGGAACCTCGACCACCCGGTGAGGCCGTCGATGTACGGGCATGGCCTGTTCGGCGACTACACCGAGGTCCACACGACCAACGTCCGTCAGCTCGGCGACGACGAGGGCGTCCTCACCTGCGCCACCGATTTCACGGGGATGATGGAGGACGACGTCGGAACGGCGATCAACGCCCTCCAGGACCTCTCCAACTTCCAGGCTCTCCCCGACGGCCTCCAGCAGGGATTCCTCAACTTCATCTACTTGGGGCGTCTCCTGATGCTTCCGGATGGCTTCTCTAGCGACGACGCATTCAAGTTCGGCGGCAGCTCGGTGATCGACCATTCCCAGGGCCTCTACTACTACGGCAACAGCCAGGGTGGCATCGCCGGCGGCGCCCTGACGGCGGTCGAGCCGGACATCACGCGCACGGTGCTCTACGTGCCGGGGATGAACTACTCGACCCTGCTCACCCGCAGCATCGACTTTGCGGACTACGCGCTGATCCTCTACCCGTCCTATCCGGTTGAGGCCGAGCGGCCGCTGCTGCTGGCGATGATCCAGATGATGTGGGACCGGGGAGAGCCGAACGGCTACGCGAACCACATGACGAGCGACCCGCTGCCCGGGACGCCCGCCCACCACGTGCTGATCGAGATGGCCTACGGGGACCACCAGGTCACCAACGTCGCCACCGAGGTGGAGGCGCGGACGATCGGCGCGCCCCTGCGCTACCCGACGCTCGATCCCGGCCGGACGCCCGGATACGTGGACTTCTTCCCGCAGATCCCGACGCTCGACCTCCCCGGCGACGCGGACGGCAACGGGATGTTCGTCTGGGACATCGGGCCGAAGCGCGACAACCCCATGGACCCTGCTCATCCGCTCGGTACCGATCCGGCGCCGATCACCAACACGGCTCCGGACGACACCTTCGGGACGGACCCCCACGACACCGTGATCAACACCTCGCCCGAGATCCGCCACCAGATCGCCGAGTTTCTGAAGCCGGACGGCCAGATCATCGACGCCTGCGGGTCCTACCCCTGCTACGCGGCGGGCTGGACCGGGCCGCCCTAGGCCGAGCGATCCAGCTCAGCGAGAGGCGGCCGCGGCGATTCGCTGGGCCGCCCCGGTGACCGACTCGACGCTGCCCGCGTACGCGAGCGTCACGAAGCCAAACGCGGCCTCGTCCTCCGGTGTCAACGCGATCTCTCCGGCGATCGCGTGGCACGGCACCTCGGCGGCGCGACATCGCCGCGCGATCTCCCCCGTCAGTTTGCCCTCACGGCTCTGCGCGTCGAGGCGCCCCTCGCCGGTGATCACCCCGTCCGCGCCCTCGAGCCGACGATCGAAGCCGACCACGCCCAGCACGAACGCCGCGCCCGGGACGAGGTGAGCGTTGAAGGCGGCCCAGAGGCCTCCCGAGAGCCCTCCGGCCGCGCCCGTCAACACCCGACCCCGGGGGTCGCGCGGCAGCGCGCCGGCCTCGGCCACCAGACGCGAGGTCAGCCGCTCGACTTGATCGGGTGAGGCGCCCTTCTGCCGCGCGAACACCTCCGCCGCCCGCTCGAAGGGAACGGAGGTGTCGCAGAGGACCTCGAGCCGCGCGTCCCCGAGGCCTCCGGCCGCCTCGATCGCGTCGATTGCCCCGCGGCCTCCATCGGTCGTCGCGCTGCCGCCGGCGGCCACCAGGATCCTCCGGGCTCCCCCTGCGGCCGCGGCGGCGATCAGCTCGCCGGTACCCGCGCTCGAGGCTCGCTCGGCGTCGTGCTCGGACTCATCGAGCAGGCTGAGCCCGGAAGCGGCCGCCACCTCGACCACCACCTCGGATCCGTCTCGCAGCAGCGCGTAGCCCGCCTCGATGGGACGGCCGAGCGGATCGTGGGCCGGGGCCGTCCGGCGCTCGCCGCCGAGCGCATCGAGCAGGATCTCGGCCGTCCCCTCGCCGCCGTCGGCGGCCGGGCAGAGGTCGGCAATGCCTCCGGCGCTCTCGACCCCCCGGCCGATCGCCTCGGCGACCTGGCGGGCACTCAGAGTGCCTTTGAAGGAATCCGGGGCGACCAGGAACCTAGGCGTAGAGCGCGTCGACTTCCTTCTCGTACTTGTCGGAGACCACGTTGCGCTTCACCTTCAGGGTCGGCGTCAGCTCGCCCGTCTCCTGGGAGAGGTCGTGGGGCAGGATCTCGAACTTCTTCACCTGCTCCACCCGAGCGAACTTCTCGTTCACCTGGTCGAGGTGCTCCTGGATCATCTCCCTCATCCCCTCGTGGTGGGCGAGCTCGGCGGGGTCGGCCGGCCAGCCCTTCTCCTCGCAGAGCTTCGCGCACTCCTCCATGTCGAGTGTGATCAGCGCAATCAGGTAGGGGCGCCGGTCACCGATCACAACGCACTGGGAGACGTACGGGCTCTGCTTGATCTCGGCCTCGAGGTTGGCGGGGGTGATGTTCTTGCCGCCGGCGGTGATGATGATGTCCTTTTTGCGGCCCGTGATCGAGAGGTAGCCATCCGCGTCGAGCTCGCCGATGTCGCCGGTGTGGAGCCAGCCGTCCTCGAGCGTCTCGCGTGTCGCCTCCTCGTTCTTGTAGTAGCCCTGGAAGATGTTGGGCCCCCGGACCAGGATCTCGCCGTCGTCGGCGATCCTGATCTCGCAACCCTTGAAGGCCTTGCCGACCTTGCCGAACTTGAAGGCGTCCGGCCTGGCGACGGTGGCCGCCGTCGAGGTCTCGGTCATGCCCCAGCCCTCCAGGACGAGCACTCCGGCCGCGTCGAAGAACCGCAGGATCTCCGGGTTGATCGGTGCCGCCCCGGTGACGCAGTTCTTGATCCGGCCGCCGAACAGAGCACGGATCTTGGAGAGGACCTGCTTGTCCGCGATCTCGTACTGCTTCCGGAGGAGCCAGCCGACCGGCTGGCCTGCGCGCTCGCGGTCGCGGACCTTCTTCCCGACGCCGATCGCCCAGTTGAAGACGATCTTCTTGAGCCCGCCCGACTTCTCGACCTCGCTGGTCGCGGCCGTGTAGATCTTCTCGAAGATGCGCGGGACGGACGGGAAGTAGTCGGGCTTCACCTCGACGAGGTTCGGAATGATCTTCAGCGGGTCCCGCTCCCAGTAGGCGATGTTGCCGCCCAGGTCGAAGCTGAGCAGCTGGATCAGCAGGGCGAAGGAGTGGGCGAGGGGGAGAAAGAGATAGGTGGTCGTGTTCCGATCGAGGACACTCTCGTCGAGCGCCATGGTGACCATGGAGCGGTAGTTCCCGTGCGAGATCACGCAGCCCTTGGGCGGGCCTGTCGTGCCCGAGGTGTAGATGAACGTGCAGGTGTCGTCGGGCGTGACGGATTGCCAGCGCTGCTCCCACTCGGAATCGGAGCGGCTCGAGCCGGCCTCGATCAGCTCGTCCATGGAGATGGCGTTGCCGCCGGAGCCCTCCATGCGGATCACGTGCTCCAGCTTCGGAGCGCGGTCGCGGATCTGATCGATCTTCGCGAGCTGTTCGGCGTCCTCGACGATGACGGCCTTGGCGTCGGAGTTCTCGAGCACGTACTGGCACTCATCCGGCGAATTCGTCTGGTAGATCGGCACCACGACGGCGCCGACGCTGAGCGCCGCGAAGTCGAAGTAGGTCCATTCGGGACGTGTGTTGGCGAGGATCGAGACCTTGTCGCCCTTCTCGATCCCGAGCTCGATCAGGCCGAGCGCCAGCCGGCGGACGATGTCCCCGACCGCGCGGTAGGTCTTCGAGACCCACTCGCCCGATGGGTCCTTGTAGGTGACCGCCGGCAGGTCCGCGTGGCGCTCCGCGGCCAGGGGCGCCAGGTCGGCGACCGTCTTACTGTGCGTGCTCGACTCGGCCGCGCTGCCGGAAGGGGCGACTGTCGCTGTCTCCATCTCTCCTGGTCCCTGAAGTGAAGGCGCCGCCTATCGCGGCCGTGGATGGAGTCTATTAGGAGGCTGGCTGGGCAGCCAGGAAGCCGGGACTCTTAGGCGGTGGCCTTCTTGTCCTGAGTCCGGAACGCCCGGAGTGACGACTCGAAGAGGGTCTTGTCGATCCGACCCTTGAGGATCGGCACATTCATCTCGATGCACTTGGTGAGCACATCGCGACGCTTCATGTGCATCTCCTCGGCGAGCTCGGTGGGCGTCAGGTGAACGGACATCTAGCCACTCCTCTCCTCGTGAACGCCGAAATAAGACGGACTGCATGTATATCGCTTCACGGCGACGTGTCAATCAATTTCCCGCAAGCAGCGGGGGTTTTGGAGGGCTTCGCCACAAAACCGCGGCCACAAGCGGCCGCCCCCCTTAACCGCTCGGGGCCTCCGGCCCCTTGCTCGTAGCTGCGCGGCCTGGTGGCCGCTAGATGGGATTCGGCACGTCGATGAACTCGTGCTCGACCGAGAAGCGCTCCGCGACCAGCTCGCCGAGCCGGCGGATGCCGAACGTCTCGGTGGCGTAATGGCCTCCGGCGAGGAAGTGGACGCCGTACTCGCGCGCCTCGCCCATCACCGGCTCACTCGGCTCACCGGTGACGAGGGCGTCGAGCGCGAGCGGCCCCGCCTCGTGCACCGCGAAGCCGCCCGAGCCGGTGACGATGCCGACCGTGGAGATCCGCTCGGGCCCGGAGTCGAAGACCAGGGGCTCCTGCCCGACGGCCTCCGCGAGGCGGCGACGCAGCTCGCCGATGTCGATCGGCTCGGCGGCTCGCCCGATCAGCCCGACGGCTGATCCCTTCGCCTGGCCGAAGGCGCGGTCGTCAGCCTCGAGGCCGAGCGCGTCGCGCAGGAGCGCGTTGTTGCCGATCTCGGGATGGGCGTCCAGGGGCAGGTGATAGGCCGCGAGCGAGACGTCGGAGCAGAGCAGGGCGCGCAATCGACCGGCCATCGGCACCGAAAGCGGCGAGAGCTCGTCGCCCCAGAGCAGCCCGTGGTGGGTAATGACCAGCTCGGCACCCCCCTCGATCCCCCGCTCCAGGGTCTCGAGGTTCGCGCTCACGCCCGTCGCGACTCTGCTCACGTCGGCCCGGCCCGGGACCTGAAGGCCGTTCGGCCCGTAGTCCTCGAACGACCCGGAGTCCAGGAGGTCGTCGCAGTAGTTGAGGATCTCGTCGCGGTCGGGCACTCGTCGCATCACATCTACCATGCCGAGCCCCGTGAACGAGGATCAACCGCGCAGGCGGCCGCGACTGATCGGCCTGCTCGTGCTGGCGTTCTGCGTCGGCCTCTTGGGCTTTGCGATCGTCAGCCTCTCGGTCGGCAACGGCGGCGAGGACGATGAGATCAGGATCACCGGCGCCGAGGAGGTGCAGAGCCTCGTCGGAGGCATTCCCCAGGACGGCGCCCGGCTGGGCTCCTCCGACGCCCCCGTGACCATCCAGGTCTTCAACGACCTCTCGTGCGACCCCTGCTCCGACTGGAACCAGGAGGTGATCGTGCCACTGATCCAGGGCCCCGTCAGGAACAGCGACGTGCAGCTCGTCTACCACAACTTCCCGATGACCGAGTCCGGGTTCTTCCTCGGGGCGTACGGCGCCGTCGCGGCGGCCAAGCAGGACTACGAATGGCAGTTCATCCAGCTGTTCTTCCTCAACCAGGACGAGGCGGAGCGGCGCGGCGCCGACCAGGAGTTCCTGGACAACATCGCGCGCGGAGTGGGCGTCGTTAACTTCAACGTCGAGCAGTGGCAGCGGGACATGAAGGACGATGACATCCAGGCGACGCTCGACGCCGACGAGAAGACCAGTGCCGAGCGCCGGCTCCCGGTGGGCCCGGCGGTCGTCGTCGGAGGCCCGAACGGGACCAAGCAGCTCGAGGAGTCCCCCTCGCTGGCGGACGTCCAGGCGGCGGTCACCGAAGTCAGCTGACCGACCCGGCGGGTGGCGGTATTCTTGCCGGGGGTACCCGGATGAGCGCACTGGATGAGAGGTGGCGAAGCTCCGTCGCTTCGGCGCGCCTCGAGCCGGGAAGACACCGTTCCGCTGACGATGGCGTCTGCGTGGTGGAGCTCGCGTCGGTGATCGGGGGCGAGAAGTTCACCGATCGCCCGCGGTGCGTCGATCCGGTCATCGGCGCGTTTCTGCGTTACTGGAATGACGGCGTGGGCTACGCCGATCGCCAGCGTCTCGAGCCATACGCCTCCCGCGTCGTGGGCACCGGGGGAAACCGGCGGATGAGCAGGATCCGCCGTGACATCTGCCTGAGCTACGCCGGCGCGAAGCTCAACCGGGGCCCACTCCGGCGCGCCGCGGCCCGGCTTCGAATGCGGACGCGGATCGCCTGGGGCGTCGGCATGTTCCCGGCGATCTGGCTGAAGGAGGGCGCCGGCGCCTACGCAGCCCGCGCCTGCTTCGCCCGGGGCGGAAGCGAGGAGGCCTTCGCGCTGCTCGATCGGCTGCTCGAGGTCGGCTCGTCCACTCCGCCGGCGACGTCGAGCGGGAACGAGAACGGCAACGCCAATGGCAACGGCAATGGCCATCGCCAGGCCGAGCTCGCGATCCGAGCGACGATCGAGGCTCGCAGGCGCGCCGGCGCCGCTAGAAGCCGCGCCGCTCGCGAATCCGGTTCCGCGACCGCCGCAGCTGGGGATCGCCCCCGCGATCAGCGAGCTGGGCGGCAACCCGCAGATTCCTGAGCGTGAACATCGCGGCCAGGGCGCCGACCACCACGGTGACGGCCGCGACCTGCCCGGGCGGGACGTTCGCGAGCACCACGAAGAAGCCGTAGAGCACGACGGTGCCGATCACGACGATCCAGAAGGACAAACGCAGGCGACCGATCACTCCCATGAGACCGGGATCTAGCGTACCGGAGGCGGTTGACCGTGCAGCCGCCTAGAGGGTGCTGCCGGTGTGGAGCGGGTCGTTCGGCGACGATTGGGCCGGGTCGTTGAGCACGGCTCCCGGCGGCACTGGGACCGGGCCCTCAAGCAGCGGGTCGCCGGTCTCTTTCATCCACGCGGTGAGCCGATCCCGCAGCTCCTCGAGGACCTTCGCGGAGGACGGGTCCTCGGCCAGGTTGCGCATCTCGTTCGGATCGAGCGTCAGGTCGTAGAGCTGCTCGGGACCGATGATCTGATCGCCCCAGCCGGCCGTCATCAGCGTCTCCTTGCTGGCGCTGTCGTCGGTGTTGGCGAGGACGGGGTGCCGGCCCTCGTCGAAGCGCCGGATGTACTTCCAGCGCTCGGTTCGCACCGCGCGCGTGGGTTCGTAGGCCGCGTGGAAGGTGACCTCGGTGAAGATCTCGTCGTGGATCCGGCCGACGTCGTCGTGGACCAGCGGCAGGAGCGAGTCCCCCTGCAGGAAACCGGGCTTTTCGGCGCCGGCGATCTCGCAGAGGGTCGGGTAGATGTCGAGGTGGCTCACCATCGCGTCGTAGACCTTGCCCCCGGTGAAGCCGCCCGGGCCGCGCATCAGGAGCATCACGCCGGTGCCCCGGTCATAGAGCGTCGCCTTGGCGCCCGGGAACGCGAGGCCGTGGTCTGTGGTGCAGATGATCAGCGTGCGCTCCGTGAGGCCGAAGTCGTGGAGGCCGTTGAGGACCGCCCCGATCCCCTGGTCGAGTGAGCGCGCGCTCGCCTTGAAGGCGGCCATGTCCCTGCGGGTGGCTGGGGTGTCCGGGAGGTTCGCGGGCGGCAGCGAGTAGAGCGAATCCCGTACCGAGGTCGGCGCCCTGAACTGGCGATGCGTCTCGAAGAACCCGACCGAGAGGAAGAACGGCTCGGAGGCCGTCTGTAGCGCCTCGACCGTGATCGGTGCCACGTCGGTGGCATGGTGGCTGTCGACCTCGATCACCTCGTCGTAGCCGATCACGGCCGGGTCCTCGGAGATGTGCTGCTCGCCGATCAGCACCGAGCGGTAGCCGACGTCCCGCAGCGGGTGAATGAGGTGCTCGCCGTAGTCGTTCAAGGACCAGCCCCGGTGCGCGAGGCCGAGCATGCCGTTGTTGTGGCAGTACTGCCCGGTGAGGAGGGAGGCGCGGCTGCCGGAGCAGGTCGGAGCCGCGCAGAACGCCTTCCGGAAGAGGACTCCCTGGTCAGCGAGCAGCTGGATGTTGGGCGTCGGCACCTGGTAGCCGTACGGCTGCACGTAGCGCCCGGTGTCGTGGGAGTGGATGTAGAGGATGTTCGGCGGAGCCGCTTCGGACATTTCTGTACCTTACTGGTCTAGATACTCAAGTTCTGATGAAGCGATGCGACTCGACGGTATAGACCACATCACCGGCATCACCTCGGACGGGCAGCGCTGCCTGGACTTCTACGCCGGGATCCTGGGCCTTGCCTTCGTCGGCCGCGACGAGGATTTCGAGGCGCCCGATTCCCACTTGATCCGGCTGGGACACCGGCCGGATCGTCCGGGCGGAATCCTCACCTTCATCGAGGCACCCGGCATCGCCCGGGGGCGCGCCGGCAACGGGATGGCGCATCTGATCCGCTGGACCGTCGGTTTCTCCGCGGCGCTCGACTATTGGGCCGAGAGGTTCTCCGACGCCGGCATCGAGGCCGAGCTCCTCGACGACCGCGGCGACCGCCGCCTGCGGTTCACCGACCCCGAGGGGCTCGGGCACGAGCTCGCCGTCGAGCGCGCCGCGGAGACGACCGGGCTCGCGCTGGGCTCGAGCGCGATCCCCCACCAGCACGCCATCCTCCGCCTCGCAGGGGTGAGGGCTTACGGGCGGGCCAGCGTGCCGAGCGCCGACATCCTGGCCGGCAGGCTCGGCTTCCGGGTGACGGGCGCCGACAGCTACGCGGTAGGCGAGGGCGTGCGGGGCACGGAGTTCGCCTTCGACCCTCCAGCGCCGGAGCGGGGCCGCGTCGGCGCCGGGACCATCCATCACGTCGCCTGGGCGGCGGACGGATCGCCGGCTGCGTGGCGGCAGCGGGTGATCGGAATGGGCTGCGTCGCCACCCCGGCGATCGACCGCGGCCGCTGGCACTCGATCTACTTCCGCGAGCCATCGGGCGTTCTCTTCGAGATCGCCACCCCGGCCGGTGTCGGTGTTGGTGACGTCGCCCAGGCGGGCCCATACGGGCGTCGCCTCTCGCCGAGAGTCGATCCCCGAGTACGCTCCGCTGCCCTCGGCTAGCGCCATCTGACCCTCTAATCTCTCCCGGGACCGGGGAGGGTCCGAACCAAAGTGGAGCGCCGGCCCGCCAGCAGAGCCAAGCGAAGCCATGCCCGGTGGCTGACCGCCGCCGCGCTCGCGCTCGCCCTCATCGCGACTTTGTCCGCCGCACCCGCCGACGCCGCCGTGACGGTCGGCCAGCTGCCCGCAACGGCGCCCCCATCGGAGTGCTCCTCCACGGCCGACTTCCTCCAGCCGAGCATCACCGGCGGCAACCTCTACATCGCCCGGCAAGCGGGCACGATCACCTCGTGGTCGACGAGGTCATCCGGCGGCGACGCGACCTACGTCTTCAAGGTCTTCCGCCGGACGAGCGACCCGGACGTGTTCCAGGTCATCGCCCGTGCGCCGCCGCACGAGCTCACCTCGGGGCTCAACACGGTTCCGGTCAACATCGACGTTCGGTCCGGGGACATGATCGGAGTGAACGAGAGTGGGGACCCGAACTCGTGCACCTTCCCGCAGCTCGGCGATGGGGTGCTGACGCGGGCAGGTAGCGTCGCCGTCGGCGCCTCCGGGAGCTTCACGCCCCTGAACGACGTGCGGCTCAACCTCTCGGCCGTCCTCGTCCCATCCAACGACTTCGCGGTCGCCTCCATCACGCGAGACCGCAAGCGGGGCACGGCGACCGTGCTCGTGAACGTCTCCAACCCCGGAGTGTTGACGTTCGCCGGCAAGGGACTGAAGAAACGGCCCTCCAAGAACGTCGCGGTGGCCGGGACCATCCAGTTCAAGCTCGCCACGGCGGGGGCCAAGAAGCGGAAGCTGGAGAGGACCGGCAAGGTCGCCGTCACCCCGACGATGACCTTCTTCCCGAGCGGAGGAGAGGCTGCGACCCTCCCGTTCACGGTGACGCTGAAGCAGCGACGCCACGCGCCGATCACTGTGTTAGGCCGCCCTAATGCCCACTAGACTGCCGTCCGCATGAAGCGTCGCACGGTCCTGGCGGGGCTCCTGATCGTCGCGCTGGCGGCCCTCGTGACGGTGCTGGTTCGCTCGGGATCCGGGGGCGGCGGGGAGGGGACCGAGATCACCATGGGCAAGCCGTTCAGGGGTGTGTCGCCGGTGACCCGCAGCGTGGCCTGGATCAGAGCCCAGCAACGGCACCTGAATCGGCATCCTCAGATCGAACGCCGGCTCGAGCGCCAAGCGGCCACGGCCGAGGCCGCGCGCGAGGAGGCCGCCGGGGAGGCGGCACGCGAGGAGGGCGAGGCCGTCGGCGAGGAGGGAGAGGCAGGCGGCGAAGAGGAGGGAGAGACTGCGGGGGAAGAGGCGAGCGAGCCCACGGGCGAGGGGGAATCGGAGGCCGGCGAGCGGCCGCTCGCCGCCGCGCCCGGCGACGCACCGGTGGAGACGGACATCCGCGAGAAGCCCGAGCCCGGCGAGGAGACGGGGCCCTCGAGGCAGGCCGCGACCCCGGCCCCGCAAGCCAGGATCGGGCGGTCGGCGATCGGGCCCAGGTCGTCCCTCTCAGAGGGCACCTCGTTCCTGGGAGCGGACAGCAACGACTCCGGCTTCATCCCTCCGGACTCGATGGGCGCGGTCGGGCCGAGCCAGATCCTCGTCTTCGTCAACGGGCGCATCAGGTTGTTCGACAAACAGGGGACCCCCGATCCCAACCTGGACGTCAGCGACCTGGCCTTCTGGGCTCCGGTCAGGAACAACAGGCAGGTGACCGATCCCGGGGTCGAGTACGACCGGATCTCCGAGCGCTGGATCATCTCGGGGATCAACATCCAGAGCACGAACAACCGGGTGATGATCGCGGTCAGCGACGGGCCGACGCTCACCGATCAGACCAGTTTCGACTACTTCTTCTTCACCCAGTCGCAACCCCTTCCGCCCGGCCAGCAAACTCCCACGCGGTTCGCCGACTACCCGCAGCTGGCCGTCGACAACAACGCGATCTACGTAGGGGTCAACGAGTTCACCTCGAGCACGGGCACGTTCGCCGGGACCACCACCTACGTGATCCGCAAGTCGAGCGTGACCGAGCCGATGCCGTCGATCTTCGTGACGGGCTTCCGAACCGTCGCCAATGCCATCGCGCAGGGCCCGGAGAGTCCGCAGCCGGCCACCACCGCTGATCCGAACGTCGGTGAGGGATACATAGTCGGGCCGGACAACCAGATCGCCAACCGGATGGACGTTCGCCGCATAACCGACCCAGGCGGTACCCCCGGGATCTCGGGCAACCTGGTCGTTCCCATTCCGGCGACCGCCCAGCCGTTACCCGTCCCCGCATCGGGGACCACCGGCGGCCTCGACGCCCTCGACGACCGTTTCTTCGAGGCGATGATCGCCCGGGGGCCCGACGGCTCTGATTCCCTCTGGACCGCGCACAACATCCGGGTGAACTCGAGCGGGATCGGCAGCTCGGCCGGCGATCGAGACGCTGCACGCTGGTATCAGCTCGGGAACCTGGGGAGCGATCCGCCGACCCTCGTCCAGTCGGGGACGCTGTTCGACACCGCCGCATCCAATCCGCGCTACTTCTGGATGCCCTCGATTGCCATGAACGGCCAGGGCCACGCCTCGCTGAACACCAGCACCGCGGGCAACAGCCGCCGCGCCGAGGTCGCCGGGTCCGGCCGCCTCGCGGACGATCCCCTCTTCACCACCGAGGCCTTCGACCTGATCCAATCGAGCAACAGCGGCTACAACCTCGGTCAGGACGCGCCGCGACGGTGGGGCGACTTCTCGCAGACCGTCGTCGATCCCACCGACGACCAGACCTTCTGGACCTTCCAGGAGTACACCTCAGCCCAGAACGTCTGGGGAGTCCGGGTGATCCAGCTGAAGGCGCCGGCTCCCGCCGTCCCGGCCGAGGCGTCACCCAGTTCCGTCCCGGTCGACCCCTCGCCGCAGCACGTGACGGTGAACGGAATCCCGGTCCAGCGCTCCGGGTTCTTCGATACGACGGACCCGCCCGCGGGCCCGCCCTACAACCACCTCGACGTCACGGTGACCAACGGCGACGACACCGTGTCGGTCGTCCCCGGCTCCATCCAGGTGGATGACCCGACGACGCTCGAGTTCGACCTCGACACGTCCGCGGCCACCCCCGGGTTCGCCTCGATCACGGTCACCAATCCCGACGGGCAGTCCGCCACCTGCTCGCACGCCCTGATCGTCGGGAACGACTCGACGCCCGCGGCGACACCGAGCCCGCAGGCAACCAGCCCGCCGTCGCCTTCGAACAACAACAACCCGACGGTCTTCGGATCCGGCGCAGACTGCGGCTCCGAGGTCAGCATCTACGCCAACGATCCGACCTGCACCGATCCGCCGCTCGTGACGGGCACCGCGACCGCGTTCGCCTCTCCCGGAATCCCGGTGAGCGTCGCCGACAACACCTCCACCGACTTCTACGCGAAGGCGACCAGCGTCGCAAACGTTCCCTCCGCCTGCTCGACGACTTCGGCGACGTACGTCGAGGACTCGATCCCGCCCCAGGTGAGCGTGAACTCTGGGCCGACCGGGACGATCGCCGAGCAGACGCCCACCTTCACCTTCAGCGGCAGCGACACCGTCGGGCCGGTCACCTTCCGGTGCTCGCTCGACACGGGCACCGCCAGCTTCAGGGCCTGCTCGGGTCCGGGCAACAGCGACACGCCGACGAGCCCGCTCGCAGACGGCTCCTACACGTTCAGGGTCCGGGCGAGCGACGCCGCCGGCAACTCCTCGGTCGCGACGCGCTCGTTCTCGGTCCTGGTGCCGCAGCCCCCACCGCCACCTTCAGCGCCGGAGACGACGATCAACAAGGGGCCAAAGAAGACGCGCAAGGCGCGGCCGAAGTTCCGCTTCAGCTCCAGCGATCCCAGCGCGAGCTTCCAGTGCAGGCTCGACAAGGGCCAGTTCGCGGCGTGCGCGTCCCCGTTCATTACGCCGAAGTTGCGGCCCGGCAAGCACAAGCTGCAGGTGAGAGCGGTCGGCGCCGGAGGGACGGATCAGTCGCCGGCGGTCAGGAAGTTCCGAGTCCTGCCGCCGAAGTGAGGGTGAGGAAATCGGGGCGCCCGGATTTGAACCGGGGACCTCACCGACCCGAACGGTGCGCGCTACCAGGCTGCGCCACGCCCCGAGAGGCACGAAGGATAGGCGTCTAGGCCAGCTGGATCAGGGCGACCCCCGCCAGGAGCAGGGCCACTCCGGCCAGGCGCACCGCCGAGATCGCCCGCTGGGGCATCCGCAGCAATCCGTAGCGGTCGACGAGCAGCGAGGCGAGCTGCTGGCCCGCGACCGTCAGTGCGATCGTCGGGGCGACGCCGATCTCCGGGATCAGCAGGAAGACGGAGGTCACGTAGGTGGCTCCGACGAGGCCCCCGAGCCAGCCCCACCAGGGGAGGGTCGCCAATCCGTCGATTCGAGGCGGCCGGGCTCGCGCGACGGTCAGGGCGATGAGGAGCGCGATCGCCATCGCGATCGTGGCGACGACGAATGAGAAGGTCCCGGCCGCGAGCGGCTCGTCGAGGTCGGTCCGGAGCTGCGCGTTGATCGCTCCCTGGATCGGCAGCACCGCGCCCCCAGCAAGCCCGAGCGTGATCCAGGCGAGGCGTTCCCGGACGGCCGTCTCCAGCGCGCCCGCATCCGTCTGCGCGCGGACAATCAGGAAGCCGGCCACGACCACCGCTGCCGTGCCCGCGATCATCGCCAGATCGAACGGCTGGTGCTCGACGCCGAGCCAGCCCAAGCCATCGAGCACGACCGAGGCCAGCATCTGGCCGGCGATGAACAGGCCGACCGAGACCACCGCGCCGAGCCGGGGAAACAGCAGGATCCCGGCGGTGATGTAGACGGCGGAGCCGACCCCACCGATGAGGTGCCAGAGCCGCACCTGGTCGAGGACGCCGAACGCCCCCAGGGCTCCCGCCGCCAGCGCCAGGGCCGCGAGAATCACTGCGGCGATGCCGAGCTGCAGGGTGGACGCCCCGAACGGGCTGCCCACGGCGGCGCTGAGCTGGACGTTGGCGGCGGCCTGGAGCGCGAGCAGGCTGCCGACGAACAGCAGGAAGGGGATCGCGATCGTCGTCATGGCTGCCTCCTCCTAAATGAGAGTGCAGTATCAGTTGCAGACTGA
>JBKPND010000102.1:0-7397 GCA_046732465.1 Actinomycetota bacterium
CCGCACACCTCTATCGCGAGGCGGGCTTCGTGGTGACCTCGGCCGACACCGCCCCGCGCTGGGGACGGGAGTCGATCACGATGCAGCGCTACGAGCTCGAGCTGGTGGACCGGGCCAAGCTGAGCGCGTAGAGCCCCTCGCGGTCCGTCCACCAGTCGGTGAGCTCCAGGCCGGCCTCGGCGTAGATGCCCTCCAGGCCGGGCCGCAGGAACTTGGTGGAGATCTCGGTCCGCATCTCCTCGCCGGCGCCGAAGGGCACGAGCATGTCGAGCGCCGAGAAGTTGACGACCTGGTTGGAGAGGGAGCGCAGCCTGATGTCGACCCAGAGATTCTCGGCATCCCAGCGGGCCACGTGCTCGAAGGAGCCGAGGTCGAAATCGGCGCCGAGCTCCCGGTTGAGGACGGAGAGCACGTTCTTGTTGAACTCCGCCGTCACGCCCCGCGAGTCGTTGTAAGCGGCCTCGAGCACCGCCGGGTCCTTGACGAGGTCGGTGCCGAGCAGGAAGCGGTCCTCCGGTCCGAGCAGGTTCGAGATTCGCCGCAGGAAGCCCGCCCGCTGATGCGGGGCGAAATTGCCGATCGTCCCGCCGAGCAGCGCGATCACCCGCGGGCCCTCCACCGGCACCCGCTCTAGGTCGAACTCGAAGTCGCAGACCAGGCCGTGGACGTCGATCCCCTCGTACTCGGCGGCGATCCGCTCCGAGGTCTCGCGGGTGATCTCCTCGGAGATGTCGACCGGGCAGTAGGTCTCGAGACAGGACGCCTGCCGCATCGCGTCGAGCAGGACGCGGGTCTTCCGCGCCGAGCCGGACCCGAGCTCGATCAGGCTGGCCGGCCGGTTGGCCGCCGAGCAGATCCCCTCAGAGTGCGTGTCCAGGATCTCGCGCTCGCAGCGGGTCGGGTAGTACTCGTCGAGCTCGGTGATCTGCTCGAAGAGCTCCGAGCCGCGCTCGTCGTAGAAGTAGCGCGGCGAGAGCTCCTTGAAGGGGCTGGTGAGGCCGGCTCGCACGTCGGCGGCCATTCCCGACAGGGGCCCGCCCGGGGGCAGGTTGACCTCGACAGTGATCCGATCGGTGGCTGCGCCGCTGATGCCGTTCATACGTCGTCCCGCGCGCAACGGATGCCCGAGAAGATCTGGCGCCGCTGGGGCAGATCCCAATTCCGGAAGCTGGTGCGGATCACGTCGCGGCGGGTCGCCCACGCTCCGCCCCGCAGGACCTTGTGGGCATCGCCGAAGAAGACCTCCGAGTACTCGGGATAGGGAAACGCCTCGAAGCCCGGATAGGCGGTGAAGTCCGAGCTCGTCCACTCCCAGACGTCCCCCAGCATCTGGACCGCGTCGCAGGCCGCGGCCGCGTCTGCGTAGGCGCCCGCCGGCGCCGGGCCGAAGGAGAACTGGTCGAGGTTGGCCCGCTCGCGCTGGGCTCCGCCGGCGGCCGCCTCCCACTCCATCTCGGTTGGCAGGCGCTTCCCCGCCCAACGGGCGAAGGCGTCGGCCTCATCCCAGGAGACGTGAATCACGGGCAGCCGCGGATCGACCTCCTCGCTTCGTCCCATCGCGGTGCGGAGCCAACTGCCCTCCCCGTCTCGCTCCCAGTACATGGGCGGCTCGGTGCCGGTCTCCTCCAGGTACGCGATGTAGGCGGCGTTGGTCACCGGTGTGCGGTCGATCCAGAACGGCGCCAGCTCGACCCGGTGGCGGGGGCGCTCGTTGTCATACGCGAACCCAACGCCCGGTGCTCCGATCTCGTGAGGTCCGCCCTCCACCCGGACCATCTCCGGCCCGTCCGAGACGGCTTCGTTCGCGGGAGCCCGGTCGACCTCGACCGGCTCGTATGACTCGACCATCTGCAGCAGCTGGAGCATGGTCTCGTTGTGCTGGTGCTCGTGCGCGAGCAGCATCTCGTACACGAAGCCGTCGGCCAGTAGGGGGTCTTTCGGATCGAGCTCGATCCCCTCCAGCACCTCCAGGGTCCGCCCGCGGACCTGCTCCATGTACGGACGGACCTCGCCGGCCCGCAGGATGGGCAGCTCGCCGCGGATCTTGCGTGGCTGCTCGATCGCGTCGTAGAGCTCCCCGAGGTCGCCCCGCAGCGCCTCGCGCCCTCCGATGCGCTGGACGAGCCAGAGCTCCTCGAAGTTGGCGATGTGCCCGAGGTCCCAGATCAGCGGGCTGAGAATCGGGTCGTAGACACGGTTGAGCTGCTCCTCCGTCAGCGGCTCGACCAGCGCCAGGGTGTGACGGCGTGCCTCCTCCAAGCGCCGGGCCAGCTCGGCCTTGCGGTCGGAAGCGGGACGATGACCACCCTCCGAAGTGGGTGCTGCGACCTCCGCGATTGATCAACCCTAGCGAGATGTCTTGCTCGGCTGGGGCGGTTTTGTGAACCGGTTCGTTAGGGTCTCGCGCCGATGAAGATCGAGGGGGCAAGCGCGCTGGTCGCCGGGGGTGCTTCGGGGCTCGGAGCGGCCACGGCCACGGCTCTGCACGAGCGAGGCGCCTCGGTCGTGATCGCGGACATGAACGCCGAGAAGGGCGAGGCGCTCGCCTCCGAGCTCGGCGAGAACGCCGCCTTCGTCGAGGTGAACGTAATGGAGCCGGAGCCCGTGCAGGCGGCGGTAGAGGCGGCCGCGGACGCTCCGGGCGGGCTGCGCATCTCCGTCTGCTGCGCGGGGATCGGCTGGGCCCAGCGCACGGCCTCCAAGCAGGGGCCCCACGACCTGGAGATCTTCCACAACGTCATCAAGGTGAACCTGGTCGGGACGTTCAACGTGCTGCGGCTCGCCTGCGCCGCGATGTCCGACAATGAGCCGGACGCCGAGGGCGAGCGCGGCGTCTGCATCAACACCGCCTCGATCGCGGCCTGGGACGGCCAGATCGGCCAGGTGGCTTACTCGGCCTCGAAGGGCGGCGTGGTCGGCCTCACGCTGCCGGCGGCCCGCGACATGGCCGGACGCGGCGTCCGCGTGAACACGATCGCGCCCGGTCTCTTCGACACCCCGCTGCTGGGCGCGCTGCCGGAGGAGCAGCGCCAGGCCCTCGGCGCCGGCATCCCCTTCCCCCAGCGACTCGGGCGCCCCGAGGAGTACGGGCAGCTCGCCTGCCAGATCGTCGAGAACACGATGCTCAACGGCGAGGCGATCCGGCTCGACGGCGCTCTGCGGATGCCGCCGCGTTAGGCCCTCAGTCGGTTCCGCCGTACTCCGGGTCGAACCAGACGCGCTTCCGCCACGGCGGGCTGATCGAAAAGGAGTAGCGGTCGCGGTCGGGCAGGGTCTCGAGCGGGATCAGCATCAGCTGCCCGTCCTTGGTGGTCCTGGCGACGATCCGCGGGACCCGTAGTGAGATCCACGATCTCTTCGGGGCTGCGATCGGGCGGCCCGCATGGCTCCCGCCGGAGATGTAGTAGCGATCGTCGTCGGGCTGCCAGCCGTTGTAGCCGTGATGCGAGGTGGCGCGGACGTCGGTTCCATCGGGCCGGATCCGGACCTGGTAGCCCTCCCAATCGTCCGGGTGGTAGGTGGAATGGCCGATCAGAGTGCTGACCTTGCGGATTGGTCGCTTCAGGGGCGTGGAGCCCTCGGCCGTGGCGCTGCCCGGGTAATAGAGCCAGTACTGGAGGTAGAGCTTGCCCGCCCGGTCGCCCGAGCAGTTGCCGCCCCAGGACTCGGCGCGCGCCACGTGTCCCGCTCGGCAGTCGATCCCGTGGGTGAAGGCGACGACCGGCAGCCCCTGATTGGTGCGGGTGACCGCGCCGTCGCTGGGCCCCTCGGCGCAGGCGTCGGACCGGCAGGCGCGGAAGTCGACGGGCAGCGTCCTCATCCCGTCCTCGTAGAGCAGAGCCGGCGCGTGGTCGCGCAGCAGGGCGGCGACCTCGTCACCGTTGGCCGCTCGCAAGGCCGGCTCGTTCGCGCAGTCCTCGGTGAGCCGGACGGCGCAGACGAGGCGCTCGGTGATCGCGTGCGCCAGGGCGATTCCCGGCAGCCGCAGGCCGATCAGCCAGGCCAAGGCGCCGAGCGCCGTCGAGACGAGCGCGATGAGGGCGATCCACTCGATCGTTCCCTGCCCTGATCGCCTCGGCCACACTTGGGCGAAGCTAGGTTCCGGCTTGCGCCGCGGGGCCTGCGAAAGTGACGAAAGCCCCGCCTGGAGGCACCGAAACGCGTGCTAGGGTCGCCGCGATGGAGGGAGCAACGAGGTCCGAGGGTCGTGGGGCAAGGTTCTGGCTCATCGTGATTCTCGCTGTGCTCGGCCTCGTGTTCGCGGCCGTCAACTTCCAGAAGGTGAAGATCGACTTCATCGTCGGGGAGGCCCACGCGCCACTGGTGATCGCGCTTCTGATCTCGGGCGGAATCGGTTTCATCGTCGGTCTCGCCCTCCCCCGCTTCCGGCGTCCGAAGAACGACTAGAGGCCGGCGTTGGGGGAGGCCGCGGATCTGGTGCGCGCAGCCTTCGAGCGCGCCAACGCAAACGACCCCGAGGGCCTCGCCATGCTCTGCGACGAGTCGGTCGAGTTCCACGACGTCGCCGAGATCCCGGGCTCGGCCACCTACCGCGGCCATGACGGCATCAAGGACTGGCTCGGCAGCGTTCACGACGTCTCCGATGACGTCCGGTTCCTGATTCGCGAGATGGAGGAGCACGGCGACACCGTGCTGGTCGAAACCAGCGCCGAGATGCAGGGCCGCTCGAGCGGCGCGGAGGTCGCCTGGCGGTTCTGGACCGTCTGGCGGGTCCGCGGCGGTTTGATCACCTACCACCACGGCTACAGCAGGCGTGAGGACGCGCTGGCGGACCACGACGCCCGCTGAGCCGCGCGGATCTACTTCTTGTTGGCCTTGAAGGAGAGGTCCTAGCCGGCGGCGACCGCCACGGATACCGAGACGGCGACGATCGAGGCAACCGCGGTGAGCGCGAGCGTTGCGCGTCTCACAGCTCTTCGACCTGCGCCGCGATGTCCGAGGCCGCGCCCTTGGCGTCCGAGAAGAGCATCGAGGTGCTGTCCTTGTAGAAGAGGTCGTTGTCGATCCCGGCGAAGCCGGGGCTGAGGCTGCGCTTGATCACGATGACCTCCATCGCCCGGTCCACCTCAATGATGGGCATGCCCGCGATCGGCGAGTTCGGGTCGTCCTTCGCGGCTGGGTTCGTGACGTCGTTCGCCCCGATTACCACGGCGACATCGGTCTGCGGCATCTCGCCGTTGGCCTCGTCCATCTCCTCGAGCTGCTCGTAGGGCACGTCCGCCTCGGCGAGGAGCACGTTCATGTGCCCTGGCATCCGGCCCGCGACCGGGTGGATCGCGTAGCTCACGCGGACCCCGCGCTTTTCGAGCTCGTTGGCCAGTTCCTTGACCGCATGCTGCGCCTGTGCGACGGCCATGCCGTAGCCGGGCACGAAGACGACCGAGTCCGCATAGCCGAGCTTGATCGCCGCGTCCTCCGCCCCGATCGAGTGGACCGGCCGCTCCTCCCTCTCCCCCGCTGCCGCGCTGACGGCGCCGAAGCCCGAGAAGAGCAGGTTCGCGATCGAGCGGTTCATCGCCCGGCTCATCTCGATGGTGAGAATCGTTCCCGAGGAACCGACGAGGGTGCCGGCGACGATCAGGACGACGTTGTCGAGCGCGAACCCGGCCGCGGCGGCGGCGAGCCCGGTGAAGGCGTTGAGCAGCGAGATCACGACGGGCATGTCGGCCCCGCCGATCGGCAGGACGAAGAGGTTGCCGAGCACCGCCGCGCCGATCAGGACGGCGATATAGAGGCCCTCGGAGGGCGAGTCGTGATCGATGCCGAGGACGATGCAACCGGCCAGGATCGCCGCGAGCAGCAGGCCGTTGACGATGTGCTGGCCCGGGAACTGGATCGGGCGGCTCGGCAGGATCGCCTGTAGCTTGCCGAAAGCGACGTTCGAGCCCCAGAAGGAGACCGAGCCGATCACGGTCGAGAAGAGGATCGGGACGAGGATGTCCAGCGGGATGCTGCCAGCGCCGCTGGCGTGCCGGAACTCCGACCAGGAGATCAGGGCCGCCGCACCGCCGCCGACCCCGTTGTAGAGGGCGACCATCTGCGGCATCTGCGTCATCTGCACTCGGAGCGAGGCGATCACGCCCACCGCTGTCCCGATCAGGATCCCGATCAGGATCAGGACGCCGTTGCCGATCACGTCCAGCGAGAGCGTGATCGCGATGGCGACCAGCATCCCCGCCGCCGCGATCAGGTTGCCGCGGCGGGCCGTCCGCGGATGCGTTCCCTGCCGGATCCCGAAGATGAAGAGCGAGAAGGCGACGATGTAGGTGGCGGTGACGAAGTCGCTGGACTCCGACAGCGCCAGTGGCGGCGCTTGGATCACTGACCGGCCTCCGACGGCGTCACCGTCTCCTCCGCGGCCTCCTGCTTCGGCTTCCGGTCGCGGCCACGGAACATGCCGAGCATGCGATCGGTGACCATGAAGCCGCCGACGATGTTGATCGTGCCGAAGGCGATCGCGATCACTCCGATCACCTTCTCGAGCGGATCGTCGGCCGCTCCGATGACGATCAGCCCGCCGAGCATGACGATGCCGTGGATCGCGTTGGTCTGCGACATCAGCGGCGTGTGCAGGGTCGTCGGGACCTTGGAGATCACCTCGAAGCCGACGAAGGCGGCGAGGACGAAGATCGTGATCTCGGTGATCAGGCTCATGAGCTTGCTGCCTCCTTGGCTCTCTCGTTGACGATCTGACCGTCCTTGGTGAGCAGCGCACCGGCGATCACTTCGTCCTCCGTGTCGACCTTCAGGTTGCCCTCGTCGTCGACCATCAGCTCGACCAGGTTCTGCAGGTTCTTGGCGTACAGCGACGAGGCGTTACCCGCCATCTGGCTGGGCAGGTTGGCTGGGCCGATGATCTTCACGCCGTTCTCCTCGACGATCTCGCCCGGCTTCGAGCCCTCGACGTTGCCGCCGGTCTCGGCTGCCAGGTCGATGATCACCGAACCGGGCTGCATCTCCTTGATCGCCTCGGCGGTGATCAGCCGCGGGGCGGGACGCCCGGGGATCTGGGCCGTGGTGATGATCACGTCCTGGCGCTTGGCGGCCTCGCCGAGCTCCTGGCGGAGGCGCTCGTTCTCCTCGTCGGTGAGCGGCCGGGCGTAGCCGCCTTCACCCTCGGCGTCCTTGACCGCCTCGACCTCCAGGAATCGTCCTCCCAGCGACTGGACTTGCTCCTTGACGACGGAGCGCACGTCGAAGCCGGTGACGACTCCGCCGAGTCGCTTGGCGGTCGCAATCGCCTGCAGGCCCGCGACGCCCGCGCCGAGGACGAGCACCTTGGCCGGCGGGATCGTGCCCGCCGCCGTGGTCATCATCGGGAAGAGCTTGCCGGACTCCCGCGCCGCGATCAGCACGGACATGTAGCCGCCCAGGTT
>JBKPND010000103.1:0-8818 GCA_046732465.1 Actinomycetota bacterium
TGGGGCATGACCGAGGAGCAGGAGCGGACGATGATGGTCGAGAACCCGGTTTCGTGGCTGACCGGCTGAGCTGACTCATACGTAGGCTTCGCCCGTGGCCGATGCCAACGACCCTGGGCTGCTCACTCCGGCCGAGACCTCGCTGCTGATCGACCGCTACGAGATCACGATGGCGGCGAGCTATCACCGCCTCGGCCGCAACGATCCCGCCGTCTTCGAGCTCTTCGTCCGCAGGCTCCCACCCCACCGGGACTGGCTGGTCGTCTGCGGGCTCGGTCCGACATTGCGCCTGATCACGGAGATGCGCTTCGGCCCGGCCGAGCTCGAGTACCTCGGGACGCTCGGCTGCAACGACGAGTTCCTGCGTTACCTCGAGGAGTTCAGGTTCAGCGGGGACATCGAGGCGATGCCGGAGGGGACGATCGCCTTCGCCGACGAGCCGCTGGTCCGGGTGACGGCGCCGCTGATCGACGCGCAGCTGCTCGAGACCCTGCTGCTCAACCAGATCAACTTCCAGACGATGATCGCCACCAAGTCAGCTCGCGTCGTGCTCGCGGCGGACGGCAAGGGAGAGTCCGTCATCGACTTCTCCCCGAGGCGGGATCACGGAGTCGACGCGGCGATGAAGGTTGCCCGGGCCTCGGCGGTCGCCGGGTTGGGCGGGACTTCCAACATGGCCGCCGCGATGCGCTACGGGCTCCTGCCGGTGGGCACGATGGCTCATTCCTACGTGCTCAGCTTCGAGTCGGAGGAGGAGGCCTTCGAGGCCTTCATGCGCGAGAACCCCGACAACTCCCTGCTCCTCGTCGACACCTACGACACGCTCGAGGGCGTGCGCCACGCGATCGAGGCGTCCCGCCGCACGGACATTCCCCTGACGGGCATCCGGATCGATTCCGGCGACCTCCCCGGGCTGGCGCGGGAGGCGCGACGCCTGCTCGACGAGGCCGGGCTCACCGAGGCGGTGATCGTCGCCTCCGGGGACCTCGAGGAGCACCGGATCTCCGAGATGTGCCGCGCCGGGGCGCCCGTCGATCTCTGGGGAGTCGGGACCGAGCTCGGGACGAGCCGTGACTCCCCGGTCGTGAACGGCGTCTACAAGCTGGTCGCGGAGCGCCGCGGTGACGGCTGGCGCGGGGTGGCGAAGCGTTCCGAGGGCAAGGCGACCCTGCCTGGTGCAAAGCAGGTTTTCCGGAGCTTCGAGGGCGACACGATGGCCGAAGACATCATCGGGAAGGCCGACGAGCAGCTCGACGGCGAGCCGCTGCTCGTTCCCGCGATGCGCGACGGCCAGATCATCCACGCCGAGACGCTGGAGGAGATGCGCGAGCGGACCAAGCGCAGTCTCGACTCGCTGCCACCGGCGCTGCGTAGCCCCGGGGAGAAGCCCAGCTTCCCGGTGCGCCACTCAGACGCACTCATGGAGGCGTTCCGGTCGCTCGCCCCCGGCTAACGCCGAGCAGAGAAGAAGTCCTCGAGCAGCTCGGCCGACCGATCGGCCAGCAGTCCGGCCTCGACCGTGGGGCGGTGATTGACGACCGGGGCGTCGAAGAGGTCGATCACGCTGCCGACCGCCCCACCCTTCGGGTCGGCGGCTCCGTAGACCAGGCGGGGCACGCGCGCAAGGGTGATCGCCCCCGCGCACATCGGGCAGGGCTCGAGCGTCACGTAGATCGTCGTCTCCAGAAGCCGCCAGCCGCCGAGCCGCTCGGCCGCCTGGCGCACGGCCAGCACCTCCGCATGGGCCGTGGGGTCTCTCCTCAGCTCTCGCTGGTTGCCGGCCGAGCCCAGGACCTCCGTGCCCCGCGCCACCACCGCCCCGATCGGGACGTCACCCTTCCGGGCAGCTTCCTCCGCGAGCCGCAATGCCATCCGCATGTGCCGCTCGTCGGCCTCGCTGAACTCCGGACGAGACATTCGCCTGCCAGTATGCAGGCGCTCGACCCCTCGCGCTACCAGGAACTTTTCCAAGCCGCTGGTGTTTGAAAGCAGGCCGGCACCTGCCGCCTGGCCTGACCTCTCTCTCGAGAAGCACCAGGGGACCATGCGAAAGCTGATCGCCACAACCGCCCTCGTCCTGACCGCCCTGGCCTCCGGCGGAGCGGCGCAGGCTGCGGAGACCCCGACCCACTCGGGCTACGTCCCCGGGCAGCTGCTCGTCCGCTTCGACGGCGGTGCCGAGCATCTGCTCAAGCTTCCGGGCGATGTCGACGTCTCGACCGCCGAGCGGGCCCTCGACGCCAACCCCGTGGTCGACTACGCCGTCCCCAATTACGTCGCGCGCGCCTCGAGCGCCGGCATCCCGGACGATCCGGGGCCCGCCGGGATCCCGGGGGGCTGGCAGCGGACGCAGTGGAACTTCCTGCCGTGCGGGTCGCTCTGCGACGAGTCCGCGACCCGGCTCCAGTTCCAGGAGCGGGGCGGGCTGAACGCCCCCGGGGCCTGGGAGATCCTCAAGCAGCGCGGCGTCCCCGCCGGCAGGGGAGCCCGCGTCGCGGTGCTCGACACCGGCGTCGCCTACATGACGAAGAAGCCGAAGTTCCGTCGCAGCCCGGACTTCTCCCGCAAGCAGTTCCTGCCCGGCTTCGACTTCGTCGACCGCGACCGCCAGCCGCTCGACGAGGACGGGCATGGCACCCACGTGACCGGCACGATCGCCGAGCGGACCGGCAATGGCCGCGGCCTCACCGGCCTCGCCTCGCGGGCCAAGATCATCCCCGTACGCGTCCTCGACTCGGAGGGCTTCGGCACGGCGCGCAACATCGCGAAGGGGATCCGCTGGGCGGCCAACCACAAGGCCCAGGTGATCAACATGAGCTTCGAGTTCTCGCTCGGCGTCAACAGCTGCGGCAAGATCAAGGGGATCTGCTCGGCGATCAAGTACGCCTTCAAGAAGGGTGCCCTGGTGGTCGCAGCGGCGGGGAACGAGAACGGCGAGCCGGTCGCCTACCCGGCGGGCGCCCCGCACGTGATCGGCGTCGGGCGAACCACCAAGGACGCCTGCCTGGCGAGCGAGTCGCGCACGGGGGCGGGCCTCGACCTGGTCGCCCCCGGCGGCGGCTTCCCGCTGCTCTCCAGCTGCGGCGATGATGACCCGCTGTTCAGCCGCGGCGTGCCGATCTTCCAGCTCACCCTCGTCGGGGGCCGCTTCAACACGTTCGGCTATCCCGGCGGCTACGAGGGGACCTCCATGGCGGCGGCTCACGTCTCGGGGGTGGCCGCGCTGGTCATCGCGAGCCACGTCGTCGGCAGCTCGCCGGCGGCCGTCGAGTGCCAGCTCGACGCCAGCGCCCGGCACAGCGACTCCCAGCTGGGTCAGCCGTATGACCCGCGGCTCTTCGGCGCGGGGCTGGTCGACGCCGCCGCGGCGGTGACGGCGCGCGCCTCCGGCTGTTAGGCGGCCAACCGCAAGCCCAGTGCGGCGAGCGTCAGCAGCTCTATCGCTGCGGGTGTCCCGGCGTTCTCGAGGTCGGCAGCTCGGAGGTGAAAGCCGATCGCGACGAGGAAGTAGATGGCCACCGCGACCGTTGCCGCGATTCCCAGCGGCGTCCACAGAAGCCCGAGCAGCAACCCGCCGGCTCCGGCCAGAAGCGTGACCGCGAGGAGATTGAGGCGGCTTTCCGGCACGCCCACTCTGGTGTAGGACTCGATCACCTCCGGGCGGTGGGAGAGCTTTCGGATCGCCGCGTACGCGATCAGGACGGCGACCAGAACTGAGAGGACTGCGGCGGCAATGAACATTTGGCTCCTCCGGTTGCTGCTGTCCGACGGATCCAATATAAACAAATGTATAGATTGAGCCCTCAACCGAGCAACCGCGCCAACCTGATCGAGGGGACGATCCGCTGCCTCGAGCGCCTGCCACCCGAGCGGGTGACCGCCCGCGCGATTGCGAAGGAGGCCGGGGCCAACCTGGCCTCGATCGGCTACCACTTCGGGTCCAAGGAAAACCTCGTCACCGAGGCAGCCACCGTGGGCCTCGATCGCTGGCTCACCGAGATCGACACTCGCCTCGCCGAGCTCAGCTCCCGGGATCCCGCCGAGCGCTTTCGTCGCGCCTGGGAGGTCGTCGAGAGCACGCGCGGGGAGCACGCGGGGCTAGCGAGGAATTTTCTCAGCGCGCTCGCCAAGGCCCAGCACGACGACCGCGTGCGGGAGCTGCTCGCCGCCGGATTCAGACGGACCCGGCCCAGGATCGCCGCGCTACTCGGCCTCGGAGACGACAGGGCGGGAACGGATGCGGGCGGCCTCGTTCACTCGCTCTTCATCGGGTTGCTCTTCCAAGCGTTGGTCGACCCCGGACTGGGGATCGAGGGACGTCGGCGCGACCGCGCCCAGGAGCGACTGGCCCGTGTTCTTCCCGCCCCCTCTTGACGATTCAGAGGTCCTCACGGGGCTCTGGCTGTCAGCTACGGCAGGACCCGCGAGCCCAGCGGGAACACGTCCAGGATCGCGTACGCCCGGACCCGGCTCGGCAGCTGGGTTCCGGCCGGGATCGTGAGCTGGATCGCGCGCAGGTTCCCTCTCGCGTCGGTCATCGGGTTGGTCGCGTTCCGGTAGTCGAGCGGGACGACCTCTCCGGCCGGACCGGTGAGCAGGATCGAGCCGACGTGCTTGCTCGCCGGGTAGCGCTTGCCCCGGGAGAGCGCCAGCGTGGCCACGGCCGAGCCGGGGCTATTCGGCCCCGGCGGCGTGAGCTGCAGCGAGGCCAGCCGGACGCCGCCGGGCCGCCGGTTGGCCGCGCGGTTTCCGTAGGCGCCCGTGAGCAGAGTCCCGCTCGCGGCGAGCGTGTCCTGGGCGTTGCAGACGCCCGCGATCCGCAGCTGGGCGCTGTAGTTGGGGACGTCGGCGCAGGTCGTCTCCGAGTAGAGGCCGGCGCCCGGCCGGAGTGCGAGGTCGGCGCTCATCTGACCGCGCACGTCGAAGAGGCCGAGGGGCACGGACCCGAAGCTGAATTGCAGGCTCAGGTCCTGCGAGCCCAGATCGAGGCTGCTTCGGCGGTAGGGGCCGGCGAGCGGGAACTGGAAGTTGCCGTTCGGGTCCGGCCGCAGGAGGCCGTGGCGGTCGCGGCGCGCGCCGATCACCCAGAGCAGCAGGCGTCCCCGGCCGCGGCGATTCGCCTTCGATCTGGCGATCGTGCCGGCGATCATGTCGTAGCTGTCGAAGCCGATCTGGTTGACGCTCGGCAGCAGCGGCGGGAGCGGGATCGCGAGCCGGCTGATCGTGAAGGCGCTCACGCCCTTCCTGCCCGTCCGGAGCGGCAACCTCCCGCCGGACCGCGCGGTTCGGAAGCCGAGCGTCGTGTCGACCGCGCCCGCGTCCGTGACCGGCGCCGACCCCACCCGCCAGTCCCCGCGAACGCGAATCCGGTAGCGGGTGTTGGGGCGCAGCAGCCCGGTGGGGCGGATGAAGAGGTAGTGCCCGTCGCCGGAGAGCTGGGTGATGAACGCGAAGCGGGGCTTGGCGCTGACCAGGCCCTCCGCCGAGGATTGGAGAGCGGCGTCCTCGGTCACGCCGGCCTTGCGCACGATCAGGCGGGTGGCCAGGACGGTCGCCGGCGGAATCTTGAGCCCGGACCGAGCGGGGACCGTCGTCCCGCCGGGCGTCACGAAGAACATCCGGTTCACCGTCTTGCCGAAGTCCTGTCCCGGATGGCGGTCGCAGCGCCGGTTCTTGCTGTGGAGGCAGTAGTCGTAGGGCACGAACCAGACCCGCCCGTGCTCGCCGCCGATGTAGACCCCGCGCCTGCCGAGGGCCGGCGAGCCGTTCAGGTCGTTGCGGTCCCGGAGCGCCGGGTTGCGCGGCGTCGTATCGAACGACCACCTTCGCTTGCCGGTCGCGGCGTCGAGCGCGTAGAGCCTGCCGTTGGAGGAGCCGACGTAGACGATCTGGCCGTTCCCGCGGCGCTTTCGCCCCACCACGGGAGACGACCGGATTGGATCGCCGGTGTCGTAGCGCCAGAGCAGGCGGCCGCTCGGGTCGAGGGCATAGACGGAGCCGTCGGCCGATCCGATGTAGATCGCGGACGTCGCGCCGCCTGGACCCGAGCCCAGCGCGGGTGAGCCGTAGATGTGGGCATCGGTGAGGAACGACCAGCGGGGCTGGCCGGTGTCGGGGTCGAGGGCGTAGAGGCGGTGGTCGAAGGACCCCACGTAGACGGTGCCGTCGGATCCGAGCGCCGGAGATGAGGTGACGTAGCCCGGGGTGAAGGTCTGCCAGCGGAGGCCGCCGTTCTGGTCGAGCGAGAAGGCGTACAGGTCCACCGAGCCCCAGAACGAGTTGCCGGCCTCGCGTCCCTGCCCGAAGGCCGGGGTCGTCCACACGGATTGCCCGCGTGGCGTGGCCCAGCGCTGGGTGCCGTCCGGGTTGATCGCGTATGCCGCGCCGCCCGTGTTGCCCACGTAGATCGTCCCTCCCGGACCGATCGCCGGGTTGCCCTCCCACCAGCTGACCTCCTGACCGCCGATCGGCGGGAGCGTCGGCTCGAAGGTCCACGCGATCCTTCGCTTCCGCGGCAGGTGCGGCGCGGTCCGCAGGTGGTAGAGCCGCTCGTCACCGGATCCGAAGGTGATCGGGGCGCTGCGGCCCTTCTTGGCGCGAGCCCCGAGCGCCGCCGCGGAGTCGATGATCCCGCCGGTGTGGAAACGCCACAGCACGCGCCCGTCGGAGCGCAGCGCGTAGAAGCTCTGATCCGCCGACCCGACGTAGACCGTCCCGTTCCCGCCGATCACAGGCGTGCTGAAGATGCCCCTCGCGGTCGCGAACGACCAGGGCCGGTCGCCGCGGTAGCGAGCGTGGGTCGGGCTGTTCGCCGTGTTCCGGCTGTCTCGCCGCATCTCGGGCCAGGGCGAGCTCGCTTGGACGGGAACGTCGTAGGTGAAGGCGCTCGCCTGATCAGCGGCGACCAGGGCGATGGCGAGTGCCGCGGCCCCCAGCGCTACGCGAGGGCGGCGCATCCAGCTAGGTCGTCTTGACGATCCAGACGTCGCAGGGCGCGTGGTGCGAGATCTTGTTCGGCACGCTCCCCAGCAGGAAGCGCCGCGCCCCGGTCATGCCCTTGTTCCCGACGAGGACCAGGTCGGCGTCGTTCTCCTCGGCGACGTCGAGGATCGCGTCCGCGGGGTCGCCCTCGCGCGGGTGGGTGACCACGTCGACGTTGGCCTGCTTCGCCTGGGCGGCGGCCTTGTCGAGCACGAACTGCACGTCCTCCCGGGGGTTGATCGCGTGCGAGACGTCGCCTGAGATCCCCTCCCCCTCCTCACGCAGCCGCGACTGCGGGACCGGCTCGTAGGCGCTGACGATCTCCAGCTTCGCGTTGGAGAGCTTGGCGAGCTCGACGGCGGTCCGCACCGCCTCGGTGGCGGTCTCCGACCCATCGGTTCCTACCACTATGCGGTCGAACATCGATCCTCCTCAAAAGCCCGAATTTGCGCGCGCAGTCTATCCGGGCTCGTCGGAGCCGCGCGACAACTGTGTCAGCTGAGCTTCACGATCGCGATCACCATCGACGCGAAGAGGCAGGCGACGATGATCACCATGCTGGCGATCCAAAGACGTGGCATGCCGCGATCGTAGTGGTGTGGGCTTGGTGAGTTCCTCACGCATGTCCGTGAGGAACTCACCACTAGTCGCCCTCGATCGGCTGGGAGTGCGGCGCGGGGACGCCGCTTAGCGCGCTCGCCGGAGTGCCGGGCGCGACCTCGTACCAGTCGACGTAACGGCCGCAGGCCTGGCTGAGCGGGACGGTCTGCCTGGGCGGGTCCGCGCGCGTCGCCGCAAGCCCGGTCAGATAGGCCTTGCTCTCGGTGTGCAGGAGGCGTCCGACGAGCGGCGGGTCGTCGACGCTCACCTCGAAGACGACCTCGCCCGGGCGCTTCACCTCGAGCGTGCCGACCGGGTAGTAGGGCGAGGGGCCGCGGAAGAGCAGGTTGGTGCGGAGGGTCGCGGAGAAGGGCGCGGCGAGCGCGCCTCCGCTGGCGGCGACGTGCAGCGCCTGGGTGCTGGCGTACTGGATCGAGAGGTCCCAGCGGCCGGGCGTCAGATAGAGCCGCTGCTGGGCCGGCTTCGACTGGGTCAGCTCCGGGCTCGGGTGCCACACCCTGCCGACCACCGGTTGCACCGTGAAGACCGTCGCAGTCCCGTCGACCTTCCGCAGCTTCGACTCGCCGGGATCCGAGCAGTCGAGTGGGGCGCCCGGGTTGATCGGCTCGAACAGGGTGCGGCGCTGGCCGACCGGGTGGTCGCGGTGCCAGAGGATGAAGTCGTGGGTTCGCAGGCGGGGCGTGAAGCCGGCCGGCGCCTGGCTCTGCATCGCCGCGCTCGTCGTCACCACCCACTTGAACTTGTTCATCACGAACGGCGGGAGGTTGTCCCAGTCGAACTTGGCGTTCAGGTCGGTCGCGCGGTAGAGGGAGTGGGTCTCCTCGACGTCGTAGTGGTTGGTGATCGGCGCGTAGACCTCCGAGCCGATCAGCTCCCAGGAGACGAAGTTGTCGCGGCCGAGGAAGAGGACGTTCCGCCCGTCGACGATCGGGCGCATCTCGAGCATCTCCTGGAGGTGGTAGTCGGGGCCGACCGCCGACTGGCGCAGCGGCAGCAGGGTCGAGAAGGCGGCCGCGGCAGCGAACGCGAGCGTGAGCAGGGGCACGACGATCGGGGCGAGTGGCCGCACCAACTTCGGCGGCCACCAGCTCGCACCGCCGCCGGCCGGGACCGCGGCCTCCTCCCCCTCGATCGCGTCCGCGGAGAGCAGGCCGCGCAGTGAGATCAGCATGATCAGCGGCGCCGCGATCGCGAGGCACTTGGCCTGCGTGTAGGG
>JBKPND010000104.1:0-34503 GCA_046732465.1 Actinomycetota bacterium
ACCATGCGGATCATGCAGCAGGTCGCCCGCAGATACGGCCTGATCTGCCTGCTCCACGAAAAGCCCTTCGCCGGCGTCAACGGCTCGGGCAAGCACAACAACTGGTCGATGGGGACCGACACGGGCCACAACCTGCTCGACCCCGGCGACACGCCGGCGGAGAACATCAAGTTCCTGTTCTTCTGCGCCGCGGTGATCCAGGCCGTCAACAAGCACCAGGGCCTGCTGCGGGCGTCGGTCGCGGACATCGGCCAGGACCATCGCCTGGGTGCCAACGAGGCGCCCCCGGCGATCATCTCGATCTTCCTCGGCGCTGAGCTCACCAAGGCGTTCGAGGCGATCTCCTCGGGCGAGGGCGATCCACACACGCCGGGATCGTTCCTCGACCTCGGGACCGAGATCCTGCCGCCCCTGCCGATGCATGGCGGCGACCGCAACCGGACCTCGCCCTTCGCCTTCACTGGCAACAAGTTCGAGTTCCGGGCGATCGGGTCGAGCGCCTCGCTCGCCTTCCCCAACACGGTGCTGAACACGATCGTCACCGAGGCGATCGATGACCTCGCCGACAAGCTCGAGGCGAAGGGCGGTGACGTCGCGGAGGGCGTCACGGAGGTGCTCAAGGACGTCTACACGGCTAACAAGGAGATCATCTTCGACGGCGACAACTACGACGAGGCCTGGCACAAGGAGGCCGAGGAGCGCGGGCTGAAGAACCTGCGCACGACCCCGGACGCCCTGCCCGAGGTGCTCGCCGAGCCTACGGTCTCGATGATGAGCAAGTACAAGGTCCTCAACGAGCGCGAGCTCGAGTCCCGCTACGAGGTCTGGCTCGAGCAGTACATCATCCGCGCGAACATCGAGGCCGAGACCGCGGACTCGATCGCCCGGACGATGATCCTGCCGGCGGCCCTGCGCCATCTGGCGCTCGGCGACGACGCCGGGATCGAGGCTGTCGGCAGCGAGGCGAAGCCGCTGGTCGACGAGCTGGTGGCGGCGATCAAGGAGCTCGGCGAGGCCAACCAGTACCCGGAGGGCATCGAGGGCATGGACCTCGCGATCCACGCGCGCGACAAGCAGATCGCCGCGATGGAGCGCGTCCGCGAGGCGGCGGACAAGCTGGAGAAGATCGTCGCCGACGACCTCTGGCCGCTGCCGAAGTACGCGGAGATGCTCTTCATTCGGTAGGCACGGCTACACAGAAATCGTCACTGAAAGGGCCCCGATCCGGGCCCTTTTCGGATCTCGAGCACTTTGCCCCCGTATATGGGGGGTCAAGTGCACGAAATCGACTTGGCACACTGCTCGCGATGGCGAGGGACGGCTCAGGACGAATCGAGATCCGCGAGGCCGAGCCCGGCGATCACGGCTGGGTGCTGGAGCGGCACGCCTACCTGTTCGAGGATCAGGAAGTCTGGGGCGATCCGTTCCTCTCCCTGATCGCACGACTGATCAGTGACTTTCTCGAGGACCGCGACCCGGAGCGCGAGGGGGCGTGGGTCGCCGAGCTCGACGGGGCGCGCGTGGGGTCCGTCTACTGCGTGCGGCGCGATGAGGAGGTCGCGCAGCTCCGCCTCTTCTTCGTTGATCGTGACGTGCGCGGTCATGGGATCGGCTCGAGGCTCGTGGATCACTGCATCGACTTCGCACGCGACCACGGCTACCGGCGAATGATGCTCTCGACGGTCAGCCCACTGGAGAGCGCGCGGCGGATCTACGACGCGGCGGGCTTCAAGCAGACGAAGGAGGAGCCGGACCCCGCGTTCCCGGAGGGAACGTTCGCCCAGGAGATGTGGCTGGATCTATAGCCGGGTCATTCCCGGATCAGCCCGAGGCCGATGCTGCCGCCGAGCAGCAGGATCCCGCCGGCCACCGCCATGGCGGCTTGGATGGCCCCGATCGCGCCGATCATCGCCACACCGATCGCGCCGCCCGCCTGGCGGGCAGTGTTGTTCACCGCCGCGGCCATCCCGGCGCGGGGCGCCGGCACCGCCGCCGTGGCGGCGGAGACCAGGGCCGGCGTCGCGATCCCGAGTCCGATCCCGCCGATCCCGAGGGCGAACAGCGCGGCCGGGCCGTCCTGGCTGGGCAGGAGCGCGACGACGACCATCGAAAATCCTGTCGTCATCAGCCCAAGGCCGGCCGGCAGCCTCGCGCCGAGCCGCTGAGCGAGCCGGCCACCGAACACGGCGAACACGGCCAGCGTCCCCACCCAGGGCAGGATGTGGAGACCGGCCTGGATGGGCGACTCGCCCTGGTCCTGCTGCAGGTAGATGCCGAAGGCGAAGAGCGCCCCGAGCATTCCAAGGTTCATCAGCCCGCTGCTTGCGTTCGCCGCCGAGAAGGTCTGATTCTGGAAGTAGCCGAGCTGGAGCATCGGGTCCCGCCGGCGGAGCTCGGTGCGGATGAAGAGGGCCGCGCAGAGCACCGCGACGATCAGGGCAGTGACCACTGGCGGGACGGCCCAGCCCAGGCGGCCGCCCTCGATCAGGAAGAAGACGAGCCCCGCGAGCAGCCCGACCGCCGCGAGCTGGCCACGGAAGTCGATGGATCGCTCACGCGGGTCCCTGGACTCCTCGATCAGCGCCAGGGTGAGGCCGAGCGCCACAGCGACCAGCGGCAGATTGAGCCAGAAGATCGCGCGCCAGCTGATCGAGTCGACCAGCGCGCCGCCGGCCAGCGGGCCCGCGATCAGCGCGACCGATCCGAGCGCGGCCCAGAAGCCGATCGCCTTGCTGCGCTCCTCGCTGTCGGCGAAGGCGTTGTTGATGATCGCCAGCGAGGTGGGCAGGATCGCGGCGGCGCCAACGCCCTGAATCGCGCGACCCGCGACCAGGACCGAGACGCTCGGGGCGAGCGCGCAGATCACCGAGGACACCCCGAAGAGCAGCAACCCCGTCACGAACACGCGTCGGCGCCCGATCAGGTCCGCGATGTCACCGGCGGAGAGCATGACGCTGGCGAGCACCAGGGCATAGCCGTCCACGACCCACTGCAGGCCGTCGCGACTGGTGCCCAGATCTGAGCTCATGTTCGCCAGCGAGACGTTGACCACGGTCACGTCCAGCAGGACGAAGAAGTATCCGAGGCAGGCAGGCGCAAGGGCCGCCCAAGGCGTGCCACCCCGATGCGGCCTTCCCTCGCCGGATGGCGGGTACATGTCTTGCCGGTACCCGCCTCCCCGATCTCTATGCGGGTGGCAGAGGTACCACCCACGCCCGCCGTTCTCGAGCCGTCCGAATTACGAGCTGACCTGTTCGAGGAGTTCGTCGATCGAGGCGTCCATCGCGGCGGCGAGCTCGTCCGAGTCGGGCAGCTCCTCACTGGCCGCGTAGAGGCCGAAGCAGGCTCGGTCGCGGATCGTGGTCATCCCGATCGAAACGGCGTGCTTGTCGGCGATCGGCACCACGGGATAGGCCGCCTCCAGCTCGCAGCCGCGCATGTACATCGGCTCCCGCGGCCCGGGGATGTTGGAGACGGTGAGGTTGAAGGTCTTGGGGCTCGCGATTGTTCGGGTGATCGCGTGCTGCGCCGGCCGGGGCAGGTACTTGACCGCGGCCATCACGGCGTCGCCGCCTTCCGGAATGCCGGCCTCCTTGCGCTCGGCCATCTCGAGGCGCACGTTCTGCAGGCGCCGGATCGGATCGGGCTCATCGCAGGGGATGTCCACGAACACGAACGAGATCCGGTTGCCGAGCTCCGATGTCTCGCCGTCCCTGACGTTGACGGGCACCATCGTCTTCAGCGGCACCGGGTCTCGGTCATGGCTGCGCATGAAGCTCCGCATCCCGCCGGCTGACGCCGCCAGCAGCACGTCGTTCACCGATGCACCCAACGGGCGGCCGACCCGCTTTAGGTCCTCGAGCGGCCGGCTGAACCAGGCCAGGTGCCGGGCGCCGGTGATCGGCTGGTTGACGGGCTCACGCGGCTCGCTCGCCCGCATCGACTCGGCGAGCGCGTCGCGGGCACGACGGGCGGGCTCGATCAGCAGCTCACCGATTCGCCCCGGCGAACGCACGAGCCGCGCCGGGAGCTTGGCGAGGGAGGCCTGCTCCCTGACCAGGTCGATCGCGCCACCAAGCAGCCGCCGGGCCGCGCCCGGCGCACTGCCGGGAAGCCAGTGATCGGATTCGGCGGGCGGAGGATCTGCGCTCGGATCAAGAAGCAGAGAGCTGAGCTCGACGGCGGCGATGCCGTCGACCATGGCGTGGTGCGCCTTGCCGACCACGCCGATCCCGCCGTCCTCGAGCCGATCGGCGATGCAGATCTGCCAGAGCGGGCGATCACGGCGCAGCTGCGTCGACATGCAGTCGTCGGCGAGCTCCCTGAGCCGCGTCGCGTTCGAGGGCAGCACGTGCCGCTCGACGTCGAAGCGCTCGTCGTCGACCCAGATCGGCGCGTTCAGGCCGAAGGGCACCGAGGCGATCCGCTGGCGGTACCGCGGGGCCCGGCAGAGCCTGCTCGCGATGTGATCCCGCAGGTCTTCGAATCGAGGCGGCTTGCCTTCCGGCGGGGGCCTGAAGGCCGCTGCCCAGCCGACGTGCATGTGGGCGCTCGGGTTCTCGACCGCCAGGAACGAATCGTCGAGCGCTGAAAGGCGTCCGGTCATGTCCGGCCTCCAAACTCCTCTTTTTCCCGAAGGAGTTCGTTTACCGCGGGCCGCGCAATCGCGAAACAACAGCGCGTGAAAACCGGTCCGGAAAGGTCGCTCTTTGCGCGGATTTGCGGGGGATTTACCAACTTTCGGGGAGGCCCTTCCGTCCAACGGCCGTCCAACTGTGTCCAGGCGGCTAATAGTCAGTACCGCCGGCTCCCGATAACTAAGGGGCATGGAGGCAACCCGCGATCGCCTCATGGCGATCATCAAGACCCAGAGTGAGATCGCCTCTTCCGATCTCGATACGGAGCAAGTGATGCACCTGGTGGCGACCCGGGCGCAGGAGATCACCGGTGCCACCTCCGCCGTGATCGAGCTGCCGGAGGGTGACGAGATGGTCTATGCCGTGACCTCCGGCGAGGCCACCCCCTACCTCGGGATCCGCATGGACCGGCGCAGCACGCTCTCCGGCCTTGCCCTGGACCGAGATCAGGTCCTCTACTGCGAGGACACCGAGATCGATCCCCGCGTCGATCGCCGCGCGTCGAGGAGGGTCAACCTGCGCTCGATGATCTGCGTGCCGCTCAAGCACCAGGGCCAGGCGGTGGGGGTGCTCAAGGTCCACTCGCCGCGGCCCCGCCATTTCGGCCCCGCGGACGTCGAGACCCTGAACCTGCTGAGCGAGGCGATCTCGGCCCATCTCGCCCACGCCTCCCTCTTCGAGGTCGCGGCCAAGGAGGGGCGGACCGACGCCCTCACCGGCCTCTTCAACCGCCGGGCCTACGAGGAGCGCCGGGTGGTAGAGGCCGCGCGGAGCGCACGCTACGGCCACCCTCTCGCGCTCGCGATCTTCGACCTCGACGGGTTCAAGGCCGTCAACGACCAGTACGGCCACCCCGCCGGCGACGAGGTCCTCCAGGGCGTCGCCGGAGTGATCGGCACCTCGCGGCTCACGGACGACGCCTTCCGGATCGGCGGCGACGAGTTCGCGGTGCTGATGCCCCAGACCAAGCTCGACGGCGGGAAGATCGCCGCGAAGCGGCTCGCCGATGCCATCGCCCAGGCCGGGCTCGGGGACGGGACGGTCTCCGCCTCCTACGGCGTGGCAGCGACCGTCGGGGACGCGCTCAGCCTCCACGACGCCGCCGACCGCGCGCTGCTCGCCGCGAAGCGGAAGATGCGAGCCGCGGCAGCCCAATAGGCTGCGCGCATCGACTTCCAGGTCCGCAAAGACGACCTCGAGGAGACCCGCTTCGTCGACGACGAGCGGCCGGATCTCGAGCCGGGTCAGGTTCTGCTCGGCGTCGACCTCTTCGGGCTGACCACGAACAACATCACCTATGCCCTGATGGGCGAGGCGATGAACTACTGGGAGTTCTTCCCCGCCGAGGATCCTTGGGCGCGGATGCCGGTCTGGGGCTTCGCCGACGTCGTCGCCAGTGAGGCGGAGGGCGTGCCCGTGGGGACCCGGGTCTTCGGCTATCTCCCGCCGGCGAGCCACCTCGTCGTCAGGCCCGACCGGGCCAGCGAGACGGACTTCGTCGACGCGACCCCGCATCGGACAAAGCTCCCGGCCGCCTACAACCGCTACATCCGCACGGACGGCAACGCCGTCTACGAGCAGGAGAACGAGGACTACGAGATCCTGCTCTGGCCGCTCTACTTCACCTCGTTCCTGATCGACGACTTCCTCGACGACGAGGGGATGTTCGGCGCGAAGCTCGCCGTCCTCTCCTCGGCATCGAGCCGGACGACCTCCGCCCTCGCCTACCTGCTCGACAGGCGCGATGGAATCGAGGTGATCGGGCTGACCTCACCCCGGAACGTCGAATTCACCGAGTCGCTCGGCGTCTACGACAAGGTCGTCCCCTACGAGGAGCTCGATTCGATCGACCGCGATCCCGCGGTCTACGTGGACGTCGCCGGCGACGCCAAGGTGAGGAGCGCGGTTCACGGGCACTGGGGCGACGAGCTCAAGCACGACGCCGCCGTCGGCATCACGCACAAGGGCGATCTCGGGGGCTCCGGCGAGCTGGCGGGCCCCCAGCCGACCTTCTTCTTCGCGCCGACGCGCCTGCAGAAGCGGACGGAGGACTGGGGCCCGGAGGGGCTGAACGAGCGGATCGCCGAGGCCTGGCCGCCGTACGTCGACTGGGTTCGAGGCTGGCTCCAGGTCGAGCGGGGCTCGGGGCCCGAGGACGTCGAGCGCATCTACCGGGAGCTGCTGGACGGCAAGTCGGATCCGGCGGTTGGCCACGTGCTGCGGCCCGGCGACTAGTCGGGCCAACTCGCCTACGGGTGCGATCGCCTCTTCCGGCGCCGGTAGTCCCTCGCCTTGGCGCGGGAGCCGCAGATCGACATCGAGCACCAGGTGCCGGCCTGATTGCGGCTGTGGTCATAGAAGGCCCAGCCACAGTCCTCCCCGGGACAGGCTTTGAGCCGGAGCCAGCTGTCGTCGAGTTGGGCGATGGCGGCGATCGTCCCGATCAGCGCCAGAGCGCCATCGAGGTCGCGGCGCCAGGGCACGAAGTCCGGGGGCGAATCGGCGCTTAGCTGCACGACGGGCCCGGGCCCGCGAAGGGCACGATCCATCCTCTCGACCGCCTCGATCTCCAGATCGACGCCGTTGTTGGCGAACAGCAGGGCCTGCAGGCCGTCCCTGGCGTCCAGCGCCCGGCCGAGATCTGCCTCGCTCAGGCGCGTGCCCGAGGGAACGAGGTCTTGCTCCACCAGCCAGTTCGCCAGCCCGTCGCAGTCGGCGAACTTGTCCTCAAGGTCGCGCTCGAGATCCCAGCGCGAGTTGACGAACGACTGCACGAGGGACAGGTTCCCCGGGGCAGGTTGCCTGTCCCCGGGCTGCGGCTCGCTCCGGTTTCCCATCACCAGCGTCATGCTATACGGTGGTGACGCAGCAGTGAGGCTCGCGGCAACAACTCTGATGGCGGCGCTCCTGCTCGCCGGGTGCGGCTCGTCGGGCAGCGACCGGCCGGCAACCGCCCCAACGCAGGCTGCGACCACCAGCCCCCCGACGACCACCGCCTCGGCCGCGCCCACGAGCAAGTCCCACCTGGCCCGGGCCTGCTCGCCGCGCACCCGCCGGATCTTGGCGCGGTACGGCTCGTCCGAGCCCTCGCCCTTCACGGCGTCGAACCTCGCCAAGAGCTGCCACTTCGAGCCGGCGGGCGGCGGTCCGGACGTGATCGTGAGGCTCGATTCCGCCCCGCAGCCCTACGTCCGGATGGAGCGTGAACAGGTCGAGTTCTGGCAGAACGTGGAGTGGTCCGGCCAGGCGGCCAAGGCCGCGCCGTATCCGGTCACCAGCCTGGGGCTGGGCGGTTACTGGTTCCCGCTGCAGAGGCGGCTGCTGACCACCGACGGCGTGCGGCTGATCACGATCAAGGTGAGATCGGCGGGCTCGGCCGGTGCGGCGGCTCGCAAGACGCTCGCGAGCCGGTTGGCCGACGTCTATCTCGGACCGCCGGTGAAGCCTGCCGGCTACTAGACCTCGAGACGCTGTTCCTCGAGGTCGAGCTCGCGCTCCACCCGGCGCATCACCTCGGCGCTGATCCGCCGCTGGTTCCTGAGCCGCACCAGCTCGCCCCGCTGGGCCGCATAGATCTCGTGCATCAGACGCTGATAGGCGAGCGAGCGCTCCTCGATGCCATCGACCTCCGGTCCGTCGAGCTTCCCAGCCCGGGCCTTGAAGCGCCGCCGCCGGAAGTTGTAGAGCGCCCGCACCCGTTCGATCGTTTCGTCGCGCGTCCATTCCTCCCCCTCGAGCTCGTCGACCCGGGTGAGCGCGGCCCTGGCGATCACCAGGCGGGCCTTCAGCTCCTCGTTCTCCTCCTCCACCCCGTCCTCGATCAGGCCCAGGCGGCGGATCAGCCAGGGGAGCGTCAATCCCTGGCCGACGACGGTCACCAGGATCAGCGAGAAGGTGATGAACTGGATGAGGTCGCGTCCCGGGAAGGGATCGCCCCCGTTGGTGGTCAGCGGAAGGGCCAGCGCGGCCGCGAGCGAGACGGACCCCCTCATTCCCGACCACGCTCCGGCCACGCGCAGCTGCCAGCTGCCGCGCCGAGCGAGCTGTGAGGGGCGGCGATCGAGCGTTCGGATGATCGCGGTCATGACGTTGCCCCAGACGAACCGCATCGCGATCACGACGCCGATGATCAGGGCGGCGTAACCGATCACCTGGCCGGCGGGCTCTCCGCTCAACCCGTCGACGATCGCCGGCAGCTGCAGCCCGATCAGGATGAACAGCGTGGCGTTGAGCAGGAAGGTGAGGATCGACCACATCGCGAAGCCCTGCATCCGGCTCTCAGGAGAGGCAATCTCCGGGGCGCGGAAGCCAAGCACCAACCCGCACGCCACCACGGCGAGCACGCCGGAGAGGCCGAGCTGGTCGGCCGGTATGAAGGCGCCGTACGCACTGAACAGCGAGATCGTCAGCTCGGTGTTGACGTCGTTGACCCGCTTGCGGATCTCGGCGATCACGCTGCCGGCCACGAGCCCGATGGCGATCCCTCCGGCGGCGTCGCCGAGGAACTGAAAGACGGTGTCGCCTGCCGAGACGCCCTCCCCGATCGCCGCGGCGACCGCCACCTTGTAGGTGACCAACGCCGCGGCATCGTTGATCAGGCTCTCGCCTTCGAGGATGTTCACCAGCCGGCGCGGAGCGCCGACCCGCCGCATGATCGCGGTCGCCGCGGCCGGGTCGGTCGGCGAGACGATCGCCCCAAGCGCAAAGGAGACGGCCCAGGGCAGGTCCATCACCTCGTGCGCGGCCACCCCGACGGCGGCGGCCGTCGCGAGCGTGAGTCCGATCGCGTTCAGGCCGATGACGCGAGCGTCGGAGCGCAGCGCCCGCAGGTCGTAGAAAAAGGCCGACTGGTAGAGCAGCGGCGGCAGGAACACGAGCAAGACCAGGTCGGGATCGAGCTCGATGTTCGGCATGCCCGGAATCAGCCCGATCGCCAGGCCTCCGATCACGAGCGGGATCGGGTAGGGGACCTTGAGCCAGTTGGCGATCGAGTTCAGGATCGCGGCCGAGATGAAGAGGGCCGCGAGGAAGATCTGCAGATCGTTCACGCCTCAATTTTGGGCGATCCGCCCGTCGCATGGGCTCTCGAAAAGACCGCCGATGGCGCCGGTAGCTTCACGGCGGATGCGGCGCATCCACATCAGCCTGTTGATCGCCGGGATCGGCCTGCTCGCCATGGGCGGCGTCGTCGGCCACGTGATCGCCCAGTCGGGTGGCTCGACGGTCACCAGGACCGCGCTCGCGCAGAGCACCAAGGTGCGAGGGGCCTCGGGGCGGACGCTGGGGCTCTCCCGCGTGACGATCCCGGTGGGCGGCAGGATCGCCCTCCACCATCACGAGGGAACCCAGGTCGCCTACATCCAGGCGGGGATCCTCAGCTACACGGTCAAGGCGGGCTCGGTGACCGTCTCCAGCGGCCCGGCGGACAACCCGACCGTGGTCCGCAAGATCACCTCGGGGCAGACCGGCCAGATCCGGGCGGGGCAGTGGATCGTCGAGCAGCCCTCGACCGTCCACCGCGCCGCCAACAAGGGCAAGATGAAGGTCGTGATCTACCTGGCGACGCTGCTCAAGAACGGCGCGCCGCCCTCCACGCCCAACGGCTGAGCGCCAGGCTCAGATCCGGCCGACGGCCTCCATCGCCTCCTTGCCGTCGGCGCCGGTCAGCTGGCGATAGAGCTTGGCCGCCTCCATCTTCTGCCCGGATCGGGCCAGCTCGAGCACGTCCGGAGGAAGCTCGGCGAAGGGCTCCCGGTAGGAGACGCCGGCCTCATCCGAAAGCACCTTGAGGTGCGCCTCGATCGCGGCGAGGCGCTCGCTGATCGCATTGAACTTGAGCTCGAGCTGCTGCTGGCTGTAATCCCCGGGCATTTCGGATCCTTTCTCTGAGTCGAAGCGGGTTAGGGCGCGGAGATCCTCGCACCACCGTGCTGCTCGCGCAGGACCCTGCGCAGAATCTTGCCTGAGGCCGACTTCGGGACCTCGTCCACGAACTCGACCTCGCGGACCCGCTTGTAGGGCGCGACCCGCTCGGCGACGTAGGCGATCAGCTCGTCGGCGTCGAGGCCGTCCTCGCAGACCACGCAGGCCTTCGGCGCCTCTCCCCCATCCTCCATCGGCACACCGATCACGCCGGCGTCCTTGACCTTGGGGTGCGAGACGAGCACCGCCTCGAGCTCGGCCGGGGGCACCTGGTAGCCCTTGTACTTGATCAGCTCCTTGAGCCGGTCGACGATGTAGAAGTAGCCGTTCTCGTCCACCCGGCCGACGTCGCCGGTGCGCATCCAGCCGTCGCCGGCGAAGATCTCGGCGGTCGCCTCCTCGTCGTTGAGATAGCCGAGCATCACCTGCGGCCCGCGGAGCCAGATCTCGCCTTCCCCTCCCTCGGGGACGTCCTCGCCGGTCTCGGGATCGACCAGGCGAGCCTCGGTGTTGGGGATCAGGGGCCCGATGCTGCCCGGCGGTGTCTTCGCCACGTCGGCCGCGCGGCTCTTGTGGCTGACCGGGCTCACCTCGGTCAGCCCGTATCCCTGCCGGATCGGCGCCCCGATCCGCTGCTCGGCTCGGCCCACCAGATCCGCGTCGAGCGGGGCGGCCCCCGAGACCACCATCTTGAGCGAGGAGGTGTCGCGCTCATCGATCTGGGGGGCGGTCGCGAGGGCCAAGACGACCGGCGGGACGATGTGGAGCCAGGTGACCCGGTACTTCTCGACGATCTCGAGCAGGGCATCGAGGTCGAAGCGGGACATCGTGACGATCGTCGTTCCCTTCGCCAGGCCCATGTTGAGCACCACCGTCTGGCCATAGCTGTGGAAGAAGGGCAGCACGCCGACCACCGTGTCCTCATCCGTCAGCGGTAGCGAGGTCCAGGCCTGCTCGATGTTCGCGACGAGATTGCGGTTGCTCAGCATCACGCCCTTCATCCGGCCGGTCGTGCCGCTCGAGTAGGGCAGCACGGCGAGATCATCGGGGTCGACCTCGACCTTCTCGGGCTTCGCGCCGGGCTCGGCCGCGGCGACCGCGTTCAGCGGCTCCTCGATCAGCAGCGTGGCTCCGGCGTCGCTCTGCTGCTTGCGGATCTCCTCCTGGGTGAGCAGCGGATTCATCGGCGTGACGACCCCGCCCGCCCGCAGGATCGCGTGGTAGACGATCACCCAGGCGGCTGAGTTCGGCCCCACCAGGCCGACCACGTCGCCCTTGGCGATTCCCTGGGCCTGCAGCCAGGCCGCGACCTCGTCGACCCGGTCGGCGAGCCCGGCGTAGGTGGTCACCTCGCCCGAGGCACCGTCGATCAGCGCCGGATGGTCGCCACGAGCCCTGGCCCCGCCGAGCACGTGGTCGGCCAGGCTCAGGTCGGGGATCTCGATGTCTGGCTGCGGGCTGCGGTAGATCAAGCTCTCTCCTCTGCCGGGCCGAAAGTTAGCTCGCCGGCCCTACAGATCCCAGCCGAAGTAGACCTCGATACGGGCGATCTCGTCGCCGTCGAAGGTCAGGACCTCGGTGTTCCGGCCCCCGCTGCCGTCGGGGCGCCGGGACTCGTAGGTGACGACCACCTCGTCGCCGGACTCGATCAGCCGCACGAACTCGAACCTCTGGCCCTGTCCCGCTCCGGGCCAGCAGCGCTCGAAGTATCCCTCGCGATCGAGCACGGGATCGGGCGGGCTCGAAAAGGTGAGGTCGTCGGCGAGGTGCTCCTCGTAGAAGGCCCGCTCGCCTGCCGCGAACGCCTCATACGCCTGACGAGCGAGCTGCTTGCGGTCGCTCCCCTCCATCAGCTTCATCGTAGTCTCGCTTGCCGAATGCGAGCGCGGCGATCCCGCCGAACATCGCCAGCAGCGCGAGCACCGCCCCGATCCGGCCCCCGGTCGAGTGATGGACCTGCTCGTCGAACAGGGTGAGGCCGAGGACGACGCTCGCCGCCGGGTTGAAGATCGAGCTGGTGGCGACCGCCGGCGGCAGGATCCCGGTCTGGAGAGAGAGCTGGGTGATCGTCATCCCCGCGAAGCCGACCACGATCAGCGCGTAGAGGTGCCAGTTGAGCAGGACCTCCGCGCCGGCGTCCTGGAGGACCTCGACCGCGCCCTTGGTGAGCGCCGAGACCAGCCCGAAGAGCAGGCCGGAGGCGGTTCCGAACAGCGCGGCGCGCAGCGCCCCGACCCGGGCGAGCCCGGCGAGAAGGAGCGCCGTCGCGATGCCGATCAGGACGGCGCCGGCCACGATCCACCCGCCGAGCGGCGCGTCCTGGCGCCCGCCGGAGGGGTCCGCGAGCAACAGGAAGAGCGCGAGCCCCGCGGTCACGACGATTGCGGCCACCACGTCGCGCCCGGTGATCCGCTGGGCCGAGAGCCAGACGCCGAGCGGCAACGCGAAGACGATCGTCGTCGCCAGGATCGGCTGCACGACCACCAGCCGGCCGTCGCCGAGCGCCGCCGCCTGCATGCCGAAGGCGATCCCGTACGCGGCGATCCCGCCGAGCCAGACCGGGTGCTGGATCAGGCGGAAGAGGATCCCGGCGCTCGCCTCCTTCGCCTCGGGGGCGGCCATCACTACCCGCTGCTGCAGCACCGTCCCCAGCGCGAAGACCGCGGCGGACCCGATGGCGAGCATCACGGCCATGGCCGGACCCTATGAATCGCGTCGGCTACCGACGGCCGACCGCGATGGTGGCGCGCTCGTCCGCTTCCTCGAACTCCTCGATCACCCGGCCCCCGCGGCCGTGGGTGACGAAGCTCACCGACCACCGGATCAGGACGAGGATCCGGTTCTGGACGCCGATCAGGTACCAGATGTGGATTCCGAGCCAGAGGAGCCAGGCCGGGAAGCCGCTCACCCGGAATCCCTTGACGTCCGCCACCGCCCGCGAGCGCCCAATGGTCGCGACGTTTCCCTTGTCTCGGTAGTGGAAGGAGTTCGGCTCCTCGCCCCGGAGTCGCGTCTTCACCACCTTGGCCGCGTAGCGCCCCTGCTGCATGGCGACCGGCGCCACCCCGAGCAGATCCTGCGCTTCACCGTGCTCGTCGAGCACGCGGACCATGTCCCCCAGCGCGAAGACCTCGGGATGCCCCGGCAGGGTCAAGTCCGGGGCGACCGAGACGCGGCCGGCCCGGTCGACCTCGGCCCCCGTGGCCTCGCCGAGCTGACGGGCCACCGACGACGCGGTCACCCCCGCCGCCCAGATCACCGTGCGGGCGGGGATCCGCTCCTTGCTCTGGTCTGAGTCCTCGACCGTGACCCCGTGCTCGTCGATGTCCACCACGGTGTGGCCGAGCAGCGGCGTCACTCCGAGATGCTCCAGCGAACGGGCCGCCTTGTCGCTGAGCTTCGGCGGAAAGGTGGTGAGCAGCCGATCGACCGTCTCGACCAGCAGGACCCTCGCCTCTGCCGGGTCGATCGAGCGGAACTCGCGAGTCAGGGTGCCCCGGGCGAGCTCGCCGATCTGCCCCGCCATCTCCACGCCGGTCGGCCCGCCGCCGACCACGACGAACGTGAGCAGCTCCTGCCGGTCCTCCACGTCGGTCTCGAGCTCCGCCCCCTCGAAGGCGCTCAGGATCTGCGCGCGCACCGCGAGCGCGCTCTCCAGCGACTTGACCTCCCGCGCGATCTCCTGCCACTCGTCGTGGCCGAAGTACGAATAGTGCGATCCGCCGGCCACGATCAGGGTCTCGTAGGGGATCGTCAGCGGCCCTTCGTCGCCGGCTCCGGGCTCGATGCGTACCGAGCGTCCGTCGAGATCGAAGTCGGTGACGGTGCCCATCAGAACCCGAACATTCCTGTGGCGTCTGAAGATCCATCGCAGCGGGAAGCAGACCTCGGCCGCGGACAGCGCCCCAGTCGCCACCTGGTAGGTCAGCGGCTGGAAGAGGTGGAAGTTGCGGCGATCGATCAGCGTCACCTCGACGTCGGCCCGGCGGAGACCGTGCACCGCCTGCAGGCCGCCGAAGCCGCCGCCGATCACCACCACCCTGTGGCGGCCGTTCTGGGTCATGCCCCGGTGAGGTCGCGCCGTTCGAAGAGCCTCACGGAGGCAATCATGGCAAGGACCGCGATCACCACCATCACTATTGCCGCTCCGGCCTTGAACGACTCCGCCGGCACCAGAGCGACCTGGTGGAACGGGGTGAGGTCGACCGTCCAGCTCGGCAGGTCGAGCAGCGAGCCGAAGAGCTCCCAGACGAAGGCCGCCAGCACGAGGCCGTAGGCGATGCCGCTGGTCGCGCGCGGCGCGAGCGAGAAGGCGAGGGCCCCGAGCCCGAGGAAGAGCAATGCGATCGGCAGGCAGTTCGCCCCCGCGCCGAGCATGTCGCCGAGGGAGAGGCCGGCGCCCACCGCCACCGCTCCCGCCCAGGTGAGGAGACCGATGACGAGGGAGAGCAGGACCGCCCCGGAGACCGCGAGCGCCAGCCGGCCGGCGAGCCAGTGGCCGCGGCCGACCGGCTGGGCGAGCAGCGTCTCGAGGCGCTGGTCGGCCTCCTCGTGCCGAGCGGCCGCGATCTGCGAGGCCGTGAAGAGCGAGACCATGAGGATGAAGATCAGGAAGCTGAAGGCGATGTAGCCCGAAGCCGAGGTGACCGAGCTCACGCCCAGCTTCTGGAGCTGCTGGTTGAGGCCCTCGGAGACGTTGGTTGACGAGACGCTGTCGGCAAGCACGCCGATCACCACGGCGAAGAATCCGCCGGCGATCAGCCACGCCGCGAGGCGGCCGCGCTCGTCTCGCAGGGCCTGCGCGGTCGGCGAAGAGAGCAGCGTCGGGTCGGGTTCCTTCGTGTCCGAGGCCTGGATGAACCCGACCCCGACGTCTCGCCGCAACGCAATCCACCGGGCCGCGGCGATCAGGACGGCCGCGGCCCCCAGCAGCAGGAGCAGGACCGCGGGCCGGGAGCCGGCGAAGGGGCGGAACTCCTCGGCCCAGCCGAGCGGCGTCAGCCACCGCACCCAGTCGAGCGAGTTCGCCGTGTCGGCGATCACCCGCAGAACGAAGGCGAAGCCGAGCACGCCCGCGCCGAGCTCCAGGGCCAGGCGCCGAGTGGCGGCGAGCTGGCTCACGACGGTGCCCACCCCAAGGGAGACGAGCCCGACGGCGGCGAGCCCGAGAGCGAAGAGGGCCGACTCACCGGCGGGAAGCTTGGCCACCACTAGGCCGAGCCAGACCGCCGCCCAGAGGATCGCCGCGCCGGCGACCCCGGCGGCGATCGAGGCGGCGAAGGAGATCCGGCGGCCGATGGGCTGGGCGAGGACCAGTTCCTCGTGCCCCGAGTCCTCCTCCGCGCGCATGGACCTGACGGCCGCGAGGACGCCCCAGGCCGCCGCGAAGATCGCCAGCACCCCGGCCACCCGCCAGGCGGCGTAACCGCCCGCGCTGAGCAGGTCGTGCGGCACGCCGTAGAAGAGCCGCACGGACTTGTTGTCGCCGAAGGTGCGAGCGAAGTCGAGCCGGTCCTGCATGGTCGGGTAGGTGCTGCGGTAGGCGCTGGTCTGACCCCACGTGTAGATGAAGAAGAAGGCGGCGAAGCAGAGGTCGCGGACGCGGCCCGCCGCGAATCGACGCCGGGCGAGCTGGCTAAGCGCCGCCATCGCCGTCGGCGGACTCGTAGTGGTGCAGGAAGATCTCCTCCAGGGAGGGCTCGCGGCTGGTCAGCGAGACGACCTTCTGCTCCGCCAGCGTCTTGAGCAGCGGCTCAATCGACCCGGTGACCTCGAAGCGCAGGGAGTGCTCGCCCGCCGGGGTCACCTGGATCCCGTCGAGTGATCCCATCTGCGGCGCCGCTCCGTCGAAGGTGACCTCGACCCGCTGGGCCCCGAGGTGCCGCATCTCGGCCAGGCTCCCCTCGTCCACCAGCTTGCCGTTGTTGAGGATCCCGACCCGGTCGCAGAGGGCCTCCACCTCGCTCAGGATGTGGGAGGAAAGGAAGACGGTCTGCCCGCGCTCCTTTGCCTCGTGCACGCTCTCGCGGAAGGCGACCTCCATAAGCGGGTCGAGGCCGCTGGTCGGCTCGTCCAGGATCAGGAGATCGGCACGTGTGGCGAGCGCGGCGACCAGCTGCACCTTCTGCCGGTTCCCCTTCGACAGGGCCCGGACCCGCTTCGAGGTGTCGAGCTTGAAGCGCTCGACGAGCTGGTCCCGATACGCGACGTCGACGCCGCCGTGCAGCTTCGCCAGGAACTCGAAGGTCTCGTCCGAGGTCAGCTTCGGCCACAGGAACGGCTCGCCCGGCACGTAGGCGACCCGGTGATGGGCGCTCACCGGGTCGCTCCACGCGTCGATGCCGAAGAGCTCGGCCCGCCCCGCCGTCGCCCGGTGGAGCCCGAGGAGCAGTCGGATCGTGGTCGTCTTGCCGGCGCCGTTGGGGCCGAGGTAGCCGTAGACCTCTCCCTCGCGCACCGCCAGGTCGAGCGTGTCGAGCGCCAACGTCTCGCCGTAGCGCTTGGTCAGGCCCTCGGTGTGGATTGCGTCGGCCATTGGCCCTCCAGGTCGTCTTATCAGCTTGTCGCCAACATCTCAGCGGAGCACGTCGAGGTAGTCGTAGACCTCCTCGCGCGGCCGCGGGACCTCGACGGAGACGCTGACGGGCTTCATCCGAACCTCCTCCTCATGGCTAGTCCGCCTCCACCGCCGGCTCTGAAGCGGGTCCGGCTCCGCGCGCCTTGACGGCCTCGCGCGGCGCCCGCCACATCACGAAGCCGGCGGCCAGCGCGACCGAGGCGGCGGCGATCACCATCGCCAACCCGAGCCCGTCGACGAAGGCATTCTGCGCGGTCTCCGCGAGGGCGGCCCCTCGGGGCCCGAGGCGATCGGCGATCGCCAGGGCGGCCGGCAGCGCGTCCTGCGCGTGCCCTGCGAACTGGGCGGGCAGGTGGGCCGTGGCGTCCGCGACGCCCGACTGGTAGCGGCCTGTAAGCGCGCTCCCCAGCACCGCGATGCCGAGCGCCCCGCCGACCTCTCGCGCCAGGTCGTTGACGGCCGAGGCGACGCCCTGCTTAGCCGGCGGCAGCGAGGAGACGATCGCAGTGGTTGCGGGAATGGTCGCCAGGGCCATCCCCACGCCCAGTGGCAGCAGGCCGGCGAGCAGCAGCCAGTAGGTCGAGTCCACACCAGCGGTTGAGAAGACCGCGAAGCCTGCCGCCATCAGGAGCAGGCCCACCGGCGCGATGCGTGCCGGCCCGAAGCGCTCGAGCAGCTTCGGGACCCGCGGCGAGAGCCCCATCACCACAACCGCCATCGGCGCGAGCGCGACCCCGGCGCCGAGGGGCGAGTAGCCCAGCACGAACTGGACGTACTGGAGGATCACGAAGATGAAGCCGAAGAAGGCGAGGAACTGCACCGTGATCGAAGCCGTCCCGGCGCCGAACCCCCGGAGCAGAAAGAGGCGGGGGTCGAGCAGGGGCTGCTCGCGGCGCAGCTCCCAGACGACGAAGGCGGTGAGCAGCACGACGGCGACAGCGAAGGCGCCGAGCGTGACCGAGTCAGTCCAACCGCGCTCGGGACCCTCGATGATTCCGTAGACGAGCGCGGTCAGCCCGGCGGCCGAGATCACCCCGCCGGTGACGTCGAGCCGCACCCCCGCCGCGGTCGAATTCGGCGCGACCCGGGCGGAGGCGATCAGGGCGACCACGCCGAGCAGGCCACTGAAGGCGAAGATCGATTCCCAGGAGAAGAACTCGAGGAGCAGGCCGGAGATCAACAGTCCGATCAGGGCGCTCCCTCCGGCGACGCCGGCCCAGACCGAGACCGCGCGGTCGCGCTCCTCGACCGGAAAGACGTTGGTGATGATCGACAGCGTCGAGGGCATGATCGCCGCTGCTCCCAGCCCCATCACCGCACGCACGGCCATCAGCGCGCCCGGGCTGTCGACCAGCAGCGCGACCGCTGCCGCGACCGAGAACACGGCCAGGCCGACGAGCAGGACGTGTTTGCGCCCGACCGCGTCGCCGATCGCCCCCGCCAGCAGGAGCAGCCCGGCGAAGACCACCGCGTAGGCGTCGATGATCCACTGGAGCTGGGTCTGGGTGGCCTGCAGGTCGCGGGCGACGTCAGGGAGGGCGACGTTGAGCGAGGAGACCGTGCTGACGACGGTCGCGAGAGCCAGGCACATCGCCGCGAGGACCAGGTTGCGATTTACGTCCCGCGTCTGGCTTGTCATTGGTTGCGGCCTCCCCGGTCGGCTAAGATTGAACGATGTTGACTTAACGGCGTTGACTTTACGTCGTTGAATTTATTTGTCAAGGGAGATTTCCGTGAGCCCGCGCACACCGAAGACCAAGACCCCCCGCACCGGGCGGCGGCCCGGCAAGAGCAGCTCGCGTGACGACATCCTCAAGGCCGCGCGCAAGCTGTTCGCCAAGCGCGGGTACCAGGGGGCGACCATGCGGGCGATCGCCAAGGAGGCCGACGTCGATCCCTCGCTGATCGTCCACTTCTTCGGCAACAAGGTGAACCTGCTCAGCGAGGCGATCGAATGGCCCTTCGACCCCGAGGTCCAGATGCCGAGGCTGCTCGAGAACGGGCGCCGAAACGTGGGCAGGCAACTAGCCGAGCTGGCGATCAGGACCTGGGATGAGGCCGGGACCCGGCACCCGGTCTTCACCCTGCTGCGGGCCGGCCTGACGGAGCCCGAGGCGGCCGAGATGCTCCGCGCCTTCATGCTCCACCGCCTCTACGCGCCGCTGATGGAGCGGCTGGGCTCAGACCAGCCCGAGCTCCGCGCCGGCCTGGCCGTCTCCCAGGTCATCGGCGTGGGCATGGGCCGCTACGTGCTCAAGTTCGACGGCCTGGCCGAGGCCAAGTCAGAGGACGTCATCGACTGGCTCGCGCCCAGCCTGCAGCGCTACCTGACCGGCAAGCTCAACTGAGGCTCGTTCGCGCTGTCATTCTTGATGATTGATGCGCGCCGCCGGCATTCAGGCGTATGACGGACCGGTTGAGATCCTCGACCTGCCCGATCCGCGCCCGCTCGCCGATGACGAGGTCTTGATCGAGGTACGGGCCTCGGGGGTCGCCAACTGGGATCGCTTCGTGTTGGAAGGCCAATGGGATGTCGGTCGTGCCCCTCCCATGGCCCTCGGGGTTGCGGGGGCGGGGGTCATTGCGGCGACGGGCCAGGCCATCGAGGACTGGAAGCCGGGTGACGAGGTGCTCACCCATCCGCTTCCGCTGCGAGACCAGGGAACGTGGGCGCCCTTGCTGCTCGCCGCGGCCTCGGTGGTCGCCAGAAAGCCCGCCACCGTCTCGTGGGAGGCCGCGGCGGCCTTCCCCGTTTCGGCCCTCACAGCCGCGCAGGTGATCGACGAGACACTGGCGGTCGGCGCCGGCGATCAGGTCCTCGTGCACGGAGCCGGCGGAGTCACCGGCTCCTTGCTCGTTGGGCTCGCCGCCGCGCGCGGGGCCGAGGTGATCGCGACTGCGAGCCCGGCGAACCATGAGCGCCTCAGCCGACTCGGGGCGGCCCACCTGCTCGATTACCACGACCCGGCCTGGCCCGAGCAGGCACGCGCCTTCGGCGGCGGCCCGGGGGTGAGCGCGGCTGCAAATGCGGCCCCGGACGGCGCCGGCGACGCGATCCGCAGCGTTCGCTCCGGTGGCCGCCTGGCCACCATCACGTCGGATCCGCCGAGCCAGGACCATGAGGTCGCGGTCTCGTCGGTCATCGTGCGGCCCGACGGTCCTGTGCTCGGACAAATGGCCGAGCTGCTCGCCTCCGGGACCTTGGACATCTCCCTCGCGGCGATGTTTCCACTGACCGACGCCGCAGCGGCGCTCGCAGCGGCTGTCGATGGGGCCGGCGGCGGAGCCGTGGTGCTCCGGCCCTAGCCGGCGACGGGCGTCGCGACCCCGGCGTCCTCGAGCACGGCCATCGCCGCGTTCCGCCCGTTCAGAGCGATCACCGAGCCCGCCGGGTGGGTGGCCGCGCCGCACAGGTAGAAGCCGTCGAGCGGCGTGCGGGGCTCGAGCCGCCGGTCCCACATCTGCTCCGGCAGCGTCTCACCCTGGAAGATGTTGCCGCCGGTGAGCCCGATGCGCGCCTCGACGTCGGGCGGGCCGAGCACCTCCGTCTCGATCACGCACTCGCGCAGGTCGGGCGCGTAGGTCTCGATCAGATCGAGCGCCATCTCGCCGATCTCGTCGCGGCGCGAATCCCACTCGCCCTCGGCGAGCTCGTAGGGCGCGTACTGGGCGAAGGCGCTCATCACGTGGTGCCCGCGCGGAGCGACGCTCGGGTCATAGGCGGTCTGGAAGTAGAGCTCGGCCCAGGCAACCGCCGGCTCGCCTCGCTCACAGGCCTCGAAGGCCCGCTGGGCGGCGTCCAAGCCGTGGGTGACCGTGACCATCGCCCGGTGCGGCTCCACCGAGCCGGCGGCGGTGAAGGTGGGCAGCTTGTTGAGCGCGGCGTTCACCTTGACCACGCCGGAGCGAACCTCCCAGGCCTCCAGCCGCTCACGGTAGTCGGCCGGGAGCGCGTCGGCCGGGAGCATCGAGAGCACCCGCTTCGGGTCGGCGTTGCTGACCACGGTGCGGGCGCGAATCAGCTCGCCCGACTCCAGCTCCACCCCCTCCCCCGGCACGATCCGCGCCACAGGGACGCCCGCGGCGAGGATCGCGCCGGCCTGCCGCGCCGCCTCGGCGATCGCGAAGGAGACCTGCCCCATGCCGCCCTCGACGTAGCCCCAGCTGCCGCCGTGGCCCTCGACCTCCCCCATCCCGTGCATCAGGTGGACCGAGGCGGTGCCAGGATCGCGCGGGCCCGCCCACTCGCCGATGATCCCCTGGCCGAAGAGCGCGTCGACGAGGCGCTCGTCCGAGACGTAGCGGGCGAGGGTGTCCGCGATCGGCTCCTCGAAGACGATCGAGACGAGCTCCTCGTCGCCGAGGATCTCCTCGATCCGCTCCCGGTTCGGCGAGGGCCCGCGCCAGAGATCGCCCGCCGGGCCCGCGCGGAGCAGGCGGCGGATCCGGTCGAAGGTCTCCTCGTAGGCGAGGGCGCCGCGGACGTCGGCCTCCGAGAAGCCGTTCTCGCGCATGTGGGCGGCGGTCCGGTCGTCGTCGAGGAACTGGGCGAAGGAGGTGCCGTCCGGAAACGGGCACCAGAGATTGGGGTCGGCCGGGGTGACGCGGTACCCGTGGCTGGGCAGGTCGAGCTCCTCGATCACGAGGCCATCGAGCAGCCCGACCACGTACGCGCAGGGGCTAATCACGAAGCGCTCGTCCTCGAAGGGCTGTTCGAGCGTGCAGGCGCCGCCCAGTTGCTCGCGACGCTCCAGCACCAACACCGACTGCCCCGCCCGCGCCAGGTAGGCCGCCGCGGCGAGGCCGTTGTGCCCACCCCCGACTACCACTGCGTCCCAGTCGCGCGCGGCCAGCTCGGCGATGGGAGCCGGCAGTCCAACTCGGCCGAGGAGGCTTCCTACCTCCATGGCCCTACCCTACCCCGGGATTCGGGTCAGACCGGTCTCGTCGGATACACCCCGAGCCGCTCGCGCACCCGCCTCACCATCACGACGTTCGTGCCGCAGGCCCTGGCGACGCGGGTGTCGCATCGGTCGGGGTCGCGGCCGAGCTCGAATTCGATCCGCCCCTCCGCGTCCGCCCGAACGTGCTCCGCGCGGGAGTCCTCATCGGGAAGGGTCGCCGCTCTCGTCTCACCCGCCAGCTTGCGCTGACAGCCGAGGCAGTAATAGATGCCGTTCAGCGCCTGCCAATTGGGTGGCAGCCCCAACGGATCGCTCACTCCCTCCATGAAGCTCGTGGTCAGGCCACAACGGGCACAGGTCCACTCGGATCCGGTCAATTTTTCGCCCCACTTCCGTTCCCTCTCCGATCAAATCGCGCGAGGCGTGAGGGGTCGGCCCTCGTACGATGGCGCCAGCCTCGTCCTACCCAGGAATCCGCTTCCCAATCAGCCCGCGAGTGGTACCTCGAACGAGACCAGGTCACCGGGGTCGGAAACCTCGCCGCGGATCGCGTCCGTCCCGAGCACGGCCATCACGGTTATCGGGCTCCGGGGACGGCGTTCCACGGACCTCTCGACGAGCTCGCCGACGAGCGCCGCCAGGTTGCTTCGGATCTCCTCCGCGAGGGCTCCGAAATGCCGGCGAATCGCCTCGCTCGCGCTGGCGGGAGCACTCTGGCCCGGCGTCAGCACGATGCAGAACTCGTTGGCATCCGGGCGTCCGTGCCCCACACGACTGCCAGCGCCGGACAGGCGAGAAAGGACACTCCTATCGGGGAAAGTGCGCGCCGCCCATGTGGACAAGTACTGATGTGCGGAAGGGAGTGCGGCCGTAGCGTTCCCGTCAATGTCTCGGCCGGGGGGTCTGACATTTGCGAGTGGTTTGGTCGTCGCGTTCCTGTGCGCGTGCTTGCTGGCCGTGTCGGCGCCGGCGCTGGGAGCGAGCGACTCCGCCCAGGTGGCGAGCTCGAAGGCGAAGCGCGCCAAGGCCTGCAAGAAGAAGCACAAGAAGGCGCGGAGGGCCGCGAGGAAGGCCGCCGCCTGCAAGAAGCGCGGCCCCGACGCGTCATCGCCGGCCGGCCCTCGCACGGTGACCCTCACCTGGGATTCGAGCGCGGACATCGACCTCCAGGTCTATGACCAGGGCGGTCACCGCTCCGGTCTGTTCGGCGGGGGCATGGTCGACGGGATCCCCGGCGCCACGCACTCGGCCAACGACACCGATGGCTTCGGCCCCGAGACCTTCGACGACCCCGCGGGCCGCAGGGTCGGCTACCTGGTCTGCTGGGTCTCCGGCCCGCACGCGAACGTCACCCTGACCGACTCCGGCAACGGCGGTGGCCGCTACACCGCCTCGCTCGGGCCGACCTCATCGCCGCCCACCGAGGCGTACAGCACCTCCGTCGGCTGGGGCTACCTGCCGATCGCCGCTCACTGCTGAGCTAGACGGCTCGCCACCTCGCTTCGCAATCATGGGGGTGTGACCCCCGCCCTCCAGCTGCGCCAGCTCACCAAGCGCTATGACGACGGCACCCTCGCCCTCGACGCGCTCGACCTCGAGGTGCCCGCCGGCAGCTTCTTCGGCCTGCTCGGCCCGAACGGCGCCGGCAAGACCACACTGATCAGCGCCGTCTGCAACCTGATCCGGCTGACCGAGGGCGAGATCTCGGTCTTCGGCGAGCCCGGTGGCTCGATGGAGGCGCGGCGGTTGATCGGAATCGCCGAGCAGGAGCCCAACCTCGACCGCTTCCTGACCGTCTTCGAGACGCTCGTCTACCACGGCGGCTATTACGGGATGAGCGGCGAGGCGGCCGCCGAGCGCGCCGAGGAGATGATCGACGTCTTCGATCTGCGCGCCAAGCGAGACGTCCGCGCCCCCAAGCTCTCCGGTGGGATGCGCCGCCGCCTGCTCCTCGCCCGGGCCCTCCTCCACGAGCCGCGCCTGGTGATCCTCGATGAGCCGACGGCGGGCGTCGACCTCGAGCTCCGCCACGAGCTCTGGCGCTACATCCGCCGCCTGCACGAGCGCGGCACGACGATCCTGCTCACGACCCACTACCTGGAGGAGGCCGAGGCGCTTTGCGAGGAGATCGCGCTGATCGGCGGCGGCCGGATCATGGCCCGCGACACCGCCGCCGGCCTCAAGGAGACCTTCGACGCCGCCACGCTCGAGGACGTCTACATGAAGACGGTCGCGGCGGGGCGGCTGGCCGTGGAGACCGAGGTCGAGGAGTCCCCGGCCTGATGCGCTCGGGGGTGTTCGTCCCACTCTTCGACGAGCTCGCCGACCCGTCGCTGGCCGCGCGCCTCGCCGCCGAGGCGGAGGAGGCCGGCTGGGACGGGTTCTTCGTCTGGGACCACGTGCGCTGGCGGGAACCGGTCGAGAGCGTTGCCGACACGCAGATCAGCCTGGCCGCGATCGCCGCGGCCACGGAGCGCATCCGTCTCGGCCCGATGATCACCCCACTCGCCCGCCGGCGGCCTGTGAAGGTGGCGAGGGAGACCGCGACGCTCGACCTGCTGAGCGGCGGCAGGCTGAACCTCGGAGTCGGGCTCGGCGGCGACGAGTTCGGGAGCGAGTACTCGATGACCGGCGAGGAGACGGACCCGAAGCGGCGCGCTGAGATGCTCGACGAGGCCCTGGAGATCCTGGACGCCGCCTGGTCGGGCGAGCCGGTCCTGCATCGCGGTGAGCACTACGTCGTGGACGGGATGCAATTCCTGCCGCGGCCGGTCCAACGGCCCGGAGTACCGGTCTGGGTCGGGGGTTACTACGGCAAGCCGAGGCCGCTGCGGCGGGCGGCCAAGCGCGACGGCTTCTTCACGGTCGGGTTGGAGCACCCCGATCAACTTGCCCAGATCGCGGCCGACCTCGAGTCCCTACGCGGAGAGGCGCCGGCCGAGGGCTCGTTCGAACTCGTGACCGAAGTGACCCCGGGCACCGACCCGGCTCCCTACGCGGCGGCCGGCGCGACTTGGTGCCTGGTCGGGATCCCCGAGCAGGAGTCCACCGCGGATCTGGTGCGCGGCGTAATCGCCGAGCAGGCGCCCGCCTAAGCGGCGAGAGGCGCTACTTGCTCGGGCGCTGCATGAACCACTCGGTGAACTCCCTGCAGCGCCCCTCGTCATCGAAGCGCATCACGAAGCAGTTGTCGTAGACGCGGACGACTGGGCCGTCCGGCGAGTCCTTGTAGGAGCTCGAGCCGATCGCGACGGCCATGTCGTCGTCCGCGGCCACGCATCGGTAAAACGCCTCATAGGTGCCGGGCTCGTCGCGACCCGATGCCCCGCTCGCGAATTCGCCTGCCTCCAACCAGGAATCGACCACGGCGTCGCGGCCCTCGATCGGATCGTCGTAGGGGTGGTAGCGGTAGCTGATGTCCTCCGCGAAGAGCGCCTCGACCTTGCCGCGGTCATAGGTCATCCAGGCCTCGACGTAGCGCCCGAGCCAGCGGGTCACCTCCTCGCGAGTCACGCGGCGATCCTAGTCGGACACGGCCCCTGGCTAGGGTGTCTGCGATGAGCGACGGCCGGAAGGTGGGAGTGATCGGCGTTCCGACCAGCGCTGGGGCCTTCGCGCCCGGGCAGGAACAGGCGCCGGCTGCCCTGCGGGAGGCGGGTCTGGTCGGGTTGCTGCGCGACTCCGGCGTCGAGGTCTCCGACTACGGCGATCGCGAGGTCTGGCGCTGGCGACCCGACCGCGAGCGCCCGCTCGCCCAGAACCTCGGCAAGGTCGTCGAGATCGTCGACGACACCGCGGCGCGCGTCGTCGAGTCCATCCTCGCCGAGGAGATCACGCTCGTCTTGGGCGGCGACTGCACGGTCGGCGTCGGCACCGTCGCCGGGCACGTCGAGCGCTCGGGCAGCGTCGGGCTCATCTACTTCGATCTCCATGCCGACCTCAACATCCCGACGAGCGCTCCGCCGGGGGCCCTCGACTGGATGGGGATGGCCCACATGCTGGGCGACGAGGGCGCCCAGCGGGAGCTGGTCGAGGTCGGCTCGCGCGTGCCGCTGCTCGCGCCCGAGCAGGTCGTCCTCCTCTCTTGGGGACCCGAGCAGGCGCGCCCGCACGAGCGCGAGACGATCGACCGGCTCGAGCTCGAGGCGATCCCGGTCGACGAGGTGCGCGACGACCCGGCCGGCGCCGCCAGGAGGGCGCTCGACATCCTCGCTCCCGATCGGTTGCTCGTCCACTTCGACGTCGACGTGGTCGACTTCACCGACACCCCGCTCTCGGAGAACACCGGCCGCAACGAGGGGCTCGCCTACGAGCAGGCGGCCGCGGCCCTCGCGGTCCTGCTGACCTCCCCGGTGCTGGCGGGCGTCACTGTCACCGAGCTCAACCCCAACCATGTCGAGGAGGGAGCGGGCTCGATCGAGCGCCTCGCCCGCGACCTCGCAGGAGGTCTTGTGCGATGACGATCGAGAGAGCCGTGCCAAATCTGCGTTCGGAGCGGCCGGAGGAGACCCGGGAGTTCTTCGTCGGGCTGCTCGGCTTCGAGCCGGCGATGGACCTCGGCTGGGTGATCACCGTCGCCTCGCCGGACAACCCTTCGGCCCAGGTCACGCTCATCACCAACGACGACCCGTCGGCGCCGGGCATCTCGGTCGGCGTCGAGGACGTCGACGCCGTCCACGCCCGGGCGGTGGAGCTGGGATACGAGATCGCCTACCCGCTGCGCGACGAGCAGTGGGGCGTCCGCCGCTTCATGCTGCGAGAGCCGGGCGGCACGATGGTCAACGTGGTCGCCCACCGGCGCGATTAGCGCCATAGGCATGGATCTCTCGCTGGAGCGAATCGAGGCGGCCGTCGACGAGATCGATCCGGTCTTTCTCAACACGCCCCAGTTCGTCAGCGACCAGCTCTCAGAGGAGCTCAATCGCCAGATCGTGGTCAAGGTCGAGACGCTCAACCCGATCGGCAGCTTCAAGGGGCGCGGCACCTCCCTGGTGGGACGTGAACTCGATCCCTCCCTCACCTGGGTGACCGCGACCGCCGGCAACTTCGGACAGGGGCTCGCCTACGCCGCCGGCGCGCGGGGTGCCTCGGCCCACATCTTCGTCGGGCGCGACGCCCCGGACGGGAAGGTCGCCCGGATGCGGGCGCTCGGCGCCGAGGTCGAGGTGGCAGAGCTCTCCGAGCCGGCCGCCCGCGAGTACGCCGACGCGGACGAGGGCCGGCAGCTGGTGGTCGACGGTCTGCATCCCGCGATCGCCGAGGGCGCCGGGACGATCGGAGTCGAGCTGGGTGCGACGCATCCGGTCGACACCGCCGTTATCCAGCTGGGCGACGGGGCGCTGATCACGGGCGTCGCGCGGTGGCTGAAGTCGCGGTGGCCCGACACCAGGATCGTCGGCGTGTGCGCGAGCGGCGCTCCCGCCATGGCGGAGAGCTTCGCGGCCGGGCGCCCAATCTCGGTGACCGGCGAAGGGACCATCGCTGGAGCGCTCGCGATCACAGATCCGGTGCCCGAGTCCTTTGCCCGGATCGTGGAGTTGGTGGACGAGGTGGTCCTCGTGGACGAGGAGGAGATCCGGGCCGCGATGTCGCTCATCGCCGACGCGACCGGCGTGCTGGTCGAGCCGGCGGGGGCCGCCGGGGTCGCCGCCGTGGCCCGGCATCAAGAGGCACTCAGCGGCGAGCGCGTCGCCGTCCTCCTCACCGGCGCGGCTGCGTAGTGCGCGAGGGGCCGCGGCCCTTCACCACTTGGAGGTGTGTTTTCGCTCCTGCTTTGCATGGAAAGCGGTAGCGCCTTGCATGGAAGGGACCGCGCAGCAATGTGAAATGCTGCGCTGCATTGCTACGACAGCGACCCAACGCCTCTTCCTCACTCGTGGCCTCGTGGCCATCGCATGGGGTGTGGTTTTCGCAATCGCGTCAGACTCTCTGACGACAGGCGTTGGGGTCCTGCTCGTGCTCTATCCGCTGATCGACGTCGTCGGCAATCTCCTCGACGGGCGAAGCCAACACGGATCCGCTCGGCAGCTGCTGCTAGGAAACGCCGCTTTCAGCGTGCTTGCCGCCGTCGCTCTGGGCGTGGCTGCGACTGGAAGCGTGGCCGACGTCCTCGCGGTGTTCGGAGTGTGGGCCGGTGTCAGCGGCGCGGCACAGCTGGTCGTCGCTCTTCGGCGCCGTTCGGTGTTCGGCAGACAGTGGCCGCTGCTGCTCGCGGGCGGTGTCTCCGTCATCGCCGGCGTCGTCTTCATCGCCGCGGCCGCCGCCGACTCCACCAAGCTGCGCATGCTCGCGATCTATGCGGCGATCGGCGGTGTGGAGTTCGTCATCCAGGCGTGGCTGCTCGCACGGCGGACCGACCAAGTGGCCGAGGCGACCTGATCACCGCAGCCCGGATGGATCGTGAGTATCGGTTGCGGCTGTTGGGCACGACTCCACACTTCCGGGTCGGCGACGTCGGGTTTCGTTGCGGATTTGACGACTCCAGCGGTCGGCTCTTCACGATCGAAAAGGATCCCACCCGGATCGAGGCGTACCTCGAGATGGTCGAGCGCTTCCACGGGGAGAACTTCGTCGAGTTGGGGATTGAGTTCGGCGGGAGCGCCGCGCTGACGGCCCTCGTCGCTCCGCCCCGCAAGCTCGTCGCCGTTGACCTGAAGACCGAGCGCATTGAAGCCCTCGACGAGCTGATCGCGGAGCGCGGCCTCCGCGAGCGCGTCCGGCGGCACTACGGCGTCGACCAGGCGGACCGCGAGCGATTGGCATCGATCCTTGACGACGAGTTCGGTGACGAGCTATTGGGACTCGTCATCGACGACGCCTCGCACCGTCTCGGCGAGACGCGTGCGTCGTTCGAAGTCCTCTTCCCGAGGCTGCGTCCCGGCGGGCTGTTCGTGATCGAGGACTGGAACCATGAGCATCTCCTCAGCCGAGACCTGGCAGCCGCCCTCTCCGATCAGAGCCCGGACCCGGAGCTCAAGAAGCGGTTCGACCGACGCCTCCTGGAGGCGCCGCCCGACCCGCCGCTCACGCGGCTCGTCATCGAGCTGATCCTGGTCCAGGCGGAATCGGATAAGTTCGTGCGGGAGGTGCGGGTCGACCGCCAATGGGCTCACATATACAGAGGAAGCGGCCAGCTCGATCCGTCCGAGTTTCGGCTCGCAGACCTCATCACGAATGATTTTGGGCTCCTGCCCGCACTCTCGAAGTAGTCGCTTTGGACGAAAAGCGGCGGTTTGCATGGAAAGCAGCACTCTTCGGCGAGATACTGCGTGGGGCGAGGTCGGAGGAGAACGAGCGCGGCCTCATGGCGAGCATTCATTCGCCGCGATGCCCTCCCCGATCTGGCTAGCGCTGACACTGAGCGGTGAGACAATCCGCCATCATCAGCCGCTAGCAAGGGAGAAACCATGCCTCCTCCACGGTTCCAGCACGAGCCAGTTCTCGTCGATCCACAGATCGCCCCGCCCTACACCGATCTTGCAGTCACGCGGATCGATACTCAGCCGGATCACACCAACCGGCAACTCGCCATATCAGCGGTCATCGACAACCTGGGGGGCGAACCTCCGGGCGTTCCGTTCTGTGTCTACATCACGTGGCAGACGTATGAGCATGGAGAGTTCAGAGCCGCCCAAGAGTGGCGCTATTACGTCAACGCCCAGTTCCCGCTCCGCACCCCCGCGACGAACGCGACGCTCTACTACGCCGAAGAAGGCGGCGACATGTACTGGGTCTCGGCCGAGGTCGACTGCAATCAGCAGGTGGTCGATCGCAACCGCGCAAACAACAGCCTGGCCTTGACGTGCAACCCGATCCACAAGCCCAACTTCACCGCGGACAGCGAGCAACCTCTCCGGCGAGAAGTGACGATCGAGAAGGGCAAGCGCAAGAGCAAGCTGACGATCGGGGGGAAGCCCCTGAAGTGATCTCAGAACGACCTCGACGTTCTCCTCCGAAGTCGCCTGTGTAGTTTCTCTTCATCCACGGAGTGCCGGGTTTCCATGCAAAGCACAACCGCCGCTTTGGACGAAAAGCAGGAGTCCAGCCTCGACTAGCGACCCGGGCCACTGCCGGGGCGGCTACACCCAGGGCCGCTCGCCGGTCGGGACCCTGACTTCGACCGTGGCGCGCTTGACATCCGGGGTGCTGCCCACGCGGGTCGCCCACTGCTTGAGCGAGCGCATCCAGGGCGGTGTTCCCGGCGGCATGTCCGATTGGGGAACGGCTTGCGGTCCTCGGCTAGAAGCGCGTCACCGTAGGGAACGAGCTTCCGTTTGCGGTCGCGGCCTGCTCCCAGCACGCGGTCGAGGCGGGCGAGGCCGGCGTTCCACTCCTCGAGCATGTTCTTCATCGCCGCCGCGCTTCGCCCCCAGTCGCCCACTTAAACGCGCAAGGCTGAGCGAGGGACAGCAGCCGCCGGCACGGGACCTTTTCCTCCCCTGGCTGGATGCAACGGTGGGGCCGGTCACCCTGGCTGTCTCTCGCTGAGCTAGGCATGCAGCGGAGTACCAATCCGTAGGCCACCGCAGCAGTAAGCCAACTGCGGGGCATAGGTCCCGAGATAAGTCCCGATCCCTTCCCTTCTTCATTGGCAAGTAAGGTGATCGACCGTCTCTCGCTTGCTTGAAAGCAGCTAGACCGGAAGCCAGATCAGCTCAGGCCGGCCAGGTGGGGGACGGGGGAGTGGTCGAGCGCGCTACCTGTCCCTCTCTATTTATTCACCGGCCGCTGAGATTTCCGAGTACAACGCGCCCCTCCCTCCGCGAGAGACTGCGGCTCAGTGCTTCTGGTGACCTAGGGCGTTACCCGGTGGTGTCCCGCCGTGCCCCGGGTTCGCTCCGGGGATTCGGCCTCGGGCACGCCCGGTCTTGACGACCGCCTTGCCTGTCGTCTTGACGTCAGCGCGACCAACACGCGTCTGATGCGCTTCATGGCCTGGCGGCTCCGAAACGGGGGCGGGCGCGGGTTGGGGCGCGGGCCTCGTTACCCCCGGTGCTTTCTCTCCAGCGGCGGCAGGCTCCGGCACCCCGTGGTCGGTCGGAGCCTTCTTTGGCCCTGTCTCCACGGCAGCGGACCGGACCGTGGCGGTGTGGTCTTCCGTCCATTCCCCGTGGGGATGCCTGTGCGATGGGGTCGCCTTACCGCTCTCGCCGCCGATCGCGTCGAGGGCGATGCCACTGGGCGTGTGCGAAGGCCAAAAGCCCAGCGACGACGAGCCGAGCAATCCCAGGCTCAGGACGAGCCCCAAGCAGGCGATGAACATGGCGGAGCCGACGGCTGTGATTCGAGACAGGTAGCTGGGGACAATCTGTCGCAGGGCCGAGGACGCTAGCAACAGAGGGGCCTAGCGACATCCCACTTTGTGGGTACGAGCGCGACAGCGCCACGACGCCCGACAAGGTGGAGTTCGACCAGCTCCTCAGCTGTAGAGAGGGCAGGATCGTGCACGCCGACAACTTCTCGCATCACGCCCACGCCCCCCTCGAAGCCGCCGGGCTGCGGGGGTAGACCAGTGACGGGCGATTCGTTATTCGCCGAGGTCGGTGTGAACGAGATCCGCGATCCGTTTGCCTCGCGCCTCCGTCACTGTTCCCCCGATCTCTCGGAGGGTCTCACGTAGACCCGGTTCAACCCGCGCGAGCCGGCGGAGGAATCGCTGGAATAGATCCACACTTTTGTCATCGAGTTCGAGCTCAAGTAGGTCGAGCACCGTGGGCGCAAGGGCGAATTTTTCCATCAGCCGAACGTAGAGGCCGAATGCCACCGGATCGCGCTCCAGGGGATCGGCGATCTCGGGAATTGCCGCCGTGGCGGTTTCGATCAGCGCCCGGCCCGGTTCCGAGCTCCGTTGTACGAAAGCGCGGAGCTCGTCAAAGCGCTTCATCTGCTCGGCCACCTCCTCGAAGAGCGAGCCTCTAGGGCCGCGACCCCACATTGCCTTCCGGTAATTGGCTTCCCGGACACCCTTCAGGTACATACCGCGGCAGACAGTAACGAGCCCAAGGGCTGAGAACGCATATTGGATATCGCACGCATACGCGTAGCCAGAAGCGTCAGCGCTGTATATCAGCCCCAAGGCCTGCAGGCCGGATGACCCTTCCGAAAACAGGACCGAGCCCGAGTCCCCAGGAACGGAGAACGGACTGCCATCGTCTGTCCGAATCATGATTTCAGAGCCGATCCTGTAAAGGAAATTCCCCGCCTGCGCTACGAAATCTGGCTTAAAGCCGTCGATATAGCCCTTCGTGAAAAAGCTGCCGGCCCCGCGCTTTTGCACCCGCTGTCCGTCGTACGGTGCGCCAATCTGAAAGATTGCCGGGCCGACGTCAAGAACCTCCCATCGGTAGTCGGGGTCTGAGTAGGGCCAAGAGTGCAAATTACCCTTGGCCGCGTCGACCACGTTCAGCGGATAGTCGGACCAGTTTGTACCCGGCTGAACGTAACCTGGGGCCGTCGGGTCAACTGACTGGACCACCACCAGCGGGACGGGATCCTCGGTCGCATACCCAATCAGCTCATCCGTGGAGATCCCGGGCTGGAACACCTTGACAGGCAACGTCGGCCTGAAGTAGCCAATTTTGAACATCGCGTGCCAGTTGGTGATGTACGCAGGCTCAAGCGTGCGGCCGTCGTAGGCGAGCCCCCCGAGCGTGCCCCCATTCCCTCCGGTACCACCAGTGCTGAACAAGCAACCTCCCTTAACCGGGCGGTATCGACCGAGGTCGAGCACGGGCTCTATACGCCCGGTCTCGACCACGTCGGTTGGAGCGGAACCAATCCCGGGAACGAAAAGCTCATTTGGGATCACTTCGTCGTCGCGCAGCTCCGATTTTGCGACCTTTCGCTCGACCATCACCCGGATGCAGAGTTCGTCGAGTTGCTCTCCACCCCGATAGCGTTTGCCGATAGCACTCCCGAGCACGTTCGGCAGCCGATAAAGCTGGTCGGCGCGGGCGTCACGGATCGCGGCCAGCGCAGCAAGATCGGAATCCATCGAGTCAGCTCCGGGACGAGACCGATTGCGATTGTCCCACCGCGGGGTGTCTGCCGCAAGCGGCCACCGGACATTTTCCGCTGAACGCTGAGCCTACCCCTGTGGAACCCGCCTCCCTGGCGCGGCGGAGGACGATGACTCCGCTGTGCAGTGCGGAGGACGACCAGGCCAAGGATCACTGAGAGACCAAATAGGCGTATATTTTTTTTGGAGGTCGTTCGTTCGGGGGATTGTTGCCTCACTACAAGCTCAGCGAACTCGCTCCACCCCGACTAACTGATCCGCGACCCCTTGCCGCGGAGAGCACCTGGGCCCATGCCCTCGATGACCATGGCAACGCGGTGGGTGGCGCGTTTTTTCCACCTCCTGCCATCGGCATACATGCCGTGGCATGGGAGGGCGGTACTCCGACGATCCTCGAGACCTCTTCCCCTTCCCGTATGAGCTTCGGCTACGGGGTCGACGAGGTCGATCACGCGCTCTACGCCGTTGGAATTTTCCCCGTCGAGGAGCCGCGGCACGCCTTTCTTTACCGGAATGGGCAGTTGGAGGATCTTGACCCTCGTATTGGCCGCTCGAGCAGTTGGGCATCGGGAGTCAACGGCTCTGGCGCGGTCGTAGGCACGGCGGGCTGGAACCGCCCATTCATCTATGACTCAGGGGCCAATGGCGTGACGTTCCTCGATCCGCTCCCTGGCCACGCCATGGCGTTCGCGAGTGCGATCAACAGCTCCGGTCATGTCACCGGAATCTCAAAAAACGCAGACTGGGTTGACTCGCGCGTCTTCCTCTACGCGAACGGGCAGGTTACGGACCAAGGTCCAGCCTCATGGGCGACCGAGATCAACAACGGTGACACGATCGTCGGATCGAAGGCCTTTGAGGGCGCTCAGGCATGGACGGCATACCGGCTGAAGCCCGGGGCCGGCTTCGAAAACCTCGGACATACGTCAAAGCCGGGGTACGGCGGCAGCCACGGCAATGGAATCAACGACCACGACGTCGTCGTCGGCCACTCGTTTTCCGGGTGGTCGCAAGCCCAGCAGGAGCCGTTTCGCGCATTTGTCCATTTCCCCCAGGGAACACCCGATGCGGGATGGTGGGATCTGCAGGACGTGACGGAAGGCGCGGAGGGATGGGTCCTCGAGTCGGCTGGGGACATCAACAACGCCGGGCAGATCGTCGGCTCCGGCAGGTACCTGGGGCAGCAACGTGCGTTTATGCTCAGGCCTGAGCGGCCGTTCGACCTGTTCGAGTACACGCTCCAGTTCCTTCTGCTTCTCGGCGGGGTCGAGGTCGGCGGAGGTGGTATTGGGATTCTGCCTGGCGGCAAGGGGGTCCCGATCGACCCGCACGGCTGGGAGAGGCTCTCGCGCGCCGAGAGAGACATGCAGCTCGGCTTGGCCGTCCGGAAGCTTGCGACGTTGCTGGAGGATCAGCGGAGCCAGGAGATGCTCGAACAGACGGCAG
>JBKPND010000105.1:0-25786 GCA_046732465.1 Actinomycetota bacterium
GATGCTATTGCTGGGGCATGGCGGGCAAGGCATCGGAGCGGTTCGTCTGGGCGGTCGACACTCTGGAGGTCCACCCGGCCGACCGCCTGCTCGAGGTCGGCTGCGGCCACGGCGTCGCGGTCTCCCTGGTCTGCGAGAGGCTGACGACGGGAACGATCACCGCGATCGACCGCTCGCCCAAGATGATCGAGATGGCTACGCGGAGAAATTGCGAGCATGTCGACGCGGGCAGGGCTGCGCTCGAGGCCGTCGCGCTGGAGGACGCGGACCTAGGCGATCGGCGCTTCGACAAAGTCTTCGCCTTCAACGTCGCTCCCTTCTGGCAGCAGCCGGAGGCGGCGCTCGGTGTAGTCCGCGAGCACCTCGCCCGGGGTGGGGCGGTCTACATCTTCTGGGACGCGCGCCACTCCGCGCCGGAGCGAGCGCGGGACCTCGGGAACGAGCTGGCCGACCGGCTACGCGAGGGTGGCTTCTCCGTCGACAGGGTCCTGGTCGAGGACCTGCGCCCGGTCCCCGCGGTCTGCGCCATGGGCCGGCCGCACGGCGGATGAACATGGACCGCAGCACCGTGTCGTAGCGGTCCAGCGAGAAAACTCAGTCGACGAGCGGTCTTGCGGTTGAAGGCTCACGCAGCGCGACCCTGCCCACCCCGATCAATCTCTTCGGCACCACGTCACGTAGGTAGTCGAAGTGTCTGTCCGTTCGTCTGAGTGGGCGTTGTCGCACGCGGAAGCGGCATTCCCGGTTGCCGAACGAGGCGATCGTGACGCATGCCACGGAACGATCGTGCCTTCTGTCACACACGTTTCACCAGCACTGGGGGAGCATGAGAGAGGCCCAGGGACCCCCGACGAGGGGTCGAGCGGAGGAGGAGATCATGTCCGTTGCGGTGTCGGTGCTCGAGCAGAACCAGGAGGAGGGCCGAGCCGCCATCGGCGTTTCGAGGGTCCGGCAGCTACCCACCTCGATTGCCTCCCTTGAGGTCAGCTGGAAGATGGCCGAGCTCTACGCGCGGGAGGAAGAGGATTTTCAGGTTTTCCGCGACCTATGCGATGCCTTCAACGGTCTGGGGAGAAGCCAGCTCGCTGACCCGTTTGGTGCCGAGCCGTTTCGGTATCTGCACGAGGACGTCGAACTCCAGGACTATCCCGACATTCCAGGAGCGACCTGGCACCAGGGGCACGCTGGAGCTCTGCAATGGACCACGAATCTCTGGGAGTCCTTCGGGGACTTCTACTTGCAGCCACGGGAATTCATCCGTGCGGGACGAGGGCGGTTCGTGTGCGTCACCGCCACTCTCGGGCAGGGTCGCCGCAGTGGCCTCCAGCTCAGCCTGACTGCTTACGCCGTCGTCACCGTCGAGGACGGCAAGATCAGGCGCATCGCGATAACCGCCGATCGGGAGGCGGCCCTCGAAGCCGCCGGGCTGTCGAAGGGGGTGGCCGCTAGCTCTGGTTGAAGAAGCCGCCCTCGAGGAGGCGCGCCTTCTCCTCGGCGGATACCTCGACGTCCTCGGGCGTGAGCAGGAAGATGCCCTGCGCGATCCGCTGCATGCCCCCGCCGAGGGCGTAGGTCATGCCGGAGGAGAAGTCGATCAGCCGCTTCGAGAGCTCGCGGTCCGTCGACTGCAGGTTGATGATCACCGGCTTCGAGCGCTTGAACTCGTCGGCGACCTGCTGGGCGTCGTTGAAGCTTCTGGGCGTGACGACGTGCATCGAGGCGACGCCGCCCCCGTTTCCGGCGGGAGCACGGCGGCGGCCCCGGCGACCGGGCCGTGGCTCCTCCGCGGTGTCGTCCACAGCGCGGACGCGGCTTCTGCGGGGCGCGGGCTCCTCGTCGCCGAAGATGTCGTCGATGTCGTCCTCCCGCCCGCGCCGGCGCGAGGAACTGACCGGCTCGCGTGGGGCGACCTCGGTGTCAAGCGCCCGTTCGGTACCGGTATCGCCCTCGTCGTAGTACTCGCCCTCCTCGACGTAGTCACCCTCGACGAGGCCGAAGTACTCGAGCGCGCGTCTCCATGTGTCTCTGATCGCCATCTCGGCTCAGATTCGGCTTGACGGAGGTTATTCCTGCCGTCTGATGTTTCCCGATTATGAACGCTGCGCAGGCGCTGTGGCGCGGTTCATGCCCAGAGCACCGAGCCCAGGCGGATGATCGTCGCCCCCTCCTCGACCGCCACGCGCCAGTCCTGGCTCGTTCCCATCGAGAGCCGCTCGAGGCCGCGCTCCCGGGCCAGATCCGCGAGGCGGGCGAAATACGGCCGCGACGTCTCGGGATCTTCCGTGAACGGGGGCATCGTCATCAGGCCGGACGCCCTGACGGGACAGCGCTCGATGAATGCGTCCAGCTCCGCGGGATCGATGCCGCCCTTTCCCGCCTCGCCGGAGAGGTTCACCTCGATCAGCACCTCGGTGTCGGGTTCCGCATGCTTGCCGAGCTGCTCGAGCACGGAGTCCGATTCCACGGAATGGATCAGGCGCACCAGCGGCAGGATCCGCTTCAGCTTGCGGCTCTGCAGGTTGCCGATGAAGTCCCAGGTGAAGCTGTCCGACCATCGCTCCCGCTTCGCCTCGAGGTCCTGGAGGCGGTTCTCGCCGACGAGCTCGATGCCCGCCTCGGCGAGCGCGCCCATCTCCTCGCTGCGCACGTACTTGGTGGCGGCGAGGATCTCGACCTGCAGGCCAGCGTGCTCGCGGATCCGTTCGAGGTTCGAGCGAATTCGTCCCGCGTCCAGGTCTGTGACCGGCTCGACCATGCTCACACCATCCAGACGAGCCCGGCCTGGCGGCCGGTCCGCTCGCCGTCTCGCCGGTACGAGTAGAAGAGCTCGCGGTTGCAGCTCGTGCAGAGGCCGGAGCGCTCGATCGTGTCAACGCCGGCCCGCTCCAGAAGCGCCGTCGCGACCGCGGTGAGGTCGAGCATCCGGCCTCGGGCGACGCCGTCGAGGTCGGCGAACACCGAGAGCACCTCCTCGCCCACCTCGTAGCAGCAGGGGCCGATCCCCGGCCCGATCGCGGCCACCTCGGCCTCGACGGCCTCCGCCGTCCCGGCGACGATCCCGCCGGCGAGCCCGCGCCACCCGCAGTGGGCCATCGCGACCCCGCCCGGGCCGACCATCGCCACCGGCAGGCAATCGGCAACCATCACCAGGGGAGTCAGCGCCGCGTTGGAGGTCGAATGGGCGTCGACCTCCTCGGGGCTCCGCACGCCGTCGGCGTAGACATGCGACTCCTGCGGGGCATCGTGCCGGCGGAGCTCCGTGCCGTGGACCTGGCGTCCCATCACCACGCCTTCCGGATCGCGCTCGATCGAAGCCGCCAGCCGGCGGCGGTTCTCGCCGACGCGCTCCGGCTCGTCACCGGTCAGGACCCCGACGTTGAGCGCCTCGTAGGGCGCCTCGCTCACGCCGCCGACGCGGGTCGAGAACGCCGCCCTCGCACCGGGCAGCTCAGCCTCGAGCCAGCGGACCCCTTCGCGCTCGCGCCACTCCACCCCGGGCAGGCTAGATCAGCGCTGCCCGGAGCCGGGCCGGCGGCTCAGGCCTGTCGCTCGATCTTGACCTCGCATTGATCGACGGAGGCGCGGTTCCCGGGTGTGTCGCTCGGGTCCATGGCCTGCAGCACCTCAGCCCCCTGCTTCATGTCCTCCTCGGTCGCGAAGTAGCCGACGAAGATGGCGGTTCCCTGCGACTCGTCGAAGAGCAGCTGGAACCCGGTTGACGGCACGCCCTCGGGCGGTCCGTCCTGCTCGTTGATCCGTTGCTCGATCTCGGCGATCCGGTCGGAAGTGACGTCGGTGAACCTGACTGCTCGTGCGTACATCGAGATCTCCCATCTCTTGGTTGAAAGCCGAGCCTATGCCTGGGACAGCCCGAGCGCCACCCCAGGGGCGCTAGCCCTCTGGGATCTCGCCCTTGGCGGCCGCAAGAGCGATGCGGAGCTCCTCCTCGCGGCCGGAGAGCTCGCCATCGAGCTTGCCGGAGAGGGCGGCCTCGAGCCCCCGACCGACGGCGGGTCCCTCTGGAATTCCCTCCGCGAGCAGGTCGTCCCCGGTGATCTCGAGACCGACATGGCGCCACTCGCCCGCGTAGCGATCGAGCCACTCGGCCCCGATCGCGCGAGCGACGAGGAGTTGCGCAGGGTCCCACGGCTCCGCGAGCCGAGCGCCCTCCGACGGTCGCTCGGGCGTGGCCGCCGCCAGCTCCCTGATCTGGGGCAGCGGGCGGACGATCGCCAGCATCACTGCGAGTTCTGGATCGACCCATCCCGACCACGGTTCCGCCGAGGCGAGCCGGGTGACCTCCGCCACCCGGTCCGGGGCGGCCGGGTCGAGGCTCGCCATCACCCCCCAGTCCGCGAGCAGGCGCAGAGCCGCCGCGGGCTCTTGCTCGGCGGCGATCCGCCGCAGCTCGTTGTCGGTCCGGTCCTCGGAGACGGTCGAGAGGTCGGCGTCGCGTAGCAGCCGCTCGGTCTCGGGCTCGAGCCCGAAGCCGAAGCGAGCCGCATACCGAGCCGCCCGCAGGGCGCGGGTCGGGTCATCGACGAACGAGCGCTCGTGCAGGACCCGCAGCAGCCCGGCCCGCAGGTCCTCGAGGCCCCCGTGCGGATCGAGCAGCTCGCGGCTCCGGTCCAGCGGGAGGGCCATCGCGTTGATCGTGAAATCCCTGCGGGCGAGATCCTCAGCGATCGGGGCGGGCCGGACCTCGGGCAGTGCCCCGGCCGCGGGGTAGCTCTCCGCCCTGGCCCGCGCGACGTCGACCTTCACGTCGCCCTGCTCGAGCCGGCCCGTGAGGAAGAGCCCGTCACGCTCCAGGCTGAATCCCGGAAGGTCGCCGAGGGCCTCGACGTCACCCTCGACCGCGACGTCGAGGTCGGTCACCTGATGCCCGAGCAGCAGGTCGCGCACCACGCCGCCGACCAGGTACGCCGGCGCCCGCTCGGCGATCTGGTGCAACTGGTCGATTGCCGCCAGCGAATCGACGCGGTCGCTCAGCCGGGAGGGATCTAGGTCGCTTGAACCGGGCATTAGCGGCTTTCCTACCATGCTCCGCCATCAGGGACCTCTGGAAGAACATCCGAGAGCTCGCAAAGAACCTCTGGAGCAATCACCGGTGGCTGACGATCGGGGTCGCCGCGGGTCTCGGCGCCGTGGTCATCGCATTGGTCGCGTATCTGGCCCTGAAGCGGCCGGGCGACAAGTCCTGCCCCGCCCCCTGCACGATCACCGCGACGACCCCGGAGCCCGTCAGCGGCCTCACGAACTGGCCGATCTACGGACTCAACGCGCAGCACACCCGCTATCTCGACGCCCCGGACGTCAAGCCTCCCTTCTCGATCCGCTGGCGATTCAAGGGCCGCAACCTGCTCGAGTACTCGCCGGTCCTGGTCGGCAACCAGATCTTCGGGGTCAACAACAACGGCATGGCCTTTGCGCTGAAGGCGAGTACCGGCAAGGCGCGGTGGAAGCAGCAGATCGCGCACCTGAACGCCTCCTCGCCGACCTACCACGACCACGTGATCTACGTATCGAATCTGGAGCCCGGTCAGGTGGTCGCGCTGGCACAAGGCGACGGCCACGTCCTCTGGAAGCACCCCCTCCCCGGCAGATCCGAGTCTTCCCCGCTGGTCGTCGGCAACAAGGTGATCGTCGGCTGCGAGTGCAACACGGTCTTCGCCCTCGACACCGCGACCGGGAAGACGATCTGGCAGCGGCACGTTAACGGGGCGGTGAAGGCGGCCCCGGCGTATGAGAACGGGATCGTCTACATCGGCGACTACAGCGGCGAGATGAACGCGATCCGGGTCAACGACGGCTCGATCAAGTGGCAGACGGGATCTCAGGGATCCGGCTTCGGTCGCTCGGGGCGGTTCTACGCCGCGGCGACGGTCGCCTTCGGCCGGGTCTACGCGGGCAACGCCGACGGCCGCATGTACAGCTTCGACCAGCAGTCGGGGAACCTGGCCTGGAGCCAATCGACCGGCAACTACGTCTACGCGGCGGCCATCGCGGCGCGGACGCCGGACACGGAGCCCACGATCTACTTCGGCTCCTACGACGGGACCTTCTACGCACTCGATGCGCGCAACGGCGACGAGCGCTGGAGCGTTCCCGATCTCGGCGCGATCTCCGGCGCCGCGAGCCTGATCGGGGACACGGCCTACGTCGCCGACCTGAAGACGACCTCCACGTACGGCTTCGACGTCCGCAACGGGCACAAGGTCTTCCAGTACACCGACGGCGCCTACAACCCGGTGATCTCGAACGGCAAGGAGCTCTTCCTCACTGGCTACAAGACGCTCTACGCGCTGAAGCCCGGGACCGGCCCCGCCGAGGAGGGGATCCTCCAGAAGGAGCCCAAGGCGCCGCCGGCCGGGCAGCCGCCGGCGGCTCAGAAGAAGGCCAAGCCGCAGGCGAAGAAGGCGAAGAAGTAGGCGCCTAGGAGAGGCGTACCGGAATCCCGGCGCGCTCCATCTGCTGCTTGGCCTCGGCGATCGTGTGCTGCCCGTAGTGGAAGATCGATGCGCAGAGCACCGCGTCGGCATGCGCCGCCTGGATTGCCTCCACCAGGTGGTCGAGCTCGCCGGCCCCTCCTGAGGCGATCACCGGGACGCTCACCGCCTCGGCCACGTAGCGGGTGAGCTCGAGGTCGTAGCCGTCAGTGGTCCCGTCGCGGTCCATGCTGGTGAGAAGCACCTCCCCCGCCCCGAGCTCGGTCGCCTCACGAGCCCACGCCACCGCCTCGCGGCCCTCGACCCTGGTTCGGCCGCCGTGGGTGTACACGTCCCACTCGGCGTCGCCGAAGTAGCCCGGCGGCGCCTGGCAGGTATCGGACTCGTCACCGGCTCCGCGTCTCTTCGCGTCGATCGCGATCACGACGCACTGGGATCCGAAGACCTCGGCGAGCTCGGAAATCAGCTCGGGTCGCTCCAGCGCCGCCGAGTTGACCGAGACCTTGTCGGCCCCCGCGTCGAGCACGGCCTGCGCGTCCTCGACGGAGCGAATGCCGCCCCCGATCGTGAAGGGGATGAAGACGTTGTCTGCCGTGCGCCGGGCGAGCTCCACGATCGTGTCGCGGCTCTCGTGCGAGGCGGTGATGTCGAGGAAGACCAGCTCGTCCGCGCCCTCGGCGTCGTAGCGCTCGGCGAGCTCCACCGGGTCGCCGGCGTCACGGATGTCGACGAAGTTGGTGCCCTTGACGACGCGGCCGTCCTCCACGTCCAAACATGGGATGACCCGCTTCAGGACCATGCCTGAAGCGTAGGAGGTGCTCAGTCCCAGTCGCCCGCCGCGTAGGCCCAGGCGATGAAGAGCAGCTGCACGGGCAGGCGGGCATAGAGCGCGGCCCGGCCTCCGGGGACCGCCTTCTCGTACTTCTGCCACTCGATCGCCATGTGGCAATTGGCGGGAAAGACCGCGATCAGGGTCGCGACGCTCCAGGCGCTTCCCGCCCGGCGTGTGCTCGGGTGCATCGTGGCCAGGCCGCCGGCGATCTCGGCGACGCCGCTCGCGTAGACCAGCTCGCGGTGCCGCGGGATGTACGGGGGCATGATCCGCTCGTACGCACGGGTCTTGACGAAGTGCATGATCCCGGCGAAGACGAAGAACGGCCCGAAGAGCCTCCTCATGGCCGGGAGCCTATGGACCGAGAGCCTCTCGCGCCTCGGCGACCGTGAAGCGCTGCTCGTAGAGGGCCCTGCCGACGATCACGCCCTCGACGTTGTCGAGCTCGAGGCCGGCGACCGCCCGCAGGTCGTCGAGTGACCCGATGCCGCCCGAGTAGATCACCTCGCCCTCGGTCGCGGCCGCGACCTTGCGCAGCGAGTCCAGATCGGGGCCCTCCATCAGGCCGTCGACGTCGACCGGCGTGTATACGAATCGCCTCAGGCCCCGCCGGACGAGCTCGGCGATCACGTCGGTCGTGGCGAGGTCGGACTCCTCCGTCCAGCCCTCCGCCGCCACCTTGCCGGCGCGCGCGTCGACCGAGGCGACGACCCGGTCGCCGTGAGCGGCCGCGATCGCCTGCGCCATCTCGGGATCGCGGACCGCCGCCGTGCCGAGCACCACCCGCTCGGCGCCGGATGAGATCGCCTCCTCCACCTTCTTGGAGTCGCGCAGGCCGCCGCCGAGCTGCACCGGGACGTTGACCGAGGCGACGATCCGGCGGACGTGCTCCAGGTTGACGGGCGCGCCGGCGCGCGCACCGTCGAGGTCCACGACGTGCAGCCAGCGGGCGCCGCCGTCCACCCAGCGCCGGGCCGCGACCACCGGATCGTCGTCGTAGGCGGTCTCCTGCTCGTAGTCGCCCTGAATCAGCCGGACGGCCCTGCCGCCGCGGATGTCGATCGCGGGAAAGAGGATCAACTGCAGATTCGGACGAAGTTGTCCAGCAGGCGCAGCCCCGCCGAGCTCGACTTCTCCGGATGGAACTGGACGCCGTAGAGCGGCGGCCGCTCCACCGCGCAGGCGAAGCGCTCGCCGTAGGCGGCTGTGCCGAGCACGTCACCGCCGACCCCAGGGCGGGGCGCGAAGGAATGGACGAAGTAGAAGGGAGTCTCCTCGCCGAGACCCTGGGTGAGGCGCGACTCGTGCTCCCAGTGCACCGGCGACCAGCCGATGTGCGGGACCTTGTAGCCGTTGGCCTCCAGCCGGGCGACGACGCCGTCGAGCAGCGCGAGCCCGCGCCCGCCTTCGTTCTCTACCGAGGACTCGAAGAGCAGCTGCAGGCCGAGGCAGATGCCGAGCACGGGAACGCCCGCCTCGATCCGGCCGGCCACCAGCTCGTCGAGCCCGATCTCGCGGACGCGCTCCATCGCTCGCGGGAACGCCCCGACACCGGGCAGGATCACCCCGTCGGCCGCTTCGGCTCGGGCTCGGTCCGAGGTGATCTCGGCCTCCGCCCCGACTCGCTCCAGGGCCTTCTCCACGGAACGGAGGTTGCCCATCCCGTAGTCGAGGATCGCGATCCGGGTCATTCGGTCAGTGTGCCCTTGGTGGAGGGCACGCCAGTCTCGTCCGGGTCGATCGAGACCGCCTCGCGGAGCGCGCGCGCGAAGGCCTTGAAGGACGCCTCGACCATGTGGTGGGCGTTGGAGCCCGAGCGGACCCAGATGTGAAGCGTCATCTTCGAGTTGTTGGAGACGGCGCGGAAGAACTCTTCGGCGAGCTCCGAGTCGAACCCGGCGATGCTGACGTCCGGCAGGTCCGCGTCGAAGGCGCAATAGGGCCTGCCGGAGATGTCGATCGCGCATTCACCGAGGGCCTCGTCCATCGGCACCAGGGCCGAGCCGTACCGGCGAATCCCGGCACGGTCGCCGAGCGCCTCGTCGACCGCCTGGCCGATGCAGATGCCGACGTCCTCGGTGGTGTGATGGGCGCCGGTCTGCAGGTCCCCACTCGCCTCGAGGTCGAGTCCCAGTCGCCCGTGGCGGGCCAGCAGCTCGAGCATGTGGTCGAGGAAACCGACGCCGGTGGAGACCTTCGTCTCGCCTCCGTCCAGGCCCAGGCGCAGCTTGACCTTGGTCTCCTTGGTCTCGCGGCTGATCTGTGCGGTTCGTCCCATCGGTTCTCTCAGTGCGGCTTCGCCATCACTCGGGTCGCTGCTCCGCTTCGCGTCCGCCGCGCCCTCGCACTAAGGCTGACTCAGCATGCAGCGGGAAGCCCTCGGCGCGCGCCAGCGTAGCGACCGTCGGAGCGAGCTCCCGGGCCGCCGCCTGCGTCAGCGTCACGGTCGGGATCCGCCGCCGAAAGACGCCCGGATCGAGCGGTCCCTGAAAGCGGCCCGCACCGCCGGTGGGGAGCACGTGGTTCGAGCCCGCCGCGTAGTCGCCGAAGGCGGTCGCCGAGTGCGGTCCGACGAAGACGCACCCGGCCGTCCTCACCGCGCTCGCGAGCAACGTCGCGTCCTCGGTCACGAGCTGGAGGTGCTCAGGCGCGATCGCATTCGCGAGCTGGACGGCGGCGACCGTGTCGGGCACCGCCACCAGCGCAAGGGCCGCGTCCTCGGCGATCCCCCGGTCGGCGGCCACCCGTTTGACGCTTTCTTCGATCGCGTCCAGGATCACTGTTTCGACCGCCGCAGCCACCAGCAGCCCGTCGGAGCCGTGCTCCGCCTGGGCGCAGAGATCGAGCGCGATCCAGTCCGCCCTCGCGGTTTCCCCCGCGACCACCATCAGCTCGGAGGGGCCGGCGATCCCGTCGATGCCGACCTCCCCGGCGAGCTGGCGCTTCGCCTCCTGGACATAGCGGTTGCCCGGCCCGGCGATCACGTCGACGCGCGGAATCAGCTCGGTGCCGGTGGCGAGAGCGGCGATCGCCTGGGCACCGCCCACCGGGTAGATCTCGTCCGCGCCCCCGATCGCGGCGGCCGCGAGGATCAGGTCGGCGACCGGACGCTCCCCGCCGCCATGGGGCGTGGCGAGCACGACCCGCTCAACCTGGGCCGTCTTCGCGGGGATGCAGCCCATCAGGACGGTTGAGGGATAGGACGCCGTCCCCCCGGGGGCGTAGACGCCCGCGGAGCCGACGGGCACGTCGCGCAGGTCCACCGACTGCCCCTGTTCGAGCTCCAGCCTCTGCTCGTCCGTCAGCTGCGCCGAGGCGACGGCGCGGATGTTGGCCGCCGCGGTCTCCAGCGCATCCCGCGACTCCGAATCGAGGCGCTCGAGCGCCGATCGAACCTCGGCGTCGGGGATCGGCAGGGTGCGCGGATCCACCTGCTCACCGCCGAAGCGGGCCTCGAGCTCGCTGACCGCGTCATCGCCTCCCTCGCGCACCGCGGCGATGACCTCGGCAACGGTCTCGCTCACCTCGCCGAGGGGTGGCTGCAGGGCCCGGATCCGGCTCGCCAGGTCCGACGGGTCGGTGCCGTCCCAGTCGAAGCTCTGAAGCCTCATCGGACGCCCTCCGGTCGTAGGCGCTCCACCAGGTCGTCGACCTCCGCCGCGCGCAGCTTGTGTGAGACGCGGTTGGCGATCAGCCGCGCCGTCGAGGTGGCGATCTCCTCGCGGACCTCGAGCCCGTTCTCCGCCAGCGTGCGCCCCGTGGCGACCAGGTCCACGATCCCGTCGGCGAGGCCGGAGAGCGGCGCGAGCTCGACGGAGCCCTTCACCTCGATCACCTCGGCGCGCCGGCCGGTCTCCTCGAAGTGACGCTCCGCGACCCGTGGATACTTCGTCGCGATCCGCATGCCGCCGAGCCGGCGCTCGTCCTCGTCGAGGGCCGTGTCCCCTGCCCTCCCCGCGAGGACCATGCGGCAGGCTCCGTAGCGGAGGTCGAGGACCTCGTAGACGATCCGCTCCGGCTGCTCCAGCAGGACGTCCTTGCCGGTGATTCCAAGGTCGGCGGCTCCCGCCTCGACGTAGGTGGGAACGTCCGAGGGCCGCATCGTCACCAGGCTGAGCCCGCCGGACTCGAAGACGAGCGCGCGCGAATCGGACCGCAGCTCGGCGGTGTCGACGCCGATGCGGTCGAGCGCGTCGAGCGTCTCCGGCCAGAGCGCCCCGCGCGGCAGCGCCAGCTTCAGAGGGCCCGCCTGGCGCGCGCGGGTGGCCTCCACCACTCGAGGCATCAGGTTGCCTCCCCTCCGTCCTGCCGCTCCTCCTCGGTCTGCGCGACGTGCAGGCGCTCCAGGTAGAGGGAGAAGCCGACCGCCGGCAGCTCCCGCCCGAATCGCCCGAGCAGCGAGTCGTAGCGGCCGCCGCCGCCCAGGATGTGCCCGAGCGCCGGGTCGTAGACCTCGAGGATCGCCCCGGTGTAGTAGCCGAGGTCGCGCAGCAGGCCGAGGTCGAGCCGGACGCGGTCGGAGACTCCCCGGGCCGCCAGGGCCTGGTGGGTCGCCCGCAGCCGCTGCGTGGCGCGTTCCACCGCCTCGCCGCCGAGCTCGGTGGCGCGATCGAGGACCTCCGGGCCGCCGCGCATCGCGGGCAGCGCCAGCAGCGTGGCGCGTGCCTCCCCGTCGAGGCCCTCGACGTCGTCGACGGCCAGCTCGAGGCCGACCAGATCGTGTGCCGCAAGCCGATCGAGAATCCGGTCGCGCGCCTCAACCTCCACGCGGAGCTCCGCAAGTAGCTGGCGGTACAGGTCCGCATCGCCGAGCCCGACCAGAGCGCGGTTGAGCCCGGCCGCGTCGAGAGCCCGGCTCAGGACCTCGATCACCTCGGCGGTCCCCTCCGGTGCGGGCGCGCCGATCAGCTCCACGCCGGCCTGGGTGAACTCCCTCATCTGCCCCCGCTGCGGGTTCACCGCTCGGTAGGCGCGGGCGATGTAGGAGAGGCGGAAGGGTGGCTCCGCGTCCTGCATTCGGGTCGCGACGAGGCGCGCGATCGGGATGGTCATGTCGGAACGCATCGCGAGCAGATCGCCGCGCTCGTCGAAGAACCGATACGCGGCGTTGGCGTAGCGCTCGTCGCCTCGCCGCAGCACCTCGGCGTACTCGATCGTCGGGGTCGCGACCTCCCCGTAGCCGTGGGCGTCGAAGGCAGCGCGCAACGCCGCCTCGAGGGCGCGCAGCTCGCGCATCTCCTCGGGCAGGATGTCTCGCGTCCCCGGCGGGGTCGGGTGAATCATCGGGCTCATCATCGCTTTCTCGCCCTTAACAGGCTGCAAGGTTCGTGGGCATAGGATCGGCGCATGGCTACTCGACTCGAGGAGGAGACGAAATGGCAGTTCTCTTGGAGATGGAGCTTCCCGTGACCCCGGACCAGTACGACGCCGTCCACCAGGCGCTCGATCCCGTGGGGAATCCGCCCGATGGGCTGATCGCACACACGGCTCGCATCGAGGACGGCACTCTCAAGGTGCTCGACGTCTGGGAGTCGCCGGAGGCGTTCGAGGCGTTCGCGGAGTCCAGGCTCGGGCCGACGATCGCGGAGACGCTCGGCGACGAGGCTCCGGCCGAGCGCCCGGAGCCCAGGTTCACCGAGCTCCACAACGCACACGCCGCCTAACCGAGGATCAAGCCGGAACGCGCTCTGAGGCGACCCGCTCGATGCGGGCGCCGAGATCTCGCAGGCGCATGTCGATCCGCTCGTAGCCGCGGTCGATCTGCGCGACGTTGCCGATCTCCGAGGTGCCGTCCGCCGCGAGCGCGGCGATGAGCATCGCCATGCCGGCGCGGATGTCGGGGCTCTCCAGTCGCGCCCCATGAAGACGGCTCGGACCACTCACCACCGCCCTGTGCGGGTCGGAGAGGTGGATCCGAGCGCCCATCGCGACCAGCTTGTCGACGAAGAACAGCCGGTTCTCGAACATCTTCTCGTGGATGAGGATCGTGCCGTCGGCCTGCGTGGCAAGGGCGAGCGCGATCGAGGTGAGGTCCGCGGGGAACGCAGGCCAGGGCCCGTCGTCGATCTGCGGGGTCATCTCGCCGTGGTCGTCCTTGATGGTGAGCTTCTGCTCGGGCGGGACGAGCAGGTCCTGGCCTTCCACCATCGTCTGCAGGCCGACGCGACGGAAGTGCCGACGGATCCCCTCCAGGTCCTCCTCCACCACCCCGCGGATGCGCAACTCGCCGCTGGTGGCAGCGGCGAGCGCCATGAAGCTGGCGATCTCGATGTGGTCGGGACAGACGGTGTGCTCGGCACCCCCGAGCTTGTCCCGGCCGTGGACCGTCATCACGTTCGAGCCGATGCCGTCGACCTGCGCGCCCATCTTGCAGAGCAGCCGGGCCAGGTCCTGGACGTGCGGCTCGGAGGCGGCGTTGGCGATCGTCGTCGGCCCCTCCGTCAGCGCCGCGGCGAGCAGCGCGTTCTCGGTTCCCATCACCGAGGGCTCGTCCATGAAAATCCGCCTTGGCTTGAGGCCGTCGGGGGGCGCTGAGAGCTCGATCCAGACGTCCCCAGCGATCTTCGCGCCGAGGTCACGGAAGGCGTCGAGGTGCGCGTCCAGCCGCCGTCGGCCGATCGTGTCGCCGCCCGGGGGTGGCATCCGCACCTCGCCCAAGCGCGCGAGCAGGGGCCCGGCTACTAGGAACGAGGCGCGGATCCGATTGGCGAGTTCCTCATCGACCTCGGTGCCGGAGATCTGATCCGCTTGCAGGCGGACCTCGTTCTCACCCGTCCATGCGATCTTGACGCCCAGGCGTTCCAGCAACCCGAGCATCGATTCGACATCCCGGATCCGCGGCACGTTCCGGATCAGCAGCTCCTCCTCCGTCAGCAGGCACGCGGCCAGGATCGGGAGCGCGGCGTTCTTGTTGCCCGCCGGCACGATCTCGCCGGACAGGGGCACGCCGCCCTGGATGATGAATTTCTCCATGGGCGCCTAGAGTAACCAGCCCCATGGCGGAGATCTCACGAGACGATGCATGGCAGCTGGTCACGGAATGGGTCGAGTCCGACTCGCTGCGGAAGCACCTGTTGGGCGTGGAGGCGGCGATGGTCGCGTACGCCCGCAAGTGGGATGAGGACGAGGAGATGTACGCCGTGACGGGGCTCGTCCACGACCTCGACTACGAGCGGTATCCCGACCTGGACACCGGGCATCCGCGCCACGCCATCAAGGAGCTGGAGGAGCGCGGCTACCCGCAGGAGGTGATCGACGCCGTGGCCGGCCATGCCGACTTCATGGGCGTCCCCAGGGAGACCCGGATGGCGAAAACGCTCTACGGGGTGGACGAGCTCTCCGGCTTCATCGCCGCCTGCGCGCTGGTGCGTCCCACCGGGATCGAGGGCATGAAGCCGAAGTCCGTGAAGAAGAAGCTCAAGCAGCCGTCATTCGCGGCGGCTGTGAACCGCGAGGACATCCAGCGCGGGATCGATGAACTCGGCGTCGATCAGGACGAGCACATCACGCTGGTCATCGAAGCGCTCTCCGACCGTGCCGACGAGCTCGGCATCGCACCGCGAGAAGACGCCGGTAGCGCCAGTTAGATGTAGCCAGTGCCGCGCTGGCTGAAGATCACCCTGGCCGTGGTCGGGGCGCTGATCGTGCTCCTGCTCCTCAACGCGATCGTCGTCTCGAACGCCACCAAGGACGCCTACGTGCGCGACACGGGCGCCCAGCTGGTCGATACCTCGAACGGGACCCTTCAGGTGCTCGAGCAGGGCAATCCGCAAGGGACGCCGATCGTGCTGATCCACTGCTACACGTGTTCGATGAACTGGTGGGACGACCTCGCCCCGCTGCTCGCGCGGGACCACCGGGTCATCCGCGTCGACCTGCTCGGGCACGGTGGGTCGGACAAGCCGGGCACCGGCTATTCGATCGAGGACCAGGCGACCGCGGTGGCCGAGGGTCTGGCGAAGCTCGGGGTGGTGAACGCCACGGTGGTCGGCCACTCCCTCGGCGGCAGCGTGGTGACGGCGCTCGCCCAGCAGAGCCCGCAGCTCGCCTCCCGCGTAGTGATCATCGACCAGGCGCCGGAGGACGGCTTCGACAACGAGGGGTTCGCGCAGCGAATCAGCTACTGGCCGATCATCGGACAGGCGTCCGACCGGCTGCTGCAGATCGCCCCGAAGTCCCTGGTCCTGGACAACTACGACGACGCGTTCGCTCCCGGCTACGACATCTCGAGCGGCTTCGACAATCCCGATCAGCCCGTGGACGACCTGCGGGCGATGACCTACACGGCCTACAAGGACACGCGGGACGCCGAGGAGGACTACGTCGCCGAGGCGCCGCTCGACGAGCGCCTCGCCACCGCCCACGTGCCGACCATGGTCATCTTCGGGGCCGAGGATCAGCTATACGACGCGCAGGAGGCGGTGGCGCGCTACCGCCAGAACGTCCCCGGAGTCCAGACCCACCTGATCCCGGGCGCGGGTCATTCCCCGAACGTCGAGACGCCGAACCTGGTCGCGCCGCTGATCCTCTCCTGGGCGGCCCCGCCGCGTGGAGCGCTCCGGCCGGCGAAGAAGCGCAAGTAGCGAAAGGGCCCGATTTCTCGGGCCCTTTCTGGGAACAAAGGTTGCCCTTCGTTCCGTTAATGAACACCCTACGCCTCGCAACAGCGAAGTCAAGGCCGTGTGAACGCGCGTTTCCGCTAGTTGCGGGGGTTCTGCCGATCAGGCGGGCTGCGCGGCCGGGGCCTCGGTCAGCTCGAGAGTGTCTGCCGGCGCGTTCTGGTTCCGCGACAGGGCGATGAAGGGGAGCGCGAAGGCGGCGATTCCCGCGGAGACCAGGTACGACGCCGCATAGCCGGAGCTGTCGGCGACGCGGCCGAGGAGCGGCTGCGCCCAGACGCCTCCGGAAGAGGACATCATCGAGTCGAAGGAGAGGATCGTGGCGCGCTGCCGCGACGGGATCATGCCGTTGATGTAGGTCTGGCGGATGGGCATGGTGGCGGCGAAGAGCAACGCCCAGACCGTCGTCAGGCCGATCACCGCCCAGAAATCCTGGATCGCCCCGATCAACACCAGGGTGATCACGCTCAGCCCGGCGGTCACGAGCAGCGCGGAGGTCCGGCGATGAAACCGCGCGCGAATCCAAGGCGCCGCCACCCCGCCGAGGATCTGGGCCCCGGCGACGATCGCCGCGGCCAGGCCCGCGATCTCGTAGGCGGTCGGGTCGCCATAGAGCTCGAGCAGGTACGGCTGCAGCGCGTAGAAGGCGTAGATCCCCACACCCCCGGTGAACAGGGCCTCCACCATCAGCCATTTGACCGCCGGAACGCGCCAGCCGTAGTCGATCGAGTTCGAGGCGATCTTGCGCATCTCGGCCAGTGGCCGGCCACCCTTCTCCGGAGTGAAGCCGACGTCGTGCATCAGCCTGAACGCGACGACGAACATCACGATCAGAATCGCCCCACGGAGCACGAAGGGCGTGCCGAGGCTGAACTGCTGGGCGAGGAAGCCTCCGGCCACCGAGCCGCCCAGCATCCCGGCGCCGGTGACGATCTGCCCGCGCCCGAAGACCGTCTCCAAGCGCCCCTCGTAGCCCGTCGCCGTCAGGGCGTCGACCAGCCAGGCCTCCACCGCGCCGGAGAAGAAAGTGAAGCCGAGCCCGAGCAGCAGCGAGACGATCGCCCATTCCCAGAAGGGCGCCTCGATCTGCCAGAGCATCACGTAGAGCAGGCTCGCCCCCGACAGCGTGAGTGTTCCGAGCAGGTAGGAGGTGCGCCGTCCGATCGTGTCGGCGACGATTCCGGTCGGTACCTCGAAGATCACCATGCCCCCGGTGAAGAAGGCGTTGGCGGCGAACGCCTCGAGGTTGGAGAGGCCGGCGTCCAGGAGGAAGATCGTGTTGATCCCCCAGATCAGCGAAGCCGCCAGCGTGTTCCCGAGCATCAGGAGCAGGTAGGTGCGCTGGATGGATCGTGACGTGGGCATTGCTTACTGAAGGTAATGACCCGCCCCGTCGGCTCAGCTCATCGGCGGCCCGCCCCTGAAAAAGCGAAACGGCCCGGTCGCCCGGGCCGTTTCTTTGAACTGAACCTGATTGACCCGAAGGTCAACCTGTTCTGTTCAAGTGGCGAGCACCCTACCGGCGAGATCCACGGCGTCAAGGGCTAGTGAAACCGGGATTTCGCGTTTTGCGGAAATCAGCGATTTCGCCGCGGATCCGGGAAGCCGGAAACTGCGAGATCACTGCCAGCGGCCGCCGGCCTTCGCCCACTCGGCCATGTGGTCGACGCCGCAGAACGCATCCGCGACGCGGTGCTCGCCACGGTGCCGGACGAGGAGGACGTGAGCGTCGGTCAGCTCCGCGTTGCAGTGCGAGCAGTTGGTCGCGCCCTCGTCGAGGGTCGGCGGCTCGGACATCGTTCCGGCTTCCCAGTGGGCCCCCTGGATCGACCACGGGATCAGGTGCTCGAGCCGGCAGAAGACCGCTCGCCGCTCGCCGGCGGGTTCGTAGGCGCGGAAGCCGTCGTCGGTCTCGACCTCCGCTCCGCACCAGGTACAGGACTCGTTCATAGGAATAGCCTCGCACTCCATGAGCGAGCTGCGGATCGTGGTGCTCGAGGGCGACCAAACCGGGCAGGAGCTGCTCGAGCAGGCGCTGCGCGTGATCGATCCGGAGGTGATCGGCCTCGACCTGGAGCTCGAGCGCTTCGACCTCTCGCTGGAGAACCGGCGCCGAACCCAGAACGCGGTTTGCACCGAGGCCGCGAGGGCGATGATGCGAGGCCGCGCCGATAGGCGCGACCCGTCTGGGGCTGGTGGCTTCGGGATCAAGGCCGCCACGATCACACCGGAGGGCGCCGACGACGTCGGGAGTCCGAACCGGCTGATCCGCGAGGCGATCGACGGCAAGGTGATCGTCAGGACCGGGCGTCGCATTCCCGGGGTCAGTCCGGTCGCGGGAATCCACCATCCGATCTCGGTGGTGCGGATGGCGGTCGAGGATGCCTACGGCGCCCAGGAGTCGCGCCGGCCGGAAGACGGGGACGAGGTCGCGGAGCGGGTCGAGATGATCCATCGCTCGATCTGCCGTGCGGTCGCCGAGTACGCGTTCAGGACTGCGGAGGGGATCGGCGGCCGCGTCTACGGCGGCCCGAAGTGGACGGTCAGCCCGGTCTACGAGGGGATGCTGAAGGAGGAGATGGACGCGGCGGCCGAGCGCCACCCCGAGATCGGCTACGAGCCGCTGCTGATCGACGCCACCTATGCGGGCCTGCTCACCGGCCGGGCCGACGCGCCGCTGGTGATCCCGAGCCTGAACCGCGACGGTGACCTGCTCTCGGACCTCGTCCTGCCCCTGTACGGGTCGATCGCCGGGGCGGAGTCGGTGCTGCTCGCTCTCGACGAGGACCTCCGGGTGCGCGTGGCGATGAGCGAGGCGCCGCACGGGACGGCGCCGGCGCTGGAGGGCAAGGACATCGCCAACCCGATGGGGATGATCCTGGCCGGAGCCGCGGTGCTGCACTACGCGGCCGAGGCGGGCATCGAGGGCGCGAAGCGAGCGTCCGCGGCCGTCTACGACGCCGTCATTGAGACGGCCGCCTCGGGGATCCGGACCCCTGATCTGAAGGGCCACGCCGGCACGACCGAGTTCACCGACGCGGTGATCGACCGAGTCCGGGTTCAGACCACCGGGCCCTGAGTCGACGTCCCCTGATCGGCTTCGACGATGCGGCGCCACTGCGTGATCAGTCCCCTACGGACGACGAAGGCGGTCTTGGCTGTCTCCCCCACGCCGTTCCCGCACTCGCCGGGGCCGGGGCGCTCGGTGAGCTTGAAGGTGGCGATCGTGAACCTGTCGACTGACTCCGCCTCGGTCAGCCTCGCTCCACAGGGCAGGGACTGGTTGAAGGCCTCGACCTCGGCGGGAGTGGTGAGCCGCAGCGGGGCGGTGCCGTTCTGGACCACGCTCGGGATCGCGAACCGCTTGCTCGCTGCGTCCACGTCCCCGGCTCGCAGCTCATCGGCCCAGCTCCTGATCACCTGAACCGTCCCGGGATCGGCGCCGCCGGGGATCGTGGTGTCGTCCTTGCCAGAGGAGCCGCATCCGGAGAGGGCGGCTGCCCCGAGGATCGACAGGACGGCGATCGCTCGAGCGGTCATGGACAGATCATGGCAACGGCAGGACGTCAAACTCGATGCGTTCGCCGTCCACCGTCGCCTCACCCATCGAGCGGTGAGGAGCGCGGCGGCGCTCGGTGGGGCTGCCCGGGTTGAAGATCTGAAAGCCCTCGCGATCCTCGTGCAGCGGCATGTGGGAGTGGCCGAAGACCACCGCGTCGGCGTCCGGGAACCTGGCGCGCAGCCGCTCCAGTCGGCCCTTTGAGGGACCGGCGTCGTGGATCACACCCAGAACTACGTTCTCCAGTTCCAGCGAGATCGTTTCCGGAAGCTCTCGGCGAAGCTCGGGCGTGTCGACGTTGCCGTGGACGGCGGCCACGGGCCCGAGCTCACGCAGGTCTGCGAGAACGGACGGCCGGCTGAAGTCTCCCGCGTGGACGATCAGGTCAGCTGCGCGGAGCGCGTCGATGCACGGCTTCGCCAGAAAACGGTTTGCGCCTGTCGGCGCACCCTCGCATCTATCGCCGCGCGGCAGGTGGGTGTCCGCGATCAGCGCAAGTCGAAGACTCAACCGGCGTCTTCGTCGCGCCGCTCCGAGCGCTCTCTCTTGGCGAGCATGCGCTCGAGATAAGCGGACTTGTCTGCCCGGCGCAGATGCTGGTGCGCCTCGTCCGGGGTGATCGAGGTGTCGACGGCCTCGTGCTCCTCGGTGACCCTCTCCTGTTGGGCCAGGCGCAGCTCCTCGGTTGTCGGTTCGCGCTTCGGCATCGACGGGAGATTACTCCCGCTCTTCAGACCTTCGCGCGCGCTTTGCGGCCTTCGGAACCGCTCTTCTGGACGGCCCGCTCACCCGTGGAGAAAGGCTTCCGTAGCCACTTGCCGAGCTTTCCTGGGGCCTTGCCGCCGGCCTGCTGTCCGAGCTCGAGTGGCTTCTCGCCCGCCCGCTGGAAGTGCCGCGAGAGTCGCGGCGCGAGAAAGGCGAGGACGAAGAGCAGAACACAGAACGCGATGATCGCCGCGGTCAGCATCGTGGTTAAGCGATTCCCGCCGCGAATGCTTCTTAACCGGCGGTTCCTTGACGGATTGGTGCGGGTATACGAACATACGTTCGATGCCTGTCGCATGCGCCCTGATCCCCCGCTTCCGGTTGATCGCCGCGGTCTCCGGAGATCGGGAGGTCCTGGGACGGCCAGCGGCACTGGCGCCCGAGCCGGGCGCGGCCCAGCTGATCGGCGAGGTCTCGGAGCCGGCGGAGAAGTTCGGGCTGCGGGCCGGGATGAGGATGGGCGAGGCGCTCTCGCGCTGCCCCGAGCTGGCCCTGATCCCGCCCGACCCCGAGCGGGCTGAGAGCTCGTGGGAGGAGGCGCTGCGGAGGTTGGAGGGGATCGGCGCGGAGATCGAGTCGGATCGTGCCGGTGAGGCGTTCTTCGAGGCGGGGGGTCTGACCGGCCTCTGGGGAGGGATCGAGGGGGTTCTGAAGCAGGCCCGCGAGGAGCTGGGAGGTTCGGCGCGGCTTGGGGCGGGGCCCGGTCGCTTCTGCTCCTATGTCGCGGCGCGCCGTGGCGCCATCGTCCCGGAAGGGGTCGGCGCGGAGTTCCTGGACCCGATGCCCGTATCCCTTCTCTGCGGTCGTTTGGGTGATGACCAGGAGGCCGATGACCTGCCCAACGAGCTCGAGCGGCTCGGGATCTCCACCCTCGGGCAGCTGGCCGGGCTCCCCCGCGATGCCGTTGCGGATCGCTTCGGCCGGCTGGGGCTGCGGGCCAGGCGGCTGGCACGTGGCGGGGATGAGCCGCTGCGGCCGCGGCCCGTGCGGGAGGCGATCGCGGTCGAGCTTGCGCTGCCGGAGGCGGTCACCGGGCAGCAGCTCGAGCGGGCTCTGGAGCTGCTGATCTCGCGGCTGCTTGCGCATGGTGCGCGGCGCGGCAGGACGCTGCGGGCACTGCGGCTCTCCGCTCGCCTCGCCGCCGGTGGCGGGTGGCGCCGCCAGGTCGCGCTGCGGCGGGCCAGTGCCGACCGGGCGCGGCTCGGCGATGCGCTTCTACCCCACCTCGCGCTCCTCCCCGCCCCGGCCGCGACGCTGCGGCTGGAGGCGGTGGCGCTCGGCCCGGAGACCGGTGAGCAGCTGACGCTGTCGAGTCCCGAGCGGGAGCGGCGCCGGCGGATCTCGGAGGCGGTGCGACAGACTCGCTCGGCGGCGGGTGGCGATGCGGTGCTGCGGGTGCTCGAGGTGGATCCGGAGTCGCGGGTGCCGGAGCGGCGGGAGGTGCTCATGCCGTTCCCGGAGGAGGGAACTTGAGGAGATGCGAGGGCGCGCGACAGCGCGACCCGTTTAATGCTGGGAGTCGGAGTTGGAGGTGAGGCCGGGACGGGTCAACAAGCCTTGGCCGGTGCCGGTGCAGACCGGCCCCGATGGGAAGCCGCAGGCGATCGGACGGCTGGCGGTGGAGTCGGTCCGCGAGGAGTGGCTGGTCGAGGACGGCTGGTGGACGCAGAAACCCCTGCACAGACGTTACTTCGAGGTGGTCCTGGAAGACGGCAGCGATGTGGTCGTCTTCCGGGAACCAGATGGTCGTTGGTTCCGTCAGCGGGACTGATGTACACGGAGCTGCACTGCCATTCCGCCTACTCCTTCCTGGACGGCGCCTCGGACCCGGCCGAGCTGGCGGCGACGGCGGCCGGGCTCGGCCATGAGGCGCTGGCCCTGACCGACCACGACAACATCTGCGGGGCGATGGAGTTCGCCCACGCCTGCAAGGGCGTCGGGGTCCGGCCCATCTTCGGCTGCGAGCTGACCGTGGAGGTTCCGCGACGGCTGGCTCGCCCCGTGCACGTCACGCTCCTGGTCGAGGACGCTGGCGGCTGGGCCAACCTCTGCCGGCTGATCACCGGAGCTCACGAGGGAACGCGCGAAGGGAAAGGGATCAGAGAGGCGCAACCCCCTTCGCTCCCGATCGACCAGCTGGAGCGGCACACAGATGGACTGGTCTGCCTCTCGGGCTGCGCGCGCGACGGCGCGGTGGCGGGGACCTGGGAGCGGGGCGATCCGGCGGGCGCGGCCTACCTGGCCGAGCGTCTGCTGCGGGCCTTCGGCCGGGACCGCTTCCGGATCGAGTTGCAGCGGCCACTCTGGCGACACGACCGCTCGCGGAACCGCTGGCTCGTCTCGCTGGCGGAACGGCTCGGAGTGCCTGCGGTGGCCACGGGCGATGCGCACGCGCACGACCGCTCGCGGATGCCACTCCAGGACGCGCTGGTGGCGGTGCGGCTGGGGGCCACGCTGGATGAGACCGAGGGGCTGCGTCGCGGCAACTCGGCCTCCACCCTCCTCTCGGCCGATCAGGCAGTGGCCAGATTCCGCGACCACCCGGAGGCCGTGGCCGAGACGGAGCGGATCGCCGAGCGGCTGCGCTTCGATCTCACCCGAGAGCTCGGCTACAGCTATCCGGGGGCGGAGGACGGTGGCGCGGACAGGCGGCTGGCCGAGCTCTGCCGGACGCGGCTGATCCATCGCTACGAGGAGACGCCGCGGCGGGCCGAGGCCGAGCGGCGGCTCGAGGAGGAGCTGGCGTTGATCAGGGAGCTGCGTCTCTCCGGTTTCTTCCTGCTCCACCAGGACATGCTCGAGCTGGCGCGAGAGGTGGCGGTCGAGGTGCGGGGACCGGATTCGGCCAGGAGGCTGCTGCCCCCCGGCCGCGGCCGCGGCTCGAGCGTCAGTTCGCTGGTCTGCTACCTGACCGGGCTCTCGCACATCGATCCGGTGAAGAACGACCTCTTCCTGGGGCGCTTCCTGAACGAGGAGCTGACCGAGGTACCGGACATCGACCTCGACTTCCCCCGGGACATACGGGAGAAGCTGATCCCGCGGGTGCACGAGCGCTACGGGCCGGAGCGCTCGGCGCTGGTCGCGTCCTTCGCCACCTACCGGGCCCGCGGGGCGATCCGGGACTTGGGCAAGGCGCTGGGACTGCCGCAGGGCGAGGTGGAGCGGTTCGCGCGTGCGGTGGACGTGTACGAGGCGAGCCGGGACGCCTGGGCTCGGATGGAGGAGACGCTTGGCAAGTTGCGGGCGCGCTCGCCCCGCTGGCGGGCGCTGGCGGAGTTGCTGCCGGAGATCGCGGGGCTGCCCAGGCACATGTCCCAGCACCCCGGCGGCATGGTGATCTCGACCACGCCGCTGATCGAGCTCTGCCCGGTGCAGCCGGCGGCGATGGAGGAGCGGCAGATCGTGCAGTGGGACAAGGACTCGTGCGCGGACGCCGGCTTCCTCAAAATCGACTTGCTCGGGCTGGGGATGCTCTCGGCGGTCGAGCGGTGCGTCGATGAGATCGCAATGACGCGCGGGGAGCGGATCGATCTCTCGCGGGTGCCGCTCGACGACGGTGAGGTGTGGAGCGCGATCCAGCTGGCGGAGACGACCGGCGTCTTCCAGATCGAGAGCCGGGCGCAGATGCAGATGCTGCCGCGGACCCTGCCCCAGGACCTCGACGACCTGACGGTGCAGGTGGCGCTGGTGCGGCCGGGACCGATCCAGGGAGGCGCGGTCCACCCCTACATCGAGCGGCGGAAGCGGCTGCGGGAGGACCCGTCCTACGAGATCCCGTACGAGGACCCGTCGCTCGAGCCGGTGCTGCGCGACACGCTGGGAGCGATCGTCTTCCAGGACCAGGTGCTGGAGGTGGCGATGGCGCTGGCCGGGTTTTCGGTCGGCGAGGCCGAGGGGCTGCGGCGGGCGATGAGCCGCAAGCGCTCGGAGGCCGCAATGCAGCGCTACCGGGAGCGGTTCATCGATGGCGCGGTCGGCCGCGGAGTGGCGCGGGAGGTGGCGGAGCGGGTTTTCGGGCAGATCGAGGGGTTCTCGGGGTTCGGGTTCCCCAAGGCGCACTCGGCGGCGTTCGGACTGCTCGCCTACCAGTCGATGTGGCTGCGGGTCCACTACGGACCGGAGCTGCTCTGCGGCCTGCTCAACGAGCAGCCGATGGGGTTCTACCCGCCGGACGCGCTGGTGCACGAGGCGCAGCGGCGGGGGATTGAGATTTTGCCGCCGGACGTGAACGTGAGCGAGGTCGACTGCCGGGTCGAGACGATCGGGGCGGCCGCGGGCTCGTCGGGCAATCCGCCGGTTCGGATCGGGCTCGGGTACGTGGCCGAGCTGCCCGCGGTCGACGCCGAGGCGGTGGTCGGGGAGCGGCGGCGGGGCGGCCTCTATCGGAGTGTCTCTGACCTGGCCGCCCGATCCGGCGCAGGCGCGGCGGCGCTGCAGCGGCTCGCCTGGGCCGGCGGGTGCGATTCGTTGGTGCATGCCGCGACCGCGCCGGCCGATCCGGATGAGGACCTGAGGCGCCCGGCGCTCTGGGAGGCGGGCGGAGTGGCTCGGGCCAGCCGCACGGACGACGGGGCGCAGCTGGCGTTGCCCCTCGACGGGTCGCCCACTCCCCCGCTGCCCGCGCTCGGGCCGTGGGATCGGATCGTGGCCGACTACCGGACGACCGGGATGACACTCGGTAAGCACCCGATGGAGTTGCTGCGGCGGCAGCTTTCGCCCGAGGTGCTGTCGAGCCAGGACATCGCCCGCACTCGGGATGGGACGCGGGTGAAGGTCGCCGGGATGGTGGTGGCGCGGCAGAGGCCGGCGACGGCCAACGGGGTCGTCTTCATGCTGCTCGAGGACGAGGCGGGAACGATCAACCTGATCGTGTCGCCGCCCGTCGTGGAGCGCTGCCGGCTGGCGGTGCGGACCTCCGGGTTCGTGCTGGCGGCGGGCTTGCTCGAGCATCGCGAGGGAACCACGAACGTGGTCGTGTCGCGGATCGAGAGGCTGACGCCGACGGAGTCGCAGCTGGTCAAGACGCGGGAGCTCGAGGCGCCGGTCACGGCGCATGAGCTGGTGCTCGCCGGCCACTCGGCGGTCGGGCTCTCGAAGCGGGGATTCGAGGGTGTGCGGGAGGCGGCGATGGCCGAGCTGGCCGCCTCGCTCCCCGCGCCGCACAGCTTCGGGCGGCGGGGCCGCTAGCCGGCTGACAGACCGCGGATCGCGTCCAGGATCTCGCTCAGGTCGCCACGGTCGTATAGGTGGCCGCAGCCATCGAGCGGATGGACCGATGCGGCCGGGAGCAGCTTGGCGTATCGGTCGAGATGGGCGAAGGGAATCACCTCGTCGTCGCGGCTGTGGAACAGGAAGGTGCGCGGCAGCGTCGTCTCGGCGTCCGGCCAGCCTTCCGGGAGCGCCCACTCGAGCTCCCAATCCTGATCGCGGCCCCAGAACGGGGTGGCGGCGAGCACGAGGCCGGCGATCGGCTCCTGCCGGCCTCCCTCGGCGAGGTGCTTGAGGAGGACGGAGCCACCGAGTGAATGCCCGACCGCGACGAGCGGCTCGTCGGCCTCCCCGA
>JBKPND010000106.1:0-14177 GCA_046732465.1 Actinomycetota bacterium
CGCGACAGGTGCGGCCGCCGCGATCGGGACCAAGGCCGCCGCGGGAATCGCGACCGCCGCGATCATCGCCGGCGGGGCCGCCGAGATCCAGCACGTCACCACCCAGCCCTCTTCGAAGCCACAGGCCAAGGAGCGGACGGCCCCGGTCCAGGCCCAGAGGCGGCCCGCGGCCACCCCCGTCACCGCCCAGCCGGCACCCACCACCCCTCCGGCCGAAGCCGCCGCGGCAACGCCCACCCCCTCGACCGCCACCCCGCCCCCGCCACAGCCCACGCAGACGGTGACCGTCCCGCCGCAGTCCGGCGAGGAGGCGACCACCGGTGGAACGGCGACCGGCGTCCTGCCGCTCGGCAACAAGCGCAAGCGGCACAAGGGCAACAACATCGCCAACACGGACTCCAAGGGAGCGAGCACCACCCCGCAGACGGGACCGCTCACCACCGGCGTCGAACCCTCAAGCACCTGCGATGCGAACGGGGACGCGGTCATCGATCCCGGCGCCCCGGCCAGCTGCACACCCGGCTCCACCGCGCCGACCACCGACGACCAGAGCTCCTCGGAGGCGGCCGCGGTCTACTCGGTGCCGCTGAAGAAGCACTCCCGCCCTCACAGCAAGACTCAGAGCAAGCGGAGCTCGACCGGCAAGTCGACCAAGTCGACGCCGAAGAAGCGCTCCAAGCAGCCGCGGGCCAGCGCCTGAGCCCTAGCTCGCGCGGACTAAGCGGCGGCGGGCGTGAGCCCGATGACTTTCAGCCGCCGGGTGAGGCACTGCGCCGCGAAGGCGTGAGTCTCCTCGCGGCTGGCTCCGAATAGGTCGTTGTCCTCCTCCTCGGGCCAGGGCGGCTCGATCACCCCGTCCGCCACTGGGAGCGACTGCTCGAGCATCTTCTGGATCACCTCGCGGTAGCGGTCGTCCTCGCGGACGCAGTCGGTGAGGAAGCGAACGCCGAAGGCGATGTGGCGGTGCTCGTCGCGGGCGACGTTGGAGAACCCCTCCACGAAGCCGGGCAGCGTGCCGACGCGCTCGTTGTACTCGATGATGAAGTGCTGCCCAGTGAGGGCCAGCATCCCCTCGATCACCATGTGGTAGAGAGTCACCGTCTCGACCAAGGCATCGCGGTCCTCGGGCTCCTGCGCGAGCCGGTCGACCCGGCTCTTCAGCAGGTCGTCGAAGAGGGTCCGGAAGGAGTCGTTGATGTGCTGGTCGAGGGCCTCGAGGCGCTGGGGCAGCTCATCGGCCCCCTCGAGCACGCCGACCTCGCTGAAGAAGCGGTCGAAGAAGCGAACGTGGCGGGCCTCGTCCGCGATCTGCGTGCAGAGGAAGATCCGCTGGGCCTCGGTCGGGCAGGCCCGCATGATCGGCCCGAGCTCGTCGGCGACCTTCTGCTCACCGATGAAGAAGCTGGAGAGCCCGTACATGCGCTGGAAGCGCTCGTCCGGCGGGATCCGCTCGTGCCAGTCGACCTTGTCCTGGGAGAAGTCGAGGTCCTGGGTCTTCCACTGCTGCTTCTCCCAGAGGTTGTAGAGCTGGGTGTAGTCGAGGAGCTTGACGTCGCTTCGATCCCCCTTCTGGAGGGCCGGGTCCGAGGTCGCTCGGAAGTCATCCCGCTGCGCCCTGGACGGACCGGTCTGCGTAGCGTCCTTCGCCTCGACTGGCTCCACTGTGAATCTCCTCTCCTGGCAGTAGGACGAGTCGCGACCCGCCCTCGCATTTGCGCTCGCGGGGAGCCTAGCGAAGAAACTGGCTGGCTGGCCAGTTTTAGGTCGAGCGGCTCAGGTGCTGCTTCAGGAAGGAGGTCGTCCGCTCCCAGGCCTTGGCGGCATGGCCCTGGTCGTAGGTGCCGAGCCGATCATGCTCGTTGGCGAAGGCGTGCTGGCCTCCCTCGTAGTACTCGAAGGCGGCGTCCACCCCGGCCTCCTGGAGCTCGGCCTCGAGCGCCTTGGCATCGTCGACCGAGACGAAGTCGTCGTTGGTGCCGAAGTGGCCCAGCACCGGCGCGTTGATGTTCGAGAAGTCGGGCTTGCCGTGGGGCATCACGTAGTAGTAGGTGACCGCCGCCCCGATCTGCGGGTTGGACGCCGCCGCCCAGATCGAGAGTCCGCCGCCGGCACAGAACCCGACGGAGCCGACCTGGCCGTTGCACTTCGGATGGTCGAGGACGTACTTGACGGCCCCGCGCATGTCCTTCTCGGCCTCCTCCATGTTCATCGCCATCAGCTGCTTCTCGGCCTCGGAGGGCTCCACCGTCGTGCTGCCGCCGTAGAGGTCGGGTGAGAGCGCGACGAACCCCTCCCTCGCGAAGCTGTCTGTGATCCCCCGCTCGTTTTCATCCAGGCCCCACCATTCGCCCAGGATCACAAGGCCAGGGCCCTCCTCATCGGGCTCGGCCAGGTAGCCCTTCGCCGTTCCTCCATTTGCCTCGAACTCGACGTCTGGCATTCGATCTATTCCTCCTGTCGCTCTTGCTCGGCAAGCCTCTCGGCGAGCGCCCACCCTACCGCCACGCCGACCATCATCCCGACGCGCGTCTCCTCGGCGAGCAGGGTGCGGACGGCGGTGAGCCGCTCCTCGTCGTCTGGGTTGGTCGCAGCCTTCAGCACCTCGGCGTCGTGCGACTCTCCGAACCAGCCGCCCGCGCCGAGCGCCTCGGCGAGGATCTTCTGCAGGTTCGGCGCCGCCCGTGCGACCTGGCGCTCGACCTCGCGGAAGGTCTCCGGATCCGAGATCGCCTCGATCGCGGCGTCGATCTGCTCGTCGCTGTAAGGGCGATCAGTAATCGGGTTGCTCCTCAGCTTCGCTTCCGGTGCACCCTCTCATCTGCGTCGTTCCCACATCTGAAAAGTGCCGTGGTCGCCATAGCCGAGCTTGACGTAGACCGGATAGCCGAGCTTGGTCGCCTGCAGCGTCGTGGTGTCCAGGCCCTGATCCCGAGCGTCCTCGAGCGCCCTCGCCGTCAGCCGTCCGGAGATTCCGCGGCCGCGCCCCTCGGGAAGGACCGCCACGTACACGATCTCGCAGTCGCTCCCGTGGATGAAGGCGCCGGCGCAACCGATCGTGTCGCCGTCGACCGCAGCGAAGTAGGTGCGCAGGCCTGGTTGCCCGCCCCGGAGCGGCGGGAAGTCACCCGGCGCGAAGCCGTAGGCGATCTCGTTGAGCTTCGAGACCAGCTCGAAGTCCGGCTCCTCGCGGATCTCGAGCTCCGGGTCCGGGTCCGGCGGGTTGAGGCCGCCGAGCGGCATCCCCATCGCCCGCGGCGTGGCGTCGAGCCGGTGTCCCGCGGCCGCGAGAGCCTCCGCGACGTCCACGTCTCCCTCCGGGACCCAGACCGTCCACGCCTCCACCCCGGCCTCGGCGTAGACCTCGGCGAGCGTGTCGATGGAGGCGATCAGGCGGCCGGGATCCTCGTAGAGGACCGAGTTGAAGAATGAGCGGCTCGGCGACGAGGGCACGATCGCCGCCATGACGTCCTCGTCCTCCCACACCCGCCCGCCGGTGCCTTCCGCGAGCAGCCGCCAGAACGGCGGCATGCCCTGGCGCACCAACGCGAGCCAGCCCTCGCTGTCCTCCGGAATCCCCATTGCGGGGGTTCTACCGCTTGCGGACCATCGTGATGCCGTCGGCGAAGCCGAGCAGCGCCACGTCCACCCGATCGTCCTGCACCAGCCGATCGTTGAGCTCGGCGGTCACGCGGGCGGATTCGGAATCGCCCGGCTCGAGCACGGTCCCGTCACGCAGGGTGTTGTCGATCAGGATCAGCCCGTTGGAGCGAAGGCGCCCCAGCGTCTCCTCGAAGTAGTCGATGTACTCGGTCTTGGCCGCATCGATGAACGCGAAGTCGAATCGCTCGGTGCGCTCCATCGCCCGCAGCGTCTCGAGGGCCGGGCCGATCCGGATTACCACCTTTTCGTCGAGCCCCGCCTGGCGCAGGTGCTCGCGGGCGCGCTCGGCGTACCCCTCGTCCAGCTCGCAGCAGATCAGATGGCCGTCGTCGGGCAGCCCGCGGGCGATCGCCAGCGCGCCGTAGCCGAGGAAGGTCCCGACCTCGAGCGCCTCGCGAGCGCCGATCGCCCTGACGAGGATCGTCATGAAGGCGGCCTGGTCTCCGGCGATCTGCATCGAGGCGAGGTCGCCCATCTCCTCGCCGGCCCGCTCGACCGCGGGCACGACGCCGTCACGGAAGGAGCTGTGCTCGACCGAGTAGCGGTGCAGCTCAGGCGTGATCGAGATGAACTTGTCGTGGGCCATCAGTGCACTTTCCGGCGAGGTGTCTCGGGATGGGGCACCTAGCCGGGATGGCGCTCGCGACGGGCCAGGGCGGCGGCCAGCCCACAGCCGGCGCCGACCAGGGCCCCGGCGAGGCCGGCGAAGACGTTTGCGTAATCGTCCACCAGCGGCAGCAGGATGAGCACGGCCGCGGCGACGGCCGCGCCGATCAGCTCCACGTCCTCGTCCGGATGGGCCCGGACCTCGGCGGCCCGCATCACCGCCCAGGCGCTCAGCAGGCCGAGGGCGACGCCGTTGCCACCCGCGGCCAGCAGGATGTCGTTGTCGCCGGCGAAGGCGGTCTCGATCCCGTCGGCGGCCAACATGCCGAGGCCGCCGCAGGCCAGGATCAGGACGACCGTCGGGATCAATCCGAGGCGTTGCTCGACCGCGCTGCCGAAGATCGCGATCCCGATCGAGGCGACGAACAGATAACCGATGTCGGGATAGATGAAGGGCGCCGCCAGATAGCGCCACCAATCGCCCTCGACCGGACCGACGATCGCGCCGAGGTCGTAGGAGTCGAGCGCCGGACTGGCGACGCGCACGAGCAGGAGCACCGCGGGAACGAGGATCGCGGCGAGCACGGCGTACGGGCGCGCCGAGAGCCGCTCGACCCGCTGGGCTCGCGCCATCCGGCGGCGGGCGCGGCGGGACTCCCGCGGGGTGAGCTCGTCGCCGCGCAGCTCGAGCTTCGGCGCGCGTTTGCGCAACCGGGTGCCGCAGTACGGACACTCGGTGACATAGGGGCTGACCTCCTCCCCGCAGGACCGGCAGACCACACTCAGCTCAGGCGAGCTCACTCCAGCGAGGATACCCCTGCCCGTCCGCTCGCCCCCCCTGCACGCTCGGCCCATCGGTTGAGCTCAAAGAGAATCCGTGCCAGCTCTCGTCCCCGTCCGCTGAGCTGGTAGCGCCGGCCGACGCCGCGCTCCACCACCCCGGCCTCACCCAGTTCCCGGAGCCGCGCGGAGAGGACGGACGGGCTGACCCCGGATCGATCCCGGAGCTCCGAGAAGGAGAGGGTGCTCCGCCGGAGCTCCCAGACGAGGCGGAGCGACCAGCGCCTGCCGAGGAGGTCGAGAACGTCCTCGACCGGCCGCTCACCGGCCATGAGTACGGATTTCGTATTTCATGCCGCAAAAACCCGGTAGTCCACTACTGAAACCGTACTAGAGTGTCCAGATGAGGTTCGGCAGCGGTCTTTCTGAGGCACCGCAATGCCTGTGTCTCAGCGAAGAATCAGCCATCCGGATCGCTGGCGGCGACGATTTCCCTCATCAGTCCTCCGATCTCCCCGTGGTCGGAGAGCCAGTTGAGCTGACGCCGCGCTCCCGTGCCGTTCTCCACCAGGTCCGCCAGCAGGGCGAGCTCGTCCTCGCAGCCGAGCTCCCTCGCGTCCTCGCGGAGATCCTCGATCACGCCGAGGGCCATCTCCTCCCCCGGCACCTCGATGCCCTGGTCGAAGTCGATGAGCCTGCCCTCGATCCCGACCAGCGCGGCGCGCACCTTGTTGTCGTCGATCAGCTCGAGCGGATACTCGATGCTCGGCACACCCTCCTCGAACTCGCCGGCCAGCCGGTGGGCCAGCGCTTGGGTGAAGGCGGCGAAGCCAATCGTGTTCTCGACCCGGATCTGCTGATCGAAGACGCGGATCTCGACGGTGCCGAGGTTCGGGTGGGGACGCACGTCCCACCAGAGGTAGGTGTAGTCCGGGATCGCGCCGCCCTTCATCATCTGCTCGACGCGGTGGGAGTAGATCTCCCAGGTGCCGTAGTAGGGCGGGATCCCGACCCGCGGGAAGGCGCGGAACACCGGCGTCCGCGAGGACATCATGCCGGTCGTCTTGCCCTGCCAGAGCGGGGAGTTGGAGGACATGCCGAGCAGAAGGGGCAGATAACCGCGCATGCCGTCGGCGACGTAGATTGCCTTCTCGGCGTCGTCGATGCCGACGTGGACGTGGGTGCCGAAGATCAGCTCCTGCTCCGCGATCCACTTGAGCTCGGCGGCCAGCTCCCGGTAGCGGGGGTTGTCGACGATCAGCTGGTCTTCATAGTGCGCCGACGGGTGGGTGCCGGCAGCGCCGATCGCGAGCCCGTTCCGAGCGGCGACCTCACGGACGGTCCGGCGCAACTGGCGGAGCTGGTCCCCGGCCTCGGTGATGTTCGCGCAAGGCAGCGTCGCGACTTCGAGCACTGACTGCATCAGCTCCGGCTTTACATAGCCCTGGATCCCCTCGGGCAGGTCCCCCAGGATCACGTCGATCCCCTGCACGAGCTCGAGGGTCTCGCCATCGCAGATCATCAGCTCCTCCTCGATGCCGAGCGTGAACGGGGTTCCGGTGAAGTTGTGCTCCAGCACTGACGGGACCATGACAGTCAGATCGGGCATACTGAATCGACGACGCCCGAACCACGGAGGTAATCGAGAAGATGGAAGTCAAGTCGATCACCGAGCAGAAGTCGCTGCTCGCAACGCTCTCGCCCGGCAAGCGCGCGCGGCTGCGCCGTCTGCTCTTCGACTACGGCCCCGGCAACGGGACCCTGATGCTGCTGCCCATCGACCAGGGGATCGAGCATGGGCCCAAGGACTTCTTTCCGAACCCCGCCTCTAAGGACCCCGAGTACCAGTTCAGCCTCGCGGCCGAGGCGGGCTACTCGGCGATCGCCTGCCAGATCGGCCTGGCGACGCGCTACTACCCCGATTACGCCGGGCAGGTACCGCTGATCCTGAAGGTGAACGGCAAGACCGACGTGCCGCCCGACGACGATGCGCTCTCCACCACCAACGCCTCGGTCGAGGACGCGGTGCGACTGGGCGCCGACGCTGTCGGCTACACGCTCTACGTCGGCTCGCCTCGACAGGACCAGGACCTGCATCAGCTGAAGGGCGTCCGCGAGGACTGCGAGCGGTTCGGCATGCCGCTGGTGATCTGGGCCTATCCGCGCGGCAAGTACATCCAAGAGAAGGGTGGCCGGGATTCCTTCTACGCGATCGACTACGGAGCCCGGATGGCGATGGAGATGGGCGCCGACGTGGTCAAGCTCAACTTCCCCAAGTTCGACCCGGAGAAGGACAAGGATCAGCCCGCCCCCTACAACGAGATGGACGTCGCCCCTGAGGAGGCTGTGCGCCAGATCGTGGAGTCGGCGGGGCGCTCCCTGGTGGTGCTCTCCGGTGGATCGAAGACCGACGACGAGACGGTCCTGGGCCACACCCGCACGATCATGGAGGCGGGCGGCTCGGGCGTGATCTTCGGCCGCAACGTCTGGCAGCGCGAGAAGTCGGAGGCGCTCGAGATCATCGGCCAGATCAAGGAGAGCCTGCTCGAGCACGTGCGGCGGATTCCGTAGCGCCGCTCCGAGTAGTTCCGCCGGGCGTTGTCTCATACATGCATGCCGACGCGCCGCGGCGCCCTGCGTGCGCCCCTCTTCATTGCCGCTGTTCTCGTCGTGCTCGCCGTCTCGCGCGGCTGCGGCTCCGGCTCGGATTCCGACGAGCCCAGCGGCCCGATCAACGTCCGCGTCACGCACGTCGTCGACGGCGACACGATCGACGTCGCGCTGCCCGGCGGTGACGAGGAGACGGTCCGCTACATCGGCATCGACACTCCGGAGACCGTCAAGCCGGATACGCCGGTGCAGTGCGGCGGGCCCAGGGCGCACGAGGCCAACGAGCGGCTGGTCGGCGGCCGGACGGTGACCCTCCGCTTCGACGCCGAGCGCCGCGACGTCTACGGACGCCTGCTCGCCTACGTCTACCTGCCGCGCACCGGTCCCGGCGCGCGGCCGCTGTTCGTCAACGCCGAGCTCGTCAGGCGCGGCCTGGCGCGAACCCTGACCATTCCCCCGAACGACTCCTTCGCCGAGCTCTTCGCGCGTCTCGCGGCTGCGGCCGGCGCGGCCGGCCGGGGTTTATGGGGCCGCTGCCCCTTATAGTCAAAGCCCCCCTGCAAGTTCCTTTGCTAGCTTGCACGGCCGCCCCGGGGGACATTTGCGATGGCTCAGATGCGGATGCGACAGAGCATGGCTCAGATCGAGCTGGCGTTCGAGCAGGAGATGGCGCTCGAGAAGCGCCGGCGCGATCAGCTGCGCAAGCGCGCGGTCAACCGATCGCGGGCCCGTCGCATCTCGCGAAACGAGTCGCGCGGGCGGGTGCGGTTCAGCGTCCTCCTCGTCTGCCTGACGATCACGGTCGTGACCGTGGTCGTGGCGATGTTCGAGACGCTGGCCTGGCTGATGGGTTAGCGGCCACCAGGCCGCACCATCATGAGCCAGGGGCGAAGCCCCGAGCGGTTATGTGGGGCGGCCGCTTGTGGCCGCGACCTGATGGCAAAGCCGTCTAGCCGCTACGACCGGTGACCCAGCCGCTCCAGCGCGTCCTCTACGGCGGCGTTGGTCCCGGGATCGTCCTCTTCCTCCCGACGGGCGGCGTTCTCGTTCTCGATGCGGTCGTAGACCTCGTGCCGGAAGATGGAGACGTCCCGAGGGGCGGTGATGCCGAGCCGGACCTTCTCGCCGGCCACGGAGAGCACCTGAACCTCGACGCCGTCGCCGATCATGATGCTCTGGCCCGGCTTGCGTGTGAGTACCAGCAATTAGTTGCGCCTCCTAAGCTCGGACGCTTACCCCGGAGGGCGGATTTCTAGGCTACCCAGAAGTAGGTAGCGTAATCGGTTATTCCCCCCCAAACAAGGGGCAATTGAGGCGATGCAGCCGGGTTTTCCCCGAACGGGCTGGAATCGTCGATCAACTAGAGTCAGCCGCCGATGGCACGCCAGTCACTGCGACCACAGCTCAACCAGATCCGCGCCTGGGTGCGCCAGGGGCGAACCGATGCCTGGATCGCGCATCAGCTCGGCGTTTCGGCGTCGCAGCTGCGGGACTTCAGGCAGAGGCACGGCCTCACCGCCGAGGGCGAGGAACCCGCCGGAGACATCGACCTCCGCGACGAGATCGAGGCGGAGATCGAGGCCGAGCTGGGCGAGCCGGAGCCCGAGGAGGAAGAGGGTGCCACCGACGAGGACGAGTCGGACGGCGGGGGCGATGAGCGCACCGGCCGGCGGAGACGGCGGCGGCGGCGCGGCCGTCGCGGCCGAGGACGCCGCAAGGGTCTGGAGGCCACCTTCGATCAGGGCGATGAGGAGGGCTACGGCATCTGGTTCGATCCCGCGATCAAGGACGACCCCACCTACGCCGAGCACTGGGCGGGCCGCCGCGCACTGCGGGTGACGATCGAGCCCGAGCGGATCGTCCTCGAGCGAGTCGAGGACTGAGGTTCCGGCGCGGCGGAAGCGCCGCCTCTACTCGGCTATGACGCGTCCGCCCGAGTAGTCCTTCGCTCCGCGGAGGTACTCGTTGAAAGCCCCGTCGACGATCGCCTGGCTGTCCAGGTCGACCGCGCTCATCGGGGCCGCGCGCCGAGCGGCCTCCAGGCACCAGTCAGTGCCGCGGCCGTAGAGATCCGCCAGCTCCTGTGCGGTGAAGGTCGGCCCGATCCGGCGGCGCAGCTCCTCGCGGATCGCCTCCACGGCACGCCTCGCTGTACGCCCCGTCCGAGGGTCGGCGGACAGCTCGCCTAGCCGGCGCGTCCCCTCCTCCCACTGGAAGAGGGCGTTGTCGAGCGGGTACGGCACTTCCTAAGGGGTAGCACGCCGTCGGCGCGAGGCCGCCTACTCCCCCGTGACGCTGGGCAGCGGTGCGCCCGGAGGGGGCGCGGCGCCGCCCGCAGGCGCTGCGCAGGCGGTCGGGTCCAGCGGCCCCGTGATCTTCCAGATGTCAACGAGGCCCGCGGCTGCGACTCGCTTGGCGCCGCCGGTGCGCGAGATCCAGTCGCGTTGGACGGGAGCGTTGTCCGCCGCCGGATCGTCCTGGTGGTAGGTGGGCGTGGTGATCACGTAGTCGAAGTCGCCGTCGTTGAGGGCGCCGATCCACTCCGGGCACTGCGGGATCTCGTCGAACGAGCCTCGCGGGCCCTTCTCACCGATGTAGCGGACGTCGTTGCTCGAGTCCCTGCCCCAGAGGCCGTACTGGAAGAGCGCCCCCATCGTGCCCGAGAGCCCGATCCTCAGGTCGTGGGTCCCCCTCGCCCAGTCGTAGGCGGCGCCCAGGCCCTGGCCGAGCTCGACCGCGGGCTGCTCGGTCTTCGGGTAGTCCGGCGCGGCCGACGAGTAGCGCTCGTCGAGGTAGTGGTCCTGGACGAACCGCCCGCCCACCGCGAGCGCGATCAGCGCGGCGGCTCCGATGCCGGCCAGCGGCACCGGTGCGAGGCCGCGGCGGGAGAGGAAGACCAGCAGCAGCGGCAGGGCCACCAGGGCGACCACGAGCACCGCCGTTCCCGGAATGCGGTCGGTATCGCTGGCCCCGATCGCGCCCGCGCTGACCACCAACAGGAGGGCGAAGATCGCGAGCGTGCCAAGCCGCCAGAGCCGCTGAGCGCCGCCCAGCCGCCACACCTCCCGGTCGCCCGTGAACGGCGGGATCGCCACCAGCGTGAGCGCCAGGATCAGGCCCGGGGCGAGGTAGCGGATGTTGAGCCGGAAGCCAACCGGCATCCCCTCCGGGCCCGACGCGCCGAGCGGGGTCAGCAGGTAGGCGACCGCCGCCACCAGCGCGACCGCGCCGAGCATCCGCTCCATGCGACCTCCCCGCCAGAGGACGAGCAGGACTCCGATCACAGCGAGCGCCAGGTAGGCCGGCCAGAGCTCGCCGAGGCGCTCGTGTAGCGCCGGCGTGAAGAACTTGCCCCAGACGTCGGTGTCGGTGGCGTAGTGGACGATCGCGTAGGGGTGGCGGCCCTGCAGCGCCTCGGCGTGGTGGATCGGCCCGATGTCCTGCCACGGGAACGGGTTGCCGGACACGATGAGGTTGCGGGCGTACCAGTACCCGCCGCCGACGACCATTCCCCCGAGCCAGGTTGCGGCGGCCCGCCCGCGCTGCCCACTGCCCGCGATCACGATCACGCCAACGGTCAGGGCGAGGACGGGTGGAACGACGGTCAGCTTCGTGCCGAGAGCGAGTCCGGCCGCGAGCCCGCCGACCATCAGGGCGCCCACCGGCAGCGCCGCCTCCGGTCGGATCCGCCTCTCCGGCCAGCGGCTGTTGACGAGCAGGGCGACGGCGGAGAGAAAGAGGGCGATCGCGACGACGTCGTTGTTGGCGTTGCCCGGCTGCCGCGAGAACAGCAGGTTCGCCGCCATCACCGAGGCGACGGCGGCCAGCGCGGTGGCGCCGGAGCCGTAGGGGCGCCCGATCGACCAACCCGCGAACAGAGCCAGCCCGAGCCACGCCATGTTGAGCAGCGGCGAGAGGAAGTCGTTGCCGTACAGCAGGATCCCGCCGGCGTGCACCAGCTCCGAGACCTGGGGGTAGAACCAGTTCAGGTAGAGCGGGTCGGTGTAGAGGAGCGAGGTGACCGAGCCGGAGCCGGCGATGTGCGCGGCGAGGGGCAGGTGGTACCAGAGCGAGTCACCTCCGTAGATGCCGCGGTCGAGGGCTAGCAGCGTCGGCCCGGCCCACTGCGCGACCACGACCACGACGATCACGATCGCCGCGCCGAGTTCGAAGGAGGTGGCGCCCGGCGCCTCGCGCAGCTGATCGGCCCCCGTCCCCGTGTCCGGTCCCGACACGCGGGCGCCCGTGCGGATCAACATGGGCTCCAGTCGAATCGCCCCTCCCCCCACGATCAGACAGGCCGCGACGAGCAGCACCCCGTCGAGGATCCCGAACAACCCGAGCAGCTGGGAGATCACGACGAGGATTCCGATCGCGAGAACCGCATCGGCGAGCAGTCCCGGTGCCCCGGTCCAGCTCGGCAGCGCCGCTCGCCGCGCCGTCCGCCCGGCGATCGCCATGGAGAGCACGATCGCCAGCAGGCCGATCGAGCCGAGGATGTAGTCGCCGGTGCTGCTCACTTGCGCGCGGCCGATCCTTGCGATTGATCCGGCGGCCCGCGCCGGTTCCCCGTGGTGCAGCCGCTCGGCGTGAGCGGGCCGTTGACCCGGAAGACCGAGACGCGGCCCGAATGCAGGATCTCCTCGACAGCGGGGTCGTCTCTGACCCAGCCCCGCTCGGGCGAGGGGCTCGCCGTTGCCGGGTTGTTGAGATCGAGCTCCGGTGTGGCGATCAGGTAGTCGAAGTCGCCGTCGTTGACCGCCTGCCTGAAGGCCGTGCACGTCTCGATCGCCTGGAAGTCCGCCTCGGGCAGATGGCGGCCGACGTATTGCACGTAATTGTCGACCGCGTCGCCGTAGAAGCCGTACTGGTTGTAGGCGCCGCTCGTGCCGGCCACCCCGATGCGAAGCCCGGAGGTGGGCTTGGCCCAGGCGACGGCCTTGTCGAGCTGGAAGCGGAAATCCTCAGCTCGGTCATAGCGGTGCGCGAAGTAATCATCCTGGCGCGCCCAGCCGACTGCCGCAATCGCGACGGCGAGCAGTGCGCCCACCGTCCCCGCCATGAGGGCGTCTCGCCGGGCCAGGAGAGCGAGGCCGACCGGAGCGCCGATCAGCACGATCCCGATCAGCGCCGCCCAGGGGATCGAGGCGAATGGCCCGTCCCAGGCCACGTTGGCGTCCGAGTAGTGGGAGGTGAGGAAGAGGGCGATCAGCCCTCCAACGAGGAGCGGGAGACGGAAGCGCTCCGGCGTTATCCGCGGTTCGAGCGGGAGCAGCGCCAGCCCCAGCGCGAAGCCTGGGATCAGGTAGCGGAGGTTGATCCCGAAGGCGAGCGGGTGTCCCTCGGGTCCAGCCGCCGTGAGCGGCGTGAAGACGTAGGCGATCGCGGCGACGACGGTCACCACACCCGCGAGCCGCACGGCTCCCGAGCGGGGTCGCCAGATCGCCAGGATCGCCCCCGCGGATGCCCCACCCAGGATCAGGAACCAGAGCGGCCCGAGCAGGTTCTCGATCGGATTGAGGAAGTACTGGCGCCAGAGACCGGTACTGGGGTTGGAGAAGATGTAGTGGGCAACGGTGAAGTCGGTCCGGCCCTCGAGGCCGCGGTTGGGGCCAGGTAGGTCGATCGGCCCGATGTGGCGGATCCAGGGCAGCGGATTGCCCGCGTGGATCAGGTTCCTGAGGAACCAGAAGGCGCAAGCCGCCGTCACCCCGCCGACCAAGGCCCAGAAGGCCTTCCAGCGGATCTCACGAGGGACGATCAACGGGACCCCGATCGCGAACGCCACGGCGACGCCCCAGATCGTCAGCTTGCTGCCGAGCGCGATCCCGATCGCGAGGCCCGCGATGAGGACGGCGCCCAGCGGGACCGCCGCCGGAGGGGATCCCGCATCCGACGGGTCCGTCGCCGCTGGTCGTGGTTCGCGCGCGGCCCAGGCATTGATCAGGATCGCCGCCGCTACGAGGAGCATGGCGACCGGGACCGTGTCCGTCGCGGGAGTGCCCGCCTCGCGAGGGACCATCGGACCGGTGTCCATCGCGATCGCCACCGCCGTCAGCGAGAGCGGCGCCACACCGTAGGGGCGCCCGATACACCAGGCGGCGAGCAGCGCGATGCCGAGCCAGCCGAAATTGACGAGCGGCGAGAAGAGATCGCGGTCGAAGAGAACGATGCCGGCGCCGTGCAGAAGCTCGGAGTTCTGCGGGTAGAACCAGTTCAGGTAGAGGGGATCGGTGAAGTGCATCCCCCAGACCGATCCGGTGTCCGCGATCCGGGCGGCGAACGGGCCGTGGTACCAGAGCGTGTCGAAGGTGAGCATCCCGCGCGCCCAGACGTCCTGGAGGCCCGTCGCCCAGTGCGCGGCGACGAACGCCGCGGCCAAGAGCGCCAAAAGCGTCTGGGGAAGGGGGATGGCCGGAGCGGGTGGCGAACCGACCCCGTGGCCCTCGTTCTGCGTCGAATTCGGTCCGGATGTCGGACCCGAATCGACCCAGAAGCCGTAGTAGAGGCCGAGGCCCACC
>JBKPND010000107.1:0-12900 GCA_046732465.1 Actinomycetota bacterium
CGGCGCTCCGCCACGGCGGAGACCACGTCGGCGCCGCTGACGAGGAAGTTCGTCAGCGTGCCCTCGTCGCGGCCGAGCTCCTGCAGCAGCCGGTCGGTGGCGACCAGCGACGGGCTCAGGTACTTGTAGGTCTGGTTGGCCTCTGGGCCCTTCCCCGCGTAGACCGTGGCCGAGCCCTGGATGATGTTGCGGAGGGCCTGGCGCTCGGGCCCGCGCAGGGTGTTGAAGAGCTGGTCGATGTCAACCGGAGCGGTGGTGTCGACCTCGGTGATCGTCTGGTCGTCCTTGAGCTCAGGCGCGTTGTCGGGCCCGGGCTGGATCGAGACGTACCGGTTGGCGATCCCGGAGAGGGAGGTCGCGCGGATGATCGCCGAGGAGCCCTCGTGGAGCGGGCGGTTCACGGAGATGTCGACCTCCGCCTGTCCGTTGTCGGTGAGCGTGACTTCGTCGACACTGCCCACCGGGACGCCGCCGATCAGGACCTGGTTGCCCTTGACCAGCTGGCCGCCGGTCTCGAACACCAACCTGTAGTGGTTGGAGTTGCCGCCGCTCGAGACGAGCAGGACGATGATCGCGAGCGCGATCAGGGCGAGGGCGATGATCGCCGCGAGGCGGCTGAAACCACGGCTGCCCCTGACCCGCGCAACCTGCGGGGAGACGGCCCCCTCCCCAGGCGTCACTGGCGCCCCGCCTGGGTCGATTGCGAGCGTCGAGGCTCCGTACGGGTCCCTATGACGGTCCCTTCCTCCAGCAGCTCCTCACCTGCTTCTGCGCAGCCTTCCTCTCCTGCCGCATCCAGCAGCCAAGCGATCCTATCTAGGCGTCCCGCGGCTGCGTGCGTAATTGGCCGTAGTTCAGGCCCGTTAACGGGTGCTTAATCGGTCAAATTTTCGACCGTGTGCGGGGCTTCCCTGCCCGCTCAGCGGAAATCGTCGGCGTGATCTCGCGCCCACTCGGCGAAGGAGCCCGCCGGCCTGCCCGTGACCTCCTTCACCGTGGAGGTGACGACCTCGGGCTCCTCGACGAACCCCGCCCAGGTGTCCAGGGCGGTGTCCGGGACCTGCCCGGCGAGCTCGCGCTCGGCGTCCTCGCGCGAGAGCTCCTCCCAGCGGAGGGCTCGGCCGATGGCGGTGCCGATCTCGCGCACCTGCTCGACCTGGGTCAGTGCCTCCGGCCCGGTCAGGACGTAACGGGAGCCGGCGTGGCCGTCCTCGGTCAGCGCCCGGACTCCGACGTCGGCTATGTCGCGCTCGTGGATCAGCGACCGGGCGGCCCGGCCGTAGGGCCAGCGCACGACCCCCGATTCGCGGATCTGCTCAGCCCAGCCCAGGGTGTTGGCGGCGAATCCGGTCGGTTCCAGGAACGTCCACTCGGTCCCGGAGCGCTCGATGGCCCGCTCGACGAGGGCCCAGAACGCGTCCGGCCGCTTCCGAGCGGCCTCGGCGGAGAGGTAGACGATGCGCCGCGCGCGGGCCGCAAGGGTCGGCACGACCTCGTCGACTCCCTCGGCGCTGAAGAACGGCCAGACCAGGAACACGGGCTCCGCGCCCTCCGGCTGCCCGTCGAGAGTCTGAGGATCCGAGAGGTCGCCGGGGACCACCTCGACATCCGCGGGCAGGTCCGCCGCGCCGGGGTCGCGGGACAGCGCCCGCACCGGGTCACCGCGATCGAGGAGCCCGGTGACGACGTGCCGGCCGACCTTTCCGGTGGCGCCGATGACGAAGGTCATGCTCTCGAGGCTTCCCGGCGAGCGTCGAGGCGACACTCCCTACCCCGGCTTGTGGGCGCGCAGGCGCTCGACGATCCCCCATTTCGAGCGCACCACCTCCTCCACCTCGAAGCCGACGTTAGGCAGGTAGTCGAGCGGCTCGCGGAGTAGGTGGTCAGCTTCGAAGCGGACAAAGAGCGGGTCGAGTAGGCGCTCGACCGCTCGCACCGCCCGCACCGGACTGCGCACGTGCTCAAGCATCAGCAGGCGACCGCCAGGGCGCAGAACCCGAAAGGCCTCCTGGGCGGCGGTGGTGTTGTCCGGGATCGTGCAGAACCCGAGCGTGCAGGTGACGGTGTCGAACCTCTCGTCAGGGAATTCGAGGGCCTGCACGTCGCCCACCCGCAGATCTATCTCGCGACCCAGCTCCTCGGCCCGCCGGCGACCGATCGCGGCCATCTCCGGGGTGAGCTCGACGGCGGTCAGGGTTACCCCCGGCGGGTAGTGAGGAAGGTTCCTGGCCGTTCCGGCAGCCAGCTCCAGCACCTCGCCCTCCGCCTGTGAGCAGACCCACTCGCGCCCGCCGCCGAACAGGACCCGCTCGAAGAAGCTGATCTGGCGGTCGTAGCCGGGCGCCTGCCTGGCCTGGACCTCGCGAACCCGTCGCGTCTCGTCAGTACGGGTTCTGGCCATGCTCGAAACCTAACGAGGGAAGCTGCCCTGCGCAGGCGTTCCCAGGGCCGCTCCGAACGCCCGAAATGAAAAAGCCCCGCGCTCCGCAGGGCTTTCGTGAGGCACCGCTACCGGGATTCGAAAGCGCTGATTTCGCAGTACGGCTGCGGGGCCCTGCAGCGCTCTGCGGCTTCCGGCTGCCGGCGGCTTCGAGGGCTTCTTCCGGTAGGTGAAGGCGGCCCGCCTCTTTTCTTAGGAGAGAGCGGTGGTCGCCACTTCGAGGCGATGTCGCTCCAGCTCCTCGGCCTGACGCTCGGCGCGGCGGATCAGCTGGTCGAAGTCGATGCCCTCCACGCGGGGTCCGAGGCTATGCCCCAGCGCCTTCCACAAGTCGAGCTTGCCGTTGATCCCCAGATGGAGCGATTCGAGCTCAACCAGCGGACTGAGCGGCGAGTGGCCGGTGAGCTGGCCGTTGAGCTTCAGGCGGCCGACCTTCTCGGCGATCCAGGCCGCGCTGACCTTGCCGCGCTTGCGGCGAACTCCGAGCTTGTCCATCAGCCGCACAAGGGTCGCCCGGTCCTCCTCGATCTCACGGCGGAGCGCTTCCAGGTAGTCGCCTAGCGGCGTTCCCTGGTTCTCCGAGCTCGCCCGCTTGACCAGTTCGACGCCGAGGGTCGAGCCGGCGAGATGGTCGTTGAGGTAAATCGACAGCCTCGCCGCGGGCCTCCGGATCGCATTGGCGTCGGCTGAGTTTTCGGTGGCGACAGACATGATCTGGATCCTCCCGGGGTTTGACGTACGAAACACAGGCCATAGGTACAACCGCCCTGCGCACCACCGGGTCCTAAGAGCGACCGTCCGGTCGCCGGCCTCGAGCTCTCGGTGTGGCTTCGCCTACTTGCGAGAGGCTCAGAACGTGTTCGACGACGTGATTGGCGCGCGACTGAACACCGTTCGCACGGCTTTCGACACTGTCTCGGACGTCCTTGGCCTGGCGCTCGACTGCGCGGCGCTTTCGCCGCAGGACGGTTGCGCCGCGTCGCTCGAACCGGTTGAGCTGCTGACGGGCCAGTCGGCTGTCGCTGTAGGTGCGGATGGTCGCGGCTGCGCTGTCACGCGCCCCGAGCGCTGCCCCAAGCGGGATCAGGACGACGCGCTCAGCCTGGCGGGCAACAGCCTCGAAGCGTGTCTTCTCGGCCAAGACGCGACGAGCGGTGGCCCGACCTGCCTGCTCGGAGGCCGTGCGGGCTGCGCGACCGGTGCTCCGGGCGGACGTTGTGGTACGGCGAACGGACGCCTTGGCGGTCCCGCTGCTCTGTCTTGCGGAGTTTCGCTTCCGTGTGGCGGCGGCCTTCTTGGCTGCTGCCTGACGTTGGGTTCGGGTTTGCGGGGCCATTGGCTTTCGGTTCCCTTTCGTCGGTGTTATTTACGTAAGTAGTTACTGCTCGAGCTCGAACAATCTGGTCAGCAGGTTGAGCAAGATGGTGAGCACAATCGAGCCTTTGTGCGTTCGCCAGATCGCTTCCAGATCACGAAAATCGCTCAACACGCCGGGGGCTGTGGGATCCAGAGATAGACCCGGCCGAGGCCCCCGTCAGGACCCCGACCGGGCAGACGCAGCGAGCAGCGCGTCGGTCCTACTACCCTGCCCACGGCCCGCTACTAGCGACCGTTTCGGTCGCCGTCTTCGACGCTCTCGGTGTACGGATCACGCGATCCGGACTTGGCGAGACCGCGGCCGATGAAATACGCACCGGCGACGATCGAGACGTAGAGCCATGCCTGTCGGGCGATGAACTCGTCGGTCCCCTCAGTGTCCCCACCCTTGATCACGGCGGCGCTGACGAGAATCGCGACGATGACGCCGACCATTCCCCAGAACTCCGTGGTCTTAAAGGCCTGCTTCGTCTCAGTCGTCAGGCGACGAAGCCTTCCCTGGCGACGGATTTGATCGGTGCGCACGGCACCCGGCTTAGTTGCAGCTTCCATGCTTTTACTTCTCCTGTCTTGGGTGTCCCGCCTGGGCCGTGCAAGGTGATCGCAGTCACTCTCGCCCATTTGCTCCCAGACTCGTCGAATCAGGTTGCTTCGCGTTCCGTTTCCGGCGAAGCAAGCTGCCTCTGTCAGAACGCTTACCCACTGCAACGCCACCCAAACGCGTGTTCGGCCAAGGGCAGAAGGCCCTCGATACCGCCGGGCGCACGATCTCTCCGTCGCGCACGGTGACGATGTACGCGTCGTAAGATGGCGGCATGGCATCCGAGCGCGAGGGGCGGATTGCCCGCAACGAGGCGATGTTCCGCGTGGCGAACGAGCGGATGGCGGACTGGGAAGAGCAGCACGCGAGTAGTGCGGTCGAGCCCTATTTCTGCGAGTGCGCGGACCCCGAATGCGGCGAGCATGTGGATCTGCGTAAGGCCGACTACGAGAGGGTCCGCTCGGACTCGCGCCGCTTCGTGATCGTCCCCGGTCACGAGGTGCCGGACGTGGAGACGGTGATCGAACTAAACGAGGGCTGGGCGATCATCGAGAAGGCGCCCGAGGTGAGCGAAATCGTTGAGGAGAGCGACCCCCGCCGCGACGGCTGAGCGTTATGAGCGGTCCCCTAGGGGGCCGTTCGCGTGTGTTGATGTTCGCTCGGCGGCGGGCTTTAGGGGTCGGCAGGAGTAGTAGTCGCCGAGCTTGCAGCGAGGCCCTCAGGCTTAAAGCGGCCCTCGTAGTGGAACCATCGCCAGAAGAGGGGATCAACCTCCTGGGCGAGGGCATCGCACTGCTCACAGACCGATCGGGAAGTTCCGCTGGAGTGATGCAGGATGAAGACTCCCGTCATGCTTCCGCACCGCTCACAGCTCTCGTCTGATCCCGACCCCACTCCTCTATCGCTACCCATTCACGAGCGCTCCCGAACCGAGCGCTCCCGAACCGGCAGCAGAGATCGGCGCAGGCGATCTAAGCGAGTAACCGGGGTGGTTCCCGGCGGTGACTCCAGCGCGGGCGGCTTCATCGCCTCCAGAGGAACTCCTCGAGCGGCAACCTCCGGCCCTTAGAGTGCTGAATCCCGCTCTGTCAGCGGGATCCGAGAGGCACCGCTACCGGGATTCGAACCCGGGTTTCCGGACTGAGAATCCGGCGTCCTAGTCCCCTAGACGATAGCGGCGTGATTTTGCCGCGGCGGTTTTGTGCCCGCCGTTGAAGCGGGGAGTGTAGCCAGGGTCGGGCTAAGCTTCGCGAGCCCGCGGCTGTGGCGGAACTGGTAGACGCGCAGGCTTCAGGTGCCTGTGTCCTTCGGGACGTGGAGGTTCGACTCCTCTCAGCCGCATCACCCTCGCGGGGGCGTCAAGCCCCGCCGTTGAAAAGCGACTCCACCGGGTCGGGGCGGCCGAGCGCGTAGCCCTGAGCCTCGTCGATGGCGAGGTCCTGGAGGTGCTGGAGGGTGACCAGGTCCTCCACCCCTTGGGCGATCACCCTCTGGCCGCTTTGGTGGGCCTTGGCGGCTGCGTTCCGAGCCTTCCGGCGGCGGCGGCCGTCGGCGCCGAGACCGCTGATGAACCGTCCGCCGAGCTTCACGTAGTCGAGCGGCAGCTGCTTGAGCAGCACCGCGCCGCGGCCGCCCTGGACGAATGCGTCGAGCGCGATCCGGCAGCCGAGCTCATGGGCACCCCGGACGAATTCCCCACTCTCCAGCCCGGCCCGGAGCTGCTCCTCCCCCAGCTCCAGCACGATGTCCCCGGGAGCCGCTCCCGCCTCCCCCGTACTACGCCGGATCAGCTCGAGCAGCTCATCGTCCGCGGACCGCACGCTCAGATTGACGGCCACGGGATGCCCGTTCGCCGCCATCGCGATAGCCCGGCCGACGACCCAGTGGTCGATCTCCCGGATCGAGCCGAGCTCCTCCGCGGCGAGCATGAACTCGCCGGCCGGAATCAACCCCTCCTCGTCCACCATCCGCAGGAACAGCTCGTGGCGCAACGTGTCGCCGGTGGCGACGTCCACGATCCGCTGCGCGTGCAGGACGAAGAGGTCCTTCCTCAGGGCCTCTCCGATCCTGCGCGACCAATCGTTCTGTCGCGCCCCTGCTCCTCTCCCCTCACTCCCTGGCCCCGTGCCACTCACGTCGGCCATGGCGAAGGATCACCGCAGGTCGGCCCCCCGCGCAAGGTGACGAATTACTGGACGCGCTGCGTGAGAACTACTGAACCGGCCGCGCTGATCGCAGGTCCGGATCAGCCCAGGTGCCGCAACGCGGACCGCGCCGCGTTGTAGCCGCCGATCCCATGCGCCCCGGCCCCCGGTGGTGTGGCGGCGGAGCAGATGTATAGGCCAGTCGCACCGGCGCTATACGGATCGAGGGCGAACCTCGGCCTGAACAGGATCTGGAGCGGCGTGTTCGCGCCGGTGATGATGTCGCCGCCAAGGTAGTTGGCGTTGTAGGCGAGCAGCTCGGCCGGGCCGCGTTGGTTGCTGGCCACGATCCGCTCTCGGAACCCGGGGGCGAACCGCTCGATCTGGCCCAGGATGGCCTCGCTCGTGTCACCGGCATAGCCGCTCGGCACATGCCCGTACACCCAGAGCGGATGCAGGTCGCCCTCCGAGCGTCCCGGGTCCGCCAGGTACTGCTGGCCGACCAGCACGTAAGGCCGTTCCGGCATCGAGCCGCGGTTGATCGCCCGCTCCGCGAGCACGATCTCCTCGAACGACCCGACCGCGTGCACCGACCCGGCCCTCCTGCAGGCCTCGTTGGTCCACGGCACCCCGCCCTCGACCGCCAGATCCAGCTTGAACGCGCCGGGTCCGTGGCGATAGCGCCGGTAGGCCCGGGCCACGCGCGCGGGCAGCCGGTCCCCCGCGATCTCGGCGACCGCCCGCGGCGCCAGATCGAAGACCACGACGTCCGCGCCGCCCACCTCGGCCATGTCCGTCACCGGCCTCCCCGTCTCGATCCGTCCTCCATGCGCCTGCAGGACCGAGGCGAGCGCATCGCTGATCGCCCGCGAGCCCCCCTTCGCCACCGGCCAGCCGAAGGCGTGGCAGGCGCTGATCAGCGCGCAGCCCACCGAGGAGCTCATCGGCCGGTTGAGCGGGCTGAAGGCGTGAGCCGCGACCCCGCCGAACAGCGCTCTCGCCTGTGGTGTGCTCCAGGAGCGGGCGAGCAGGGTCGCCGGGGCGGCGGCGGGCAATCCGAACCGGACCAGCCGCAGCGGATGCCGCGGCACGTGAACCACCGGCTTCATGATGTCCTCGAGCAGCTCCTCGAAGTGGGCCGAGGGAGAGCCGAAGACCCGCCGCCACGCCGCCCCGTCCGGCCCCAGCCCCTCCGCCGTCTCCTCGATCGAGCGCACCAGCACCCCTGCGCTCCCATCGTCCAGCGGGTGCGCCAGGTCGACCTCGGGCCACAGCCACTCGAGCCCGTGCTTCTGGAGGTCCAGGGACCTCAGGAACGGCGAGCCGACCGCCATCGGATGCGTCGCCGAGCAGTCGTCGTGGAGCAGTCCGGGCACCGTGAGCTCACTGGTCCGCGTGCCGCCGCCGATCCGGTCCTCGGCCTCGAGCACCGTCACCTTCACGCCGTTGCGGGCCAGCTCAACGGCACAGGCGAGCCCGTTGGGCCCCGCCCCGACGACGATCGCTTCGCTCAACGACTCGGCGAGGGCTCGGGCGACTCCGAGCCGCCGACCGGTAGCGGCTCCTCGGGGACGGCCGCGCCGCCCTCGACCACGACCGGGAAGTCGAAGGACTCGTCGAGCCAGGGCTGGGTGGTCACCATGTCCTTGACGGCGATCGTGCCCTCCTCCATCAGGCCGTCCACGGGGTCCCAGATCTCGTAGTGCTGATAGCCCCGGCCGCGCATCGTCGGCTCGGACTCCAGATAGATCAACCTCACGTCCCCGCGGTTGAACCCGCAGCGCTCCTGAACGGCCTCGAGCAGCTGGGCGCTGTGGAAATGGGCGTCGCCGAAGTTCCAGCCGTTGACGACGTTCGAGATCAGCTCGCCCTCGCGCACGTCGTACTGCTCCACGTCATCGACGGCGTGCGGGAGCAGCGCGTTCAGCGCCCGCCCGTGCGAATGCATGGCCCTGAAGGCGAGACCCCTGTTCAGCAGGTAGAGCGCCGTCTCCCGGTCGTAGATGTCGCCGACCTGCTCGACGATCGTCCGCGCCGGCTTGGTGATGTGCACATCCAGCTTTGCCTCCGCCCCGCTTTCGGTGCGAAAGAGCCAGGCACTGGTCGCCCAGTTGCCCGCGTAGTAGCGCATCGATGGCAGGAAGGAGATCTTGTCCGGGAAGTTCCCGCCGAGCAGCGGGAGGAGCAGGCATGGAACCGCGAGGACGGCGATCAGCAGCGGGTCACCGAGCGTCGAGAGCGACGTGTCGCCGTAGTGCCCGAACAGGAACAGGATCCCGAAGATCATGAACAGGTTCCACTCCAGGGGAACGGCGAGCGGGAACATCGAGGTGATGTTCAGGTGGAAGAAGATCATCCCGACGATCGCGATCGTCCGGATCGTCGGGTTGTCCTGGAAGACCAGCAACGCCGGCCATAGGAACTCCTGGACGGTGCCGAAATGCGCGATCCCCGCCGCGAAGCGCGACGGCATCATGTCCTCCGGGTAGTCGCGCCACAGCCGCCGCTTCACCGACCTGGGAATCAGCGGCGCGTTGCTCATCATCGTCGAGACGACGAAGGGGAAGTGGCTGTTCAGCTTCGAGGACGCCGCACCCCACCAGATGAAGAGGAACACGAACTGCCAGGCGACCACCCAGTGCTCGATCGGGAATAGCCCGACCACCAGCATCGTCGCGTAGATCTCCGGCCGGGCACCGAGGAACGAGACCTTGTCGCGCAGCCCGAGCAGACCCAGCAGTCCCAGCAGCACCGCGATCCCCGCCGGCGGCAGCTTGCCGACGAAGTCACCCGAGCGGTCGACGCCCGACGCGGCGAGCAGGAAGACGCCGGCCGCGAGCACCCCCGCGTAGAGCCCGACGTCAACCCAGGTCCGCGTCGTGCCCCTCGTGAACGGGATCCGCTCCGGCCACGGTGGCAACCGCACCGTCCCCGTCCGCAGCCAGTAGAGCACCCCGCCGATCGGCGGCGAGAAGCGAAAGCTCAGGGGCATCGAGCCTGCACCCAGCCCGAGGATCTCCCACAGCAACAGCCAGACCGCGAGCTTCTCGAACACGATCGGCTGGGTCCACCAGTCGCTGAGATCGAAGGGCGACCCCAGCCCGGGCGTCAGCGAGATCACGAGCAGCGCCCCGACGCAGAAGAGCACGAGCTTGAGGGCGTAGGCGAGATAGACGAAGGTCGGGGATCCGAACCCGTTGCCGCCCCAGTCCTGGACCAACGGCTTCAGCCGCGTCAGGTGCGGCTTCGCCGTCCACTCCTCCAGGTCGAAGGGAGGCGGTGAGGGCTCGAGGAATCCCATCGCCGGTCTCGCCGAACCCTATTGGGTTAGCCTCGGAGAATGCGGAGATCGGGCCTGCTCGTGGCCGTCATCGCCGCGGCCACCGTGTCCCTCGCCTGGTCTCCCGGCGCGTCGGCGAGAGTGGTCATCGACAAGGGCCGGATCGTCGTCGCCGGCAGCGAGGCCACCGCCGTGATTCATCGGGCTCCGTTCAGCCTGCGAATCGAGAACCGCAGCGGTCGTCCAGTGCTGCGCGAGATAGCGGGACCGAGCTCACTGAGCATGGGACCGGTGGACGATCCGATCGCACCTGGCGTCGACAGCCGGAACGTGCCGACGCTCTACTCGCCGCTCAGCTTCCTGGTCGGGTCGGAGGCGATCGCGCAGTACGACGGCGGCTTCTGGGGCGGCAACCTGAACTCGGGGCAGCGCTCCGGGATCCAATACGCGGCCCGAGCCGTCCGGCGCGCCAAGCGCGTCGGCAACGGGGTGCGGATTGTGCTCGCCACAACCGACCCGAGCCGTCGCCGGCTGCTGGTCCGCGTGGCGCCGCTCGGCTGCTGTGCGATCCGGGTGAACGTCCGCGCGCACCCGAGCACCGGCGTCGCGACCATCGGCGACTCGTTCGCCTCCGGCCGCGGCGAGGGATTCTTCGGCTTCGGCGGCCGCCACAACACCCTGGACCAGCGTGGCAACACCCTCTCGAGCTTCATCCAGGAGGAGAACGTCGACGGCCTGACGGGGGTCGGAGCGGGAGGTGGCGGAACCTCGCTCTTTCCGAACGGACCCGCCGCCGCGTACTACCCGCAGCCCCAGTTCATCTCCTCCCGCGGCTACGGGTTCCTCCTCGACCAGCCCGAGCTCGCCCGCTTTCAGCTCGCCGACCAGAACCCGTCGGCCTGGAACGTCAGCGCCTCAGCCGGTCAGCTCCGATACGTCGTCGCGCCAGGGAAGGGCCCGCGTGCAATTCGCACCCTGACCGCGATCACCGGGCGCCAGCCGGTCCCGCCGCGCTGGGGCCTCGGCCCGATGCTCGACCGGTTGGTCAAGAACTTCGGCGAGACCGACGAGGACTACCAGTCGAACGTGCAGGCGGACCTCGACAACATCGCCCGCTACCACCTGCCGCTCCGGGCCTACCGGATCGAGGGCTGGGGGTTCCCGGGCGGCAACGACGGCCTCGCCCTGCATACCTACACGAGCCCGGTCGAGCAGGCCCAAGTGATCGCCACCCTGCGGGCGCGAGGCATTCACCCGCTCGTCTACCTGCGCCCATGGGTGACGCCCGACTCGGCCGCCGCCGCGAACGGCTGGGTCGCCACTCACGCCGACGGAAGCCCCTACCTGACCTCCGGCACCAGCGGCCAGCCGATCGCCCTGCTCGACTTCACCGATCCCGGCGCCGTCCGCTTCTGGGATCGCGAGGTGGCCAAGGCGCTGGACCTGGGCGCGGACGGCTTCATGCAGGACTTCGGCGAGGAGGTCCTCTTCGACATGCAATTCCACAACGGGGAGAACGGGACCTCGATGCACAACCGCTACCTCGTCCTCTACGCGAAGGCGACCCGGGGCGCCATCAACCGCTACGAGCGCAAGCACCCCAAGCGACACATCTGGTTCTTCACCCGGGCCGGCTACAGCGGGCGGCCAGGGTCGGCGGCGTACGAGAGCGCGAACTTCCCGGGCGACGAGACCACCGACTGGACCCACTCCTCCGGGCTCGCCTCCTCGACCCCGGACATGCTGAACCGGGCCGTGGGGGGCGCATACGGGTTCGGCACGGACATCGGCGGCTACTTCGACCTGACCACGCCTCCCACCACGAAGGAGCTCTTCCTGCGCTGGGCCGAGTGGGCGGCGCTCAGCCCGGTCTTCCGCCTCCACGGGGCCGGCCCGACCGGCACCCACACGCCGTGGAGCTTCGACGCCGAGACCGTGCAGGTCTACAACGGGCTCTCGAAGCTCCACCTGAAGGCGGTGCCGCTGATCCTCCGCCTCTGGAAGAAGGCGGCGCGCACCGGCATTCCCCCCACGCGCCCCCTCTGGCTGGCCTACCCGCATGACCGGATCGCCCGCTCGCAGGACCAGGAATGGCTGCTCGGTCCCGACCTGCTGGTCGCCCCGGTGGTCGAGCAGGGGGCGAGCTCGCGGAGCGTCTACTTCCCGCGAGGCTGCTGGAGGGATCCCGTGGGAGGCCGGCACTACCGGGGGCCGCGGTCAGCCGTCGTTCAGGCTCCGCTCACGGAGCTGCCCCGCTTCTTCCGCTGCGGGACGCACCCGCTCAGCCATCACCGCCGCGCCCGCTGAGGCCGGCCCGCAACTTCGCGGCCCGCCTCTCGTTATTGTCGATTGATGCGCATCGGGAAGGCCAGGGCCGGTGTCCTGGCGGCAGGGATTGCGTGCCTCGCCGCCCTCGCGCTGCTCGCCGGCGGCGAGCGCTCACACGCCGCCAGCAGCAAGCCCAACATCATCATGTTCACCACCGACGACCAGACGGTGCGTGACCTGGTCGCGATGCCCAAGACCCAGGCGCTGCTCGGCGCCCAGGGCGCGAACTTCCTCCACGCCTACGTCTCGATGTCGCTCTGCTGTCCCTCGCGCATCACGGTGCAGACCGGCGAGTACGCGCACAACCACCACGTCATGGGAAACACCCCACCGCAGGGCGGCTACACCGTGTTCAACGACAAGAACGACCTGCCGGTCTGGCTGCAGCAGGCGGGCTACCGGACGATCCACATCGGCAAGATGCCGAACGGGTTCGGGACCGAGACGAACGAGACCTACGTGCCGCCGGGCTGGGGCCCGTTCAACGGAGGCGGCGGGCCGGGCGAGTTCTACGGCTTCATCAAGCCCGCCTCCGCCTACTTCGGCTTCGACCTCGACGAGAACGGCACGCTCGCCCAGTACCCCCAGGACGCCTACCAGACCGACACCTACGCGGACCTCGCGACGCAGCGAATCAACGCCCACTTCGCCAACCACGCCAACGACCCGCTCTACATGCAGGTCCAGTTCTTCGCTCCGCACGACCCGGCCGACCCCGCGCCCCGCCACGTCGGCGCCTTCGCCTCGTCCCTCCTGCCGATCGACCCGAGCTTCAACGAGAAGAACGTCA
>JBKPND010000108.1:0-9632 GCA_046732465.1 Actinomycetota bacterium
GCCCCGCCCGGGGAGCCGGCGCCGTCGGTCGCGGCGAAGCCGAGCATGGAGCTGCTGCAGGCCGTCCAGGCCGCGACCTCGCTGCTCAAGGCCTACCGGACGCACGGTCACCTGGCCGCGCGGCTCGACCCGCTCGGCTCCGAGCCGAAGGGCGATCCCGCGATCCAGCCGGAGAACGTCGGCCTCACCCCCGAGCTGATGTCCCAGATCCCCGCCGAGATCCTCAGGATCGGGGTCGAGGGAGAGACGCTGCTCGACGCGCTGCCGCGGATGCGCGAGGCCTACTGCGGCACGATCGCCTACCAGATCGAGCACCTCTCCTCGCACCAGCAGCGGATGTGGTTGCGGGACATGATCGAAACCGGCTGGCACCGCAAGCCCCTGGACGAGGAGGAGAAGGGGCAGCTTCTCGAGCGCCTGATCCAGGTCTTCGGCTTCGAGCGTTATCTGGAGAAGGCGTATCTCGGCCAGAAGATGTTCTCGGTCGAGGGCCTGGACACGATCGTGCCCATGCTCGACGAGGTCTTCGAGATGGCCCATACCGAGGGTGCGCATGACGTGGTCATCGGCATGGCGCATCGCGGCCGTCTCGCGGTCCTCGCCCACAACATCGGCCGCCCGGCCGAGGCGATCCTGGCCGAGTTCGAGGGCGCCAAGGCGATCGAGGCGGTCAAGTCACTCGCCGCCATCCCGACCGGCGGCACCGGCGACGTCAAGTACCACTACGGCCACAACGGCGTCTTCACGGCGAAGGACGGCTCCGAGATCGGCGTTCGCCTCTATCCGAATCCAAGCCACCTCGAGTACGTCGACCCGGTGGTCACCGGGGCCGCGCGAGCCTCACAGACCACGCGGCGCGACGGCCGTCTCGAGCACGACCCGATGGCCGCGGTGCCGATCCTGCTGCACGGCGACGCGGCCTTCCCAGCCCAGGGAGTGGTGGCAGAGACCCTGAACCTGCAGTCGCTGAAGGGCTACGCGACGGGCGGCACCGTCCACATCATCCAGAACAACCAGATCGGCTTCACCACCGATCCGGAGGAGGGCCGCTCGACCCCCTACGCCGCCGACATGGCGAAGGGCTTCAACGTCCCGATCGTCCACGTGAACGCCGACGACCCCGAGGCCTGCCTGGGGGCCGTCCGGCTGGCGATGGCCTATCGCGAGCGCTGGGGCCGCGACGTGGTGATCGACCTGATCGGCTACCGGCGCTTCGGCCACAACGAGACTGATGAGCCGGCCTACACGCAGCCCCTGATGGCGGCGAAGATCAAGGAGCACCCGCCCGTCAGCCAGCTCTATGCGGAGGAACTGGTCAAGGAAGGGATCGTCACCCCGGACGAGGTGGAGGAGCGCAACGACGAGCGCCAGAAGGGGCTGAAGGCCGCGCACGACGACCTGCGGCAGAGGATCGAGTCCGGCGAGTACGCCGATCCGACTGCGACCGGCACCGGCGAGCTCGACCGAACTCGCAGCCCGAGCGTCGACACCGCCGTGCCCGAGGACGACCTGCGCAAGCTCAACGAGGAGCTGCTGCGGGTCCCGGACAGCTTCACGATCCACCGCAAGCTGCGCAAGCCGCTCTCGAAGCGGCTCGACGCGATGAACGACGGCGGGATCGAGTTCGGTCACGCCGAGGCGCTCGCTCTCGGCTCGCTGCTCACGGAGGGCGTGCACGTCCGCTTCACCGGCCAGGACACCGAGCGCGGCACCTTCTCCCATCGCCATCTCGTCCTCCACGACGAGAAGACGGGCCTCCGCTACGCGCCGATCCAGAATCTGCCGGAGGCCACGGCGCCGCTCGAGCTCCACAACAGTCCCCTGTCCGAGTCGGCCTGCCTGGGCTTCGAGTACGGCTACTCGGCGCACTCGCCGGAGAGCCTGGTCCTCTGGGAGGCCCAGTTCGGCGACTTCGGCAACGCCGCGCAGGTGATCATCGACAGCTTCATCGTCTCGGCGGAGGCGAAGTGGGGCCAGACCTCGCGGCTCACCCTGCTCCTGCCGCACGGCTACGAGGGCGCCGGCCCGGAGCACTCGAGCGCCAGGATCGAGCGCTTCATCCAGCTCGCCGCCGAGGGCAACATCCGGCTCGCCAACCCCTCGACCGCGGCCCAGTACTTCCACCTGCTCCGCCGTCAGGCACACATCGCCAAGGCGCGCCCGATGGTCGTCTTCACCCCCAAGGGCCTGCTGCGCCTGCCGCGTGCGACCTCGACCCTGGAGGACCTCACCGGGGGCTCATTCCAGTTTGTGCTCGACGACCCACGGGCCCAGGACCGCAAGGACGAGGTCGAGCGCCTGGTGCTCTGCAGCGGCAAGATCTACTACGACATCGACGCGGCGCCGAAGCGCGAGGAGATGGAGAACGTGGCCATCGCCCGCGCCGAGCTCCTCTACCCCTTCGCCAAGGAGCAGATCGCCGGGGTGATCGGGAGCTACCCGAAGGTCAAGGAGATCGTCTGGGTCCAGGAGGAGCCGCGCAACATGGGCGCCTGGTCGGTGATGCAGCGGCGAATGCCGGAGCTGCTCCCCGAGGGCGTCGAGCTCGGGTACGTCGGGCGCCCGCCACGCGCTAGCCCCGGAGAGGGCTACGCGGTGGCACACACCAAGGAGCAGGAGCGGATCGTGCTGACGGCCCTGATGGGCCGGGCGGACCCGGCGTAGCGGCCACCAGGCCGCTCTCCTTTGGAGCGATGGGCGAAGCCCGTGGCGACTTATGTGGGGCGGCCGCTTGTGGCCGCGATCTTATGGCGAAGCCGGATTACGAGACCGGTGACGCAACCGGCCTGACGGACCGTCCGAGCGGGCCATCGCCCCCGCCCGGACGGTCGCTGGCGGTCAGGCCGGCGTGAGCGCTGCCCTCCTGATCACGGCCACCGAGAGGGAGTGACCGCAGTCCGGGCAGGAGCTGAGTCGGGCCCAGGAGTGGTGTTCCGTGGCGCAGCTCGCGCACCGATACGAGCGCTGCAGCCGTACGAGCCTCCTCATGCTCACGTCGGAGCTCTGCTGTTGGTGGAATCGCTCCATGGCGGCATGATGCGCGCCGCGGCTTCCAAAAACCATGGACCGGCGGTCGGAAGATCGACCTAGGCCACTTCGACCTCCGGTCGAGTCCAGGCAGGCGCTAGCTTGCGCCCGTGGCCACCTTCGAACACGCGCACCCGCTGCCGAAGCCCGTCCCCGGCACCCTGTTCAAGTGGGTCAAGTACGCCTCCTGGTTCGAGTCCGGCCTGTTCGCGGCCCTGCTCTTCTTCTGGATCGCGCCCGCCTACCACTCCGAGACCTCGCTGTTCGGGCTGCTGCACGGACTGGGCTACCTGGCGCTGCTCGCCCTCATCCTCTGGGCGGTCCTGCGCCGTGAGGCGCCCTGGCCGCTGCTCGCCGCGAGCCTGACCCCGGTCGGACCGTTCGGAACCTTGATCGGCGTCGAGCTGATCGAGCGGCGCGGCTGGGGAATCGACCGGCCGGAGCGGGTTCCCGACGAAACGGTTGACACCGCCGGACGAATCGGGGGATAATCGTTCACAGGCGGGAGGACTTAATCCCTTCATAAGACTCGTCCCGGGGTCAGTCCCGCCTCCCGGGACGATCGCGTCGGAAATCCCTCCCTGGCTACCGACGCGCAGGCGTGGCGCGGGCCGTGTGGACCCCCTGCCTCCCGCGGCCCCGCCACGCCGTTTCTTTTCGGCTCCAAATCGCCGTGGGCTAGGCGTACAGAGCCTGCTCCGCCGTGCTGATCAGGAGGTCGACCGCTTTGTCACGCGAGAGACCACGCTCGGTGAGGAGCGTGTCGAAGCTCTCGAAGCCGGTCAGCATGAAGAGGATGTGCTCGGCGTCCTTCGTGCTGAGTCCCTCGCGCAGGACACCCTGCTCGGCGAGGCGGCCCGCCAGGCTCTTCATCGCGGCAGCGCGCTCGTCGTCCATCCGCTTCACCACATCGCCGACGGCTTCCTCGTCGAGTTGTCCCATGGAGCGCAGGGCCCGGTAGATGTCGCGGTTTGCGGCGACCATCCGGCCGTAGGCCCGCATACCGGCGCGCAGGTAGTCGCGGGCGTCGGGCTGGTGCTTGGCGTCTACGAGGCTGGAGTAGCCGGACCGTTGGCCGAGCTCGCGACCGACCGCGTCGAAGAGCCCGGCTCGCGAGCCGAAGATCGCATAGACCGTCGAGCGCGCCACCCCGGCATCGCGCGCGATCCGGCCGATGGCGACCGGTTCGGCCGGCGACTCACGCAGGCGGTCGAAGACCGCTTCGATGATCCGCATGCGAGTGCGGGCGGCGTCCTCCGCGCGGGCGCGCTGCTGGTACCTACGGGGGGTCATGTGGCGCGCAGTCTACTTCAGTAGACACGGTGTCCGATGAAGTGCTACAGTCCGTCGGACACGGTGTCTAACGAAAGAAGAGCACATCCCATGGAACTGATGGATTGCGACGTCGTCATCGTCGGAGCCGGCCCCGCCGGCCTGGCGAGCGCCCTCACGCTCGGCTCGTACGGGGTTGAGACGGTCGTCGTGGAACGCCGTCCATCCCCATCACCCCTGCCGCGAGCCAACACGCTGAGCACGGGAACGATGGAGCTCCTTCGCCGCTGGGGATTGGAGGCGGCGGTGCGGGAACGGGCGATGGACGTCGAGATGCAGCCGCTCGCGCTGCCCAGCTTGGCGGCGGCCGATCGAGGCGAACCGGTCGACGCAGGGTTCCCCACCCGTGAGCAGGCGGCTCTCGTCAGCCCGACTTCGCCGGCCAGCCTCGGCCAGGACGAGCTCGAGCCCCTGCTGGAAGACCGCCTGGGGTCGGCCGGCTCCGTGCGGGTCGAACGGGGAATCGAACTCGCCTCCCTCGAGGCGCAGTCACGGGGCGGCTATCTGCTGACGCTCGTCTCGGATACCCGGCGACTGCGGATCCGCGCCAGATACGTGATCGGCGCGGATGGGGTTCGCAGCCGCGTGCGTCGCGAGCTCGACATTTCCACCGAAGGGCCCGCGAAGCTCGAAGAGCGGTTGTCGATCCACTTTCGGGCACCGCTCTGGGATGTCGTTGGGGACCGGCGGCATGTCATCTACTTCCTCACGGACGAGCCTGAGGGCCGCGCGGCGCTGCCGGTCGGGCAGCCGGACCGCTGGGTGCTCGCGGGGCGCTGGGACAGCTCGACCGACGACGTCAACGCACTCACCTCCGACCAACTGAATGGGTGGATCCTCGATGCAGCCGGCGTGGGGCAGCTGCCGATCGAGATCGTGGGAACGAGCGTGGTCGGCTACGGGATCGGCCTCGCCGATCGGTTCCGTGAGGGCGACGCCTTCCTGATCGGCGATGCCGCGCACCGGGTCACGCCCAGGGGCGCCACGGGACTCAATGCCGCGATCCGAGACGGCTTCGATCTCGGCTGGAAGCTCGCCTGGGTCCTGCGCGGCTTCGCCGACGACCGGCTACTGGACAGCTATGAAGACGAGCGTCGCCCGGTCGCGGAGTTCAACACCGGGCGCTCGGTCCGTCCCGATGGGTCGATCCTGCCCAGCTCGGTCGGCCTGAATGCCGACATCGGCGGTCGCATCGCCCACGTCTGGGTCGCACGCGACGCCGGCCTGGTCTCGACGCTCGACCTGCTCGGCGACGGCTTGACACTGTTCGCCGGCCCCGACTGGGACGGCCCGCCACCGCCCGGCGTCGCGGCAGAGACGACGGTCGAGCGTCTCGACGCGATCGCCGCCCGGGGCCTGGGGCTAGCACCGGCCGGGTCTCTGCTCGTCCGGCCGGACGGACATCCGGTCGTGCTGCGCAATGAGGAGCGGGCCGCCGATGCGGGCGGACGGTCGTTGAGTGCCGCCTACGCCACTCTCTTCAGCGCCCTGCGCGTCTAGGAGCTGGAGCGCAGGTCCCGCAGAACCCGGTGCAGGATGCCGCCGTTCTGAAAGTAGCTGACCTCGTTCGGCGTGTCGATGCGGACCGTGGCCTCGAAGGTGACGTCGTCCGCGCCGTCGCGTGAGGCTGTCACCTGAACCGTCTTCGCCTCGCCGTTCTGGAGGTCGCCGACGTCGAAGGTCTCCTCGCCGGTCAGGTCCAGCGAGTCGATCGACTCACCCTCAGGGAACTGCAGGGGCAGCACGCCCATCCCGATCAGGTTGGAACGGTGGATGCGCTCGAAGCTCTCCGCGATCACCGCCCGGACGCCGAGCAGGTTGGTGCCCTTGGCCGCCCAGTCGCGTGATGAGCCGGAGCCGTACTCCTTCCCCGCGAGGACGACCAGCGGCACGCCCTCGTCGGCGTAGCTCATCGCGGCCTCGTAGATCGTCGTCTCCTCGCCATCGGGGAAATGGCGCGTGAAGCCTCCCTCGCGCTCGACCAGCCGGTTCCGCAGCCGCACATTGGCGAAGGTTCCGCGGATCATCACCTCGTGGTTGCCGCGGCGTGATCCGTAGGAGTTGAAGTCGCGAACCTCGACACCTTCGTCCTGGAGCCATTTGCCGGCCGGGCTGTCGCGCTTGATCGCGCCGGCGGGCGAGATGTGGTCGGTGGTCACGGAATCGCCGAGAACTGCCAGGACCCTCGCGGCCTCGATCGGCTCGACGGGCTTCGGCTCGGGGTCCATGCCCTCGAAGAAGCTCGGCTTGCGGACGTAGGTGGAGTCGGGCCAGGTGTAGCGGTCTCCCTCCGGCACCTCGATCCCGCGCCAGCGGTCGTCGCCCGTGAAGACATCGGCGTAGCTCTTGGTGAACATGTCCGCCCGGACGGCCTCCGCCACGACCTCCTTGATCTCCTCCGAGGTCGGCCAGATCTCCGAGAGCAGCACCGGCTCCCCGTCCGAGTCCGTGCCCACGGGCTCGCTCGTCAGGTCGATGTCCATGCGCCCGGCGAGCGCGTAGGCGACGACGAGCGGCGGCGAGGCGAGGTAGTTCGCCCGCGTGTCGGGATTGATCCGGCCCTCGAAGTTGCGGTTCCCGGAGAGGACCGAGCAGACGACCAGCTCGTTGTCGTTGACGGCCTTCGAGATCTCCTCGGGGAGCGGGCCCGAGTTCCCGATGCAGGTGGTGCAGCCGTAGCCGACCAGGTTGAACTGCAGCTCGTTCAGGTAGCGGTCGAGCCCCGACTTCTCCAGGTACTCGGTGACCACCGTGGAGCCGGGCGCCAGCGAGGTCTTCACCCAGGGCTGGCGGCGCAGCCCCTTTTCGACCGCCTTCTTGGCGAGCAGCCCCGCCCCCAGCATCACCGACGGGTTCGAGGTGTTGGTGCAACTCGTGATCGCCGCGATCACCACGTGGCCGTGGTCGAGCTCGACGGTCTCGCCGCTCTCGAGCTGCACTGCGACCGCGTCGCTCGTTTCAACCTCCACCGCGACGTCGCCCTTGTCGACGTAGGTCCGCGGCTTGGCGTCACCGTTGTGATCCTCCGCCGGAGGGTCCGACGCCGGGAAGGACTCCGCGATCGCCTCGTCGCGGCCGTGGCCAAGCTCCTCGCTGGCGTCCGGATCCCACTCCTTCATCGCCTCGAGGAAGGCGCCCTTGGCGTCGGAGAGGGCGATCCGGTCCTGCGGGCGCTTCGGGCCGGCGATGCTCGGCTCGACGTCGCCGAGGTCGAGCTCCAGCGTGTCCGAGTAGGTGGGCTCCTCGGAGTCGGCCTCGTGGAAGAGCCCCTGTTCGCGCGTGTAGGCGTCGACCAGCTCGATCTGCTCGGTCGGCCGGCCGGTGAACTCCAGGTAGCGGAGCGTCTCGGCGTCGATCGGGAAGATCGCGCAGGTCGAGCCGAACTCCGGCGACATGTTCCCGATGGTCGCTCGGTCGGCCAGTCCCAGGCCTCCGATGCCGGGGCCGAAGAACTCGACGAACTTGGAGACGACGCCCTTCTCCCGGAGCATCTCGGTCACCGTCAGGACCAGGTCGGTGGCGGTGGCGCCCTCTCGCAGCTCGCCCGTGAGCCTGAAGCCGATCACCTGGGGCAGCAGCATCGAGATCGGCTGACCGAGCATGGCGGCCTCGGCCTCGATCCCACCCACGCCCCAGCCGAGGACCCCGAGCCCGTTGATCATGGTGGTGTGTGAATCGGTGCCGACGAGGGTGTCGGGATAGGCCTGGATCGCGCCGTCGCGCTCCTTGGTCCACACGCACTGGCCGAGGTACTCGAGGTTGACCTGGTGGCAGATGCCGGTAGCCGGCGGCACCACCCTGAAGTTGTCGAACGCGGTCTGCCCCCAGCGCAGGAAGGCGTAGCGCTCGCCGTTGCGCTCGTAGTCCCGCTCGGCGTTCACATCGAAAGCTCGCTGGTTGCCGAACGCGTCGACTTGGACGGAGTGGTCGATGATCAGGTCGACATCGACCTGCGGATTGATCGCCGCGGGATCGCCCTCAAGATCCTCCATCGCGTCCCGCATCGCAGCCAGGTCGACGACCGCGGGGACGCCGGTGAAGTCCTGCATCAGAACCCGCGCGGGCTGGAAGGGGATCTCGATCGAGGGCTCGGCGTTCGCGTCCCAGCTGGCGATCGCCTCGACGTCGTCCGAGGTAACGGAGGTGCCGTCCTCGAGCCGGAGCGCGTTCTCGAGCAGGACCTTGAGCGAGTAGGGAAGCCGCGCGGCGTCGAAGCGCCGCTGCAGGGCGTCGAGCCGGTGGATCTCGAACTCGCGACCTCCGACCTCGAGGATCGCCTGCGCTCCGAAGCTGTCCTTGGCGCTCACCACCTCAGTCTATTCCCGGGCCCTCGCCGGCTAGACACGCCGGCGAGGTGGGATCGGACCGTCAGCGCTTGTGCTTCTTGTGCTTCTTGCCCTTCTTGCCGGACACCTTCACCTTGGCGTTCTGCACGGTGTTGCCGGCGGTGTCGACCGTCGTCAGCTCGATCCTGACCTTGCCGGGAAGGCGCTGGGCGGCGCTCTTCGAGAGCCTCACCTTCACCACTCCCGACTGGCCGGCGGCGATCGTCGCCTTGCCCTTGCCGAGGACGCGCTTGCCCTTCTTCTTGTGCTTCTTCGCCTCGACGGCCGAGCGCTTGCCCTTCTTCGGCTTCTTGCGCTTGCCAAGCACCTTCGCGCTCACCTGACAGGGGCCGCCGCTCGGGGCCGAGTCGACGGGAACCTTCAGGGTCCTCCCCTTCCGCTTCGCCTTGCCCGTGCCGATCGTGGCGCGGACGAACTCGGAGGAGGAGTACTGCGGGGCGATCTCCGCGCCGCAAGGCAGTGACAGCGCCGGCGGCGCCACGACCTGGCCACCGGCCGCGCCGGGCCCCTCCAGCACCGGCAGGCGGAGGTCGAGATTGGAGACCGTGATCTCGCCCTGGCCGTTCGCCGGCCGGCCATAGCTGCTCAGGCCCCCGCCGCCCGCGTCCTTCGGCAGGAGCTCGAGCTTGGCGACGTGGCCGGCCGCGAAAAGATGGCCGGACGGGTGAAGCTCGAAGACCTGGCGCGCGGTGCCGACCTGCGGACGGAAGAGCTGCCTTGCGACCAGGGTCTCCGTGCCGTCCGGGGCGACGTCGAGCAGCCTCGCGGCCAGCTCCGAGTTCGCCACGGGCGACGCGATCGTCGCCACCACCGTCGGCGAGCCCATCAGCGTGTAGCCGCTGCCCGCCGCGGCGGGCAGCCGATAGGTCGCGACACCGGAGAGATCGTCGCCCGGGACCGTGGCGCAGGAGCCGTCCCCGGCGACCG
>JBKPND010000109.1:0-18318 GCA_046732465.1 Actinomycetota bacterium
CCTCGAGCCCCCTCTACAGCGGCCCGATCGCAGTCAGCTCGACCACCACGATCAGGTTCAGGGCCTGGGACAACGCCGGCAACGCCGAGGCGGTCAAGTCGCAGACGATCTCCATCGACACGGCGATGCCGACGAGCGCGATCAAGTGCAACGGCACCACCTGTTCCTCCGGCTTCTACAACCAGAACGTCTCCGTGACTCTCTCCGGCAGCGATACCGGGGGGTCGGGCCTGAAGAACATCCGCTACACGACGAACGGCTCGACGCCGACGAGCTCGAGTCCTCTCTACACGGGCCCGATCAGCGTCAGCTCGACCACCACGATCAAGTGGCGAGCCGAGGACAACGCGGGCAACCTCGAGTCGACCAGGTCTCAGACGATCTCGATCGACAACGCGAAGCCGACCAGCACCATCCGCTGCAACGGCGCCACGTGCAAGTCCTCCGCCTACAGCGGCTCGGTCAGCGTGACGCTCTCGGGTAGCGACACGGGGGGTTCCGGGCTGAAGAACATCCGCTACACGACGAACGGCTCGACGCCGACGAGCTCGAGCCCGATCTACACGGGGCCCTTCAGCCTGACCTCGACGAAGACGATCAAGTGGCGCGCGGAGGACAACGCGGGCAACGTCGAGTCGATCCACTCGCAGAAGATTCAGGTGCGATAGGCGATCAGCCGGTGGGTTCGCAGGAAGGGCAGGCGCGCCAGGCGCTCGTAGCGAGCCTGGGTGCGGCCCCCCAGCCGTCGTGCCAGCGCCGGCAGCACGGTCAGGCTGAGCTCCTCGCGTGAGCCGATGTCGGCCGCGTCGAGATCCCTGTCTCCGAGCAGGAGCGTGTGCCGGTTGAGAGGGTTGGGTACGCGCGGCTCATAGATGAGGAGCAGGCCGCCCGGTGCGAGTACCCGCATCCCCTCGCCCAGGGCTTCACGTATTGCCTCATGTGAGCCGAGAGAGGAAAGGACCGTGAGCTGCAGGACGACAGCGAAGGTTCCGTCCGGAAAGGGCAGACGCCGGGCATCCCCGACTGCGATCTCGGCGCCGGGCACCGCCTCCCGGGCCGCCGCGACCCGCTCGGGCTGGAGGTCGATCCCATGGAGCCTCTCGGGCGCCACCTCCGCCTCGACGAGTTTGCGCAGCCACCAGCCCGTCCCGCAGCCGACGTCGAGGATCGCTCCCGTCCCAGCGATCTCGGGCGCCGCAAGCCTGAGCAGGTGCGCGAGCAGTTCACCGCGGATCGCGGCGTTGCCGGGGTTGTCCGCGGCCCAGGCGCGCTGCTTGCGCCGGCTGCCGGCGTATCTGGAGTACACGCGGTTAACTGCCCCACGATGAGAGTCACCCTGCTCACTCACTACTACCCGCCGGAGGTGGGGGCGCCGCAGGCGCGGCTCTCGGCCCTAGCGCGTGGGTTGAGCCGCCGCGGCGTCGAGGTCACCGTGCACACCGGTTTCCCACACTACCCGGACGGGGTGATCCAGCCGCCCTACCGAAACCGGCCCTGGCTGAAGGAGGGCGAGAACGGCGTGCGCGTCGTGCGCAGCGCCGTCTACCCCGCTCCGAACCGCGGCTTTGGCCGCAGGGTCGCCAACCACGTCTCCTTTGGGCTCAGCGTGCTCGCGACCGCACCGGTGGCCGGTCCGGCGGACGCGGTGATCGTCGAGTCGCCGCCGCTCCTCCTCGCCGGATCTGCGATCGCCTACTCGCGCGCCAAGGGAGCGGCGCTGATCGTGAACGTCTCCGACATGTGGCCCGACTCCGCCGTCGAGCTCGGGACGCTGCGACGCCCGCGCCTGGTGAGCGCAGCACGCTCGCTGGAGCACGCCTGCTACCGGACGGCGTCGGCGATCGTCTGCCCGACCCGGGGGATCGAGACCGCTCTCGGGGATCTCGAGGAGGCGAGCGGGAAGGTCCACCGGATCCCGCCGAGCGTCGACCCGGAGCTGTTCGCCGCCGCCCCGCAGCAGCGCAACGGCGCTTTCAAGGTGCTGTACGCCGGCACGGTCGGGATGAGCCAGGGGGTGGGGACCCTGCTGGACGCGGCGGAGCTGCTCCCGGGCGGCGGCGACATCGAGATCGTGATCGCGGGGGACGGCGCGGAGGGGCCGGACCTGCGCCGCCGGCTCGCGCAGGCCGGGCTTCGCAACGTCGAGATGCTCGGGCGGGTGCCGCACGAGCGCATCCCCGAGCTCTACGCCGAGGCTGACGCGGCCGTCGTCCTGCTCCGTGACAAGCCGCTGTTCGAGGGGGCGCTGCCGACGAAGATGTTCGAGGCGATGAGCGCGGGAAGGCCGTTGGTGCTCTCAGCGGCCGGTGAGGCCGCGAGCCTCGTTGAGGAGGCCTCCTGCGGCGTCGTCGTGCCGCCGGAGCGCCCGCGCGAGCTGGCCGACGCGCTGACCGCCCTGGCGAGGGACCGTGAGCGGGCCGGGGAGCTCGGCGCCGCCGGGCGCCGCGCGGTCATCGAGCGCTACTCGCGAGCGGCTGCGATCGACCGCTGGGATGAGTTGCTGCGCGAGGTGGCCGGCTAGCGGCTAGCCCGACTTGGGCTGTTTCTTCTTCGTCGAGGCAGCCTCCGGGGCTGCGGTGGCCGCGGTCTGCTCGGCCAATTGCTGCAGCCCGGTATCCCGGGGGTTCAGGTCCGAGGCCTTCTTGTAGTAGCCCGCCGCGTCATCGAACTCCCCGTCCCGAACCTGCAGGTCACCCAGCAGGGTCAGCGTGACGAAGTTGTTCGGCTCCTTCGAGAGCGCGTCCTGGAGCACGTCCCGGGCGTGGCTGCGCTCGCCCTCCGCCTCCAGCGCCGATGCCTGGAGGTAGAGGGGGATCACCGAGACCGGGTCGAGGTCCGCGGCGGTGCGGGCCGCCGAGAGCTGCTTCGACGCGGACTTGCCCTGCTCATCTCGCGCCTCGCGGATGTAGAAGTCGGAGAGGAACAGCAGGACGACGCTGACGGCGGCCGCCCCCAGCAGCCCGGCGATCCCGATCCTCGTGACCAGCCTCACCCGCGACCCGAACCCGGGCCATTGCAGCGGAGCGGGCTTGTCCTCGGCGCGACCCCGCGGCACCGCCGCGAGGGCCAGCGCGAGCAGACCAAGGCCGGTCACCGTCGGGATCAGCCAGAGCCAGTCGGTCAGGGACTGGCCGATCACTACGGCGCCGCCGGCGGCGAGCCCCGCGATGATCCGCCGGTCGTTCGGCGGAGAGGAGCGGGCCGACCGGGTGATGCCGACTCCGAGGGCCGCGATCACCCCGGCGAAGAGCAACAGGCCGACGATCCCCGTCTCGGCGAGCAGTCTGAAGGGCAGGCTGTGGGGGTCCTCCAGGTTGCGGTCGGTGCGGCGCTTCTCGTAGTAGCCGAACGCGTAGTTGCCATCGCCGACGCCGCCCACCGGCGCGGACTCGAACTCCTTCCACGACACCCGCCAGAGGTCGTAGCGCTGGCCGCCGACCGACCCCAGCCTGGTCGAGCTGGCGGAGGTCGTCGTGTCGAGGTCGGTGAACTCGTTCCACTTGTCGCTGGCGTAGGTCGCGGGATTGCCGATCGCGACGAGCGCCGCGACGAAGCCCGCAACGGCGAGGGCGGCCAGTCCGTACGGAGCGACCCGCCGGGCCGCGTCGCCGGCGGCCGACCCGCGCAGGCCGTTGTCGAGCAGCGCGGCGAACAGCCCGAAGAGGAGCGCGCCGAGGGTGAGGAAGAGCAGCGCCCTGCTCGCGTCCCGGACCACCGAGTCCGTGAGGACCTCGCCGTTCTGGAAGGCGTGGTAGGGGTCGAGCAGCGGGCTGGAGAAGATCGCGACCCCGGCCGCGGCGGCGAGCGCGAACAGGATGCGGCGCAGGCGATCGGGGCCGATCGCCAGGAAGACCGCGGCACCGCAGACGAGCCCGATGGCGACGCCTCGCGACTGGGTCAGGAAGGCGAGGCCGAGCGAGAGCACCGCGACCGAGAAGGAGATCGCCCGGATGGGCGTGTTGCGGCCGCGCTCGGACGCGAGCCCGATCAGCGGCCAGAACACGAAGGCGAAGAGGGTGGCGGTGGCGTTCCTGTAGCCGAGCGGATCGTCCAGCCGGCCGGCGACGAACAGGTCGGGGCCGTTCGCGAGCAGCGCGATCAGCGTGATCACGGCGACCAGTCCGACCCCGGCGAAGATCCCCTGACCGACCCAGAGGGCCTGGCGCCGCCCCCGCAGGGCGAGCGGGACGGTGATCACCGCCGCGTAGAGGATGGTGCGCGCGGCCCCCTCCCAGGCGCGAGCGGCGGACTCCGCCCAGACCGAGGACAGCAGCGTCCAGGCCGCGAACACCCAGACCAACCCGACCGCAATGCTGAGGGCGCCGCGGTCGACGTGGATGCCGCCCGTCAGCTGTGTGGCGATCAGGATGGTCAGCGACAGAATCGCGATCAGGGCCCAGTAGCGCAGGGCGAAGGCGCCGTCATACGCGGCGGCGAGCACCAGCAGGGCGGCTACCGCTCCCGCCGGAGCGGCCCCGAGCACGCGTCGCCTGGTCAGGCGAAGCCGTTCCTGGGCTCGCGCTCGCCTCGGGGGCGTGATGGCTTCGCTCACTCTTCTCCCGTCACCTGGATCGATTGGCCGACGGCGCATTCTGGCAGCGGTCCACCCGCCAAGCATCTCCGCGGGTACGGACGGCCCGAATCACCCGTCAGTCAGCCGCTATAAGCCGAGGATGGACGTCGGATTCGGCGAAGCCGTTCTTCTCGCCGGAGGACTGCTGGCGCTGGCGGCCGCGCTCTCGGGAGTAATGCGCGGCACGGTGCTCTCGATCTCCGTGCTCTCGGTGACGGCGGGGCTGATCCTCGCTGAGGCGGGTGCGATCCACGTCGATGGAACCGATACGGCGGTGGTCCACCTCTTCCTGCTCGCGCTGATCGTCACGCTGTTCTCCGACGGGCTCTTCGTGGAGCGGGAGCTGCTGGTCCTGCACTGGGGGCCGGTGGTCCGCGCGCTGGTGATCGCGCTGCCCCTGACACTGGTCCTGCTGGCGCTGGCAGCGAAGCTGCTCTTCTCCGAGCTGAGCTGGGCAGAGGCCTTTCTCCTGGGCGCCGTGCTCTCGGCCACCGATCCCGTGGTGACGTCGGCGGTGGTCACCTCACAGCGCGTGCCCGCATCCGTGCGCCACGCGCTCAACCTGGAATCGGGGCTCAACGACGGACTCGCGCTGCCGTTCGTGCTCTTCTTCATCATCCTGGCGTCGCCCGGGGGTGGTGCGGGCGGCGAGGCGGCGAAGCTGGTGGGCGAGGCGGCCTTCGGGGCGGTGGTCGGCATCTTCCTCGGCCAGGCCGCCGGGAGGCTGACCCGGTACATGCCCGGCGGGGGGATCATCAGGCGCTACGAGGGCATCTACGCCTTGGGCGTCGGACTGTTCGCGTACGGACTCGCGGACATCACGATCGGCAACGGGCTGATCGCCGCCTTCGTCTGCGGGATCTCGCTGGGGGTGGCCGAACACGACATCGCCGACGACTTCGTGGTCTTCAGCGAGAACGTCAGCTCGATCCTCCAGGTGCTCACGTTCTTCGCCTTCGGCGGGTTGATCGTCGCGACGGGCTACCACGACAACATCGCCCTGCTGGCCGCCTTCATCGCCTTCGCGTTAGTGATCGCCCGCCCAGTCGCGATCGGGCTCTCCTTCGTGAAGGTGGACCTCCCGGCGCCGCACAGGCGCTTCATCGCCTGGTTCGGCCCCAAGGGGGTGGCGGGGATCCTGTTCGCCGAGCTGGTGCTGAACTCCGACGTCGGCCACGCGGACGCCATATTCGAAGCGGCCGCCTACGTGATCCTCGCCTCGATCGTCGTCCACGGGCTCACGGACACGGTGGGGGCGAAGTGGATCCAGCGGAGGATCGCGGCTAGCCGGTGAGGATCTTCTTCTTCTGCTCGCGGAACTCGGTCGCGGTCAGCACGCCCTTCTCCTTCAGCTCCCCGAGCCGCTCGAGGCGATCGAGCTTGGCGTCCTCCGGATCCTTCTCCTGATCGGTGAGCCCTTTGACCGCCGAGCTGATCCGCCGGCCCGTCTCCGCGCCGGCGTGGCGAGCGCGCTCGCGCATCGCCTGCATCCAGTCCCCGCGCTTCGCCCCGGGGAACTCGTGGTCGGTCCTTCGCCTCAGGGCCTCGAGGCCCACCCCTGCGAGTGCGATCAATACCAGCGTGATCACCAGCCCGCGGGTTCCGTCAGGCGGCCAGATGATCACGGCGAGCAGCGCCACGGCCGCGAACACCGACCAGACCAGCCCCTGACGCTCGCGCAGCGTCGGCGCCAGCGCCTGGCGAATGCTGACCGCGGACTTCGCCGGCGAGGCCAGGAAGGAGGCGATGACGAAGAGGACCCCGAAGATGATCACGCTCGAGGCGATGCTGTGGAGGAGGGAGGTGCTGATGTCCCAGGCGTGCTCGGCGGGCGTCTTCGCCTCCTCGGTCTTGGCGAGTGAGTCGACCACGAGGCCCTTTGCTGCGCTCCGCACCGCGATCGCCGCCAGTCCGGCCGCGACCAGCCCGAGGCCATAGCCGAGCACCACCACCCAGCGGCGGCCCCTGGCGAGCCACACCGCGATCCCGAAGAGGGCGATGCTGCCCAGCGAGAAGAGCCAGGCGAATCCTTCGATGAGCTTGGTGATCGTCCGGGCGGTGTCCAGCTGCTTCGAGTCGGCTACCTCGAGCTGTCCGACGTCGGGCGGCAATCTCTGGTCGAGGTTCTTCTTCACCCCGATGCGGTCGGCGAGTTGGAGCACGAGCGGCCGCAGGTCCAGGACGACCCTGCCGTTCTGGGACGAGACGACCTGGTTGTTCCCCTTCAGGATGGAGACCAGCTGACGGTGCGCGATCCGGTTCGCGTTCTTCCAGGCCGTCTGGATTCGCGGCGACTGCAGAGCCTGCTCTCCCGCCCGCGTGGCGAGCTGGCGCAACCCGGCCGCCGCCGGCGCGGAGAGTGGTTGAAGGTCGCGCGGCAGGCGCTTCTTGAGCAGTGCGTTGACGTCGACGTTCGCGTAGAGCTGGTCGACCGCGTAGACCGCCAGCGCGTCCGAGATCTCCTTGTCCTCGATCAGCTTGCCGCTGGTGTCCACCCAGTTGTCGGTGTCGAGCGCCTGCCGGTCCACCCAGCTCGTGAAGATCGCGAGGAAGGCGAGGATCGAGGCGAGGACGACGAGAATCCGCACCTTGATCCGATGCTGACTCTCGGGCGGGGCGGTCGAGGCCATGGCCTGCCACCAAGCTACCCAGCGGGGGAGACGACCTCAGCGCAGGGACTCAGCCACCAGATTGGGCGCGCTTGATCGCGCTCTGCGCCTCGGCGATGCCGGCTCCCGTGAGCTCCCGGTAGCGCTTCACGGCCTGGGCCTCGTTCCCCTTCACCAGCAGGTCCTGGATCTCGGGATCCTGGGCGGCGTCCCCCTCGTCGCCGTCTCGCGGCTTCAGGTCGAGGTGCTGGAAGAGCTGCTCGAGCCGCGACTCGACCAGCGCGAGGCGCTGCTGGATCTCGAGCAGCTGCTGGTCGACCGGCATTTAGATGAGTGATTCCACGGCCGCGTGTGCGCGGGGGCGCGCCTGGCCGAGCAGATCGAGGACGCAGGCCGCGTGGCGTGGCAGCGCCACGCGAGAGGCCGAGGACGAAGAGCTGCGAAGTGCCAGGTGCGCCATCCGCGTGCGTGTGGTCGTGGAATTGCTCATCTAAGCTGCGACGGGCTCGGCGAGGCGCTGCTCGAGCCAGTCGGTCGAGGCGATGTGCTTGCGCATGCCGAGCTGCTTCGGCTCGAAGCCGAGGGCGAGGCCGACGAGCTGGGGGAGATGGAGCACCGCGAGGCCGAGGTCGCGGTTCACGACCTTGGCGGCCTCGGGCTGCTGCATGTCGAGGTTGAGGTGGCAGAGCGGGCAAGGGGTGACCAGGCAGTCCGCATCGGCGTCGATCGCGTCGCCGATGTGCGTGCCTGCCTGCCGCAGCGAGACGTCGCGGGCCATCGTGATGATCGGGAAGCCGCAGCACTTCCGCGCGCCGTCGTACTGGACCACCTCGCCGCCGAGCGCCTCGATCAGGCGGTCGAGGTAGAGGTCGCGCTCGGGGTGGTCCTCGTAGCCGAGCCGGTGCTTGGGGCGGAGGATGTAGCAGCCGTAGAAGGGGCCGACGCGGAGACCATTGAGGGGGCGGGTCACCTGCTCGGCGAGGCGGTCCAGTCCATAGTCCTCGACCAGGACCCAGAGGAAGTTCTTGTTGGTGAAGCCCTCCGGGTCGTACGAGAGCCCCTCCTCCGCGAGGGTCTCGTTGATGTGGGAGCGGTACTCGGAGTCGCGGAGGCGCTGCTCGCACTCGGACTGGGCGCCCTGGCAGGTCGAGCAGATGTTCATCATCGGCAGCCCGGTCTGCTGGGAGAGGGCGAACGTCCGGGCGTTGAGCGTGTCCGCGAGCTCCTGGTTGTGCTCGGCGATCACGCCGGCGCCACAGCAGTTGGCGCGGTCGAGCTCGACCAGCTCGATGCCCAATCGGTCCGCCACCAGTGCGGTCGAGCCGTGGAGCTCCGGCGTGAACCCGCGCGAGACGCAGCCGGGCCAGTAAGCCAGCTTGAGGTCCGTCATGAGCCGGCCCCCGGTGAGAGACCCGTGTCGCTTCCGGGCCTCGACTCCGCATCGGTGATCTCGTCGGGCTCGGGCTGGACCTCCGCCTCGGGCACGGCCTCCCCCTCGGGCACCGACTCGTCCTGGTCGGCCTCCTCGCCGCGGATGTAGAGGTTGAGCTGGACCTGATGGTCCTCGGCGTGGGCGTAGATCCGCTTGACGTGGTCCTGGGCGTCGCCCGGGAGCTTCGCGTGCACGCCCGGGATCAGCTTCGGCAGCGAGCGCATCTTGCCCGTGCGGATGCCGCGCACCGCCGTCGGAAGCGACTCGAGCACGCCCTTGACGGCGCCGTGCTTCGGCACCAGCTTGCCCTTGATGCCGGGGGCGTAGGAGTCCTGCAGGAGCTGGGCCTCGTCGAGGGTGCCCTTCTTCCGGATGATCTTGGTGAAGGCCTCCATGTGGTTGCGGCCGTGGTTCTGGTCGTGGATGTCCTCCTCGTCCGCCGCGCGCCGCAGCCGCATGATCTGGTCCATGGGCGCGACGCCCTTCGGGCAGGCGTCGATGCACGAGAAGCAGTGGGTGCAGTCGTAGATCCCGTGCGGGTCCTGGGAGAGATCGTGGAGGCGCTGCCTGGTCTCGGCGTCCCGCGGGTCGCCGACGAAGCGGTAGGCCTTGGCGAGTGCCGCGGGGCCGATGAAGTCGGGATCGGCCTCCATCGAGAGGCAGGAGGAGACACAGGCGCCGCACTGGATGCACGCCATCGACTGGGTGACGTCGATCATCGACTCGGGCGGGACGACGTACTCGCGCTCGGGCGGGTCGCCCTCCGGCAGCAGCCACGGCGTGACCCGGCGGATCTTGGTCCAGTGGGTCGACTCCATGTCTGTGACCAGGTCCTTGATCACCGGCATGTTCCCCATCGGCTCGACGACGATCTCGGTCTTCCCATTGCTCTGGGTCTTGTCGCCCCCGGCCTGCGCGCCGACGGCGTGGCTCTCGGCGTAGGACTGGGCCTCCTCGAGCATCGTCTTGCAGGCCAGGGTCGACTGGCCGTTGATCTTCATGCCGCAGGAGCCGCAGATCGCGGCGCGGCAGGAGCAGCGCACCGCAAGCGAGCCGTCGTCGCGGTCCTTCGCCTGCAGCAGCCCGTCGAGGACCGACAGGGTGGGGTCGAGCTCGACGTCGAAGCTCTCCCAGTACGGCCCCTCGCCCTCCTCGGGCTTGAACCGCCTGACCTTGAGCGTGAACTCAGCCATCTACTTCACCCTACCCCTCGGGTCAGGTGTGCCCTCCATCAGTAGGTCCGCTCCTGCGGCTCCCACTGGGTGATGGTCACCTCGGAGTAGCTGATCTCGGGCCCGTCGTCGGTCCGGGTCAGATCGATGTGCTTGAGCCACTCCTCGTCGTTGCGCTCGGGGAAGTCGGTACGGAACTGCGCGCCGCGGCTCTCGGTGCGGTGGATGGCGCCCACGCAGGTCGCCTCCGCGCAGTCGAGCATGTAGCCGAGCTCGATCGCCCCGAGGACGTCCTGGTTGAAGATCTGCCCCTTGTCGTCGATGTAGCAGCTCTCGTACTCCTCCTTGAGCCGCTTCACCGTTTCGAGTGCGGTGTTTAGGCCTTCGGCGTCCCGGAAGACGGCGACGTGCTTATCCATGGTCTCGCCCAGCTCCTTGCGGATCTCCGAGACGCGGCGACCCGGGTTGTTCGGGCGACCGACAAGCTCGGCGACGCGCGCCTCCTCGTCGTTCAAGAGGGCGTGGGAGACGTGGGTCTGCTCGCGGCCCTTCGCCCGCTCGGCGGCGTCGACGCCGGATCGACGCCCGAAGATCAGGGTGTCGAGCAGGGAGTTGGCGCCGAGGCGATTGCCGCCGTGGACGGAGACGCAGGCGACCTCTCCGGCCGCATACAGGCCGGGCACGTTGGTTCGGCCCTCGTTGTCGGTCTTGACGCCGCCCATCGTGTAGTGGTTGCCCGGCTTGATGTGGATCGGCTCCTTGGTGATGTCGACGCCGGCGAAGTCGCGGCCGACCAGCACGATCTCGCGCAGCGCCTCGTGGATGCGCTTGCGCGGCACCACTGTGATGTCGAGCGCGACGGTGCCGTCGGGGAAGCCGCGGCCCTCCTGGATCTCGGTCTGCTCGGCCCGGGAGACGACGTCGCGGGAGGCCAGCTCCATCTTGTTCGGCGCGTAGCGCTCCATGAACCGCTCGCCGTTGGCGTTCAGCAGGTGAGCGCCCTCGCCGCGGGCGCCTTCCGTGATCAGGAAGCCCTTGCCCGCGAGCGTGGTCGGGTGGTACTGGATCATCTCCATGTCCATCAGCTTGGCCCCGACCCGGTATGCCTGGGCGATCCCGTCACCGGTGCAGATCAGCGCGTTCGTGGTCGGATGCCAGGCCTGGCCGTTGCCACCTGTCGCCAGGATCACCGCCTTGGCACCGAAGTGCTCCATCGAGCCGTCCTTGACGTTGCGGCAGATCGCGCCGACGCATTCGCCGTCGTCATCGAGGGCCAGCCCTGTCGTGAACCACTCCTCGTAGCGGGCGACCTCCTCGGAGAACTTCATGAGCTGCTCATAGAGCACGTGCATGATCGCCTGGCCGGTGATGTCGGCGACGTAGTAGGTGCGGGCCGCCGAGGCGCCGCCGAAGGCGCGCGTGCCGAGCTTGCCCTCCTCGTTGCGGTGGAAGGTGACCCCGAGGTGCTCGAGATGGAGGAGCTCCTCGGGCGCCGCCCTGCACATGATCTCGACGGCGTCTTGGTCGGCCAGGTAGTCGGAGCCCTTGATCGTGTCGAAGGCGTGCGACTCCCAGCTGTCGTCCTCCTGGAGCGCCGCGTTGATGCCCCCCTGTGCGGCGTTGGAGTGCGAGCGGACCGGGTGAACCTTGCTGATGATCCCGACCGAGACGCCCTGTTCGGCCGCCGCGAGCGCGGCCCGCTGTCCCGCGAGGCCTGCTCCGATCACCAGTACGTCGTGGTCCGGCACGGGACCGATCCTATAAAGCGGGCTCTGGCGGGCGCCCCTAGAGGGTGCCTGGGCTGCCTGTCGGTGTCTGTAGTCGGAGTGCCTTGCCGATCGCGTCGATCGTCAGAACGCCCCGGATGTGGCCGTCGGCGTCGGTCGCGACCAGCGCGCCGAGCCGCCTCAGCGACTCGTTGCCGAGCACCGACTCGAGCGGCGCGTCCTCGCTGACCGTCAGCGAGCCGCTGTCGCGCGCCACGACGTCGCTGACGGAGGAGGAGGTGCGCTCCACCGCGGGGACGTTGTCGGCCGTGGGTCGGTCCACCAGTCCCACGACGTGCTGCGCCGCGTCCACCACCGGGAACCAGGGAGAGCGGTAGCGCAGGAAGTACTCGTCGAGCGCCTGCTCGATCGAGGCATCCTCGGGTATCGCCACCGGGTCCCGGTCCATCACGTCGGCGACCGAGATCCCCTCGATCCGGCTGGTGAGCTCCGTCTGCGCGATCGCCGACTTGGCGGCACCCCTGAGGATGAAGCCGACGAAGGCGAGCCAGATGCCCCCGAGGACATCGCCCAGATAGACCAGGAAATAGCCCAGGCCGGCGAGGATCAGGAAGAGGCCGAACCACTCCCCGAGCGTGGCGGCGAAGCGCGTCCCGGTGTTGCGACTGCCGCTGCGCCACCAGGCAATCGCTCGCGCGATCCGGCCGCCGTCGAGCGGGAACGCCGGGACCAGGTTGAAGATCAGGACCAGCAGATTGATGCTGCCGAGCCAGACGACCATCGCGGCGATGCCGGAGGTCTCGGTGTCCTGCTGGGTGAGCGCCGCGCGGCGGACCTCGTCTCCTCCAGCGAGCGCCAGTCCCAGCAGCGCGCAGACGGCCACGATCACGGCGGTGACGATCGGCCCGGCGATGGCGATCTTGAACTCGGTTCCGGGCGTGTCGGAGTCCCGCTCCAGGCGAGCCACTCCGCCGAACATCCAGAGCGTGATCGAGGAGACGGCGATCCCGTTCCGCATCGCGACGAAGGCGTGTCCGAGCTCGTGCAGCAGGATCGAGCCGAAGAAGAGAGCCGCGCTTGCCACTGCGAGTACATAGGGGGCCGAATCGCCCTGCTCAGCGTTGAGGACGTCCCGGTAGAAGCCCGAGAGCCAGAAGATGATCAGGAAGAGGACGATGAACCAGGAGAAGTCCACCGCGATCCTGATTCCTCGGACGCGAAATAGCGTCAAGCCGCCTGCAGCTGCCATCCACGGATCTTAGGTTGCGGCCGCCGATTCTCCGCCGGTCGCGCCGCCAGCGGACGAACTCTCGTAGTTTTCTCGGATGGCCACGGACGTATCGACGAGCATCTCCTCACCGCCCGACGCTGCCTGGATGCGCGAGCGGCTCGACGAGCTCTGCGCCTTCGAGCGTGAATCGGCCTCCGAGGGGGAGCTGCGAGCCGCCGAGTGGCTGGCCGGGGCCCTGCGCGACGAGGGCGTGCGCGACGTGCGCGTCGAAGAGGAGCCCGAGGCGAACGGCACCTTCTGGTGGTCGATCGGCCTGCTCAGCGGCACCGCGGCCCTGACCGGTCTCGCCGCCCGTCGTGGCGGTGGCGCCGCGCGGCTGCTTGCCGCGGCGACCGGAGCCGCCGCGGCGGCTCTGACCGCCGACGAGCTTCCGCCGGGCGGCAGGCGCTTCCGGCGAATGCTGCCGAAGCGCAGCTGCCATCACGTGCTGGGCGAGCTCGGCCCGAGCGACGCCAAGCGCACGATCGTCGTGATGGCCCACCACGACGCGGCGCACACCGCCTTCTTCTTCAACCCCGCGATCACTGAGGCCGTGGGCGAGAGCGCGCCGTGGGTGTTCGAGCAGAACGACACCAGCCCACCCCTGATGTGGCCGCTGGTTGGCGCACCGGCCCTGGTCGCGGCCGGCGCGGCGCTCGGCAGCCGGAGGCTGACCTCGCTCGGCACCTTCCTCTCGGTCGGCGGGGCAGCCTTCATGGCCCACATCGGCGCCGGTCAGGTCGTCCCCGGGGCGAATGACAACGGGACGGGCTGCGTCGGGCAGCTCGCGATCGCCCGAGCGCTCACCGAAAGCCCGCCCGAGAACACGCGCGTGCTCTTCCTCTCCACCTCCGAGGAAGCGCTCTGCGAGGGGATGGGCCTGTTCATGGAGCGGCACGCCGGCGAGCTCCCCCGCGACCGGACGTTCTTTCTCTGCCTCGACACGATCGGCTCGCCGCACCTCCTCGCCCTTCGCGGCGAGGGCATGCTGAAGCTCCGCGAGTACCCAGCGGAGTCGCTGGACCTCGTCGACTCCACGGCCGAGGAGCTCGGCATCGACCTCTTCCCGAACCTCCGGCTGCGGAACGCGACCGACGGTGTCTTCCCGCTGGCGGCCGGCTACCAGTGCGCCTCGATCGCCTCCTGCAACCGGTGGAAGAACCCCTCCAACTATCACTGGAAGACGGACCTGCCCGAGAACGTCGACTACGGCACGGTGAGTGACGCGGTCCGCCTCTCGGAGGCGGTGATCCGGAGGCTGGACGAGCGCTGGCTCCCGGCCGGATCCCGCTAGAGGCGAGCGCATCGACCAGGTCGTCCAGATCGTCGGCGCGGTCCTGATCCTGGCCGCCTACGCGGCCGCGCAGTTCGGCAAGCTCCACCAGAGCTCCCGCTCCTATCTGGTGCTCAACCTGGTCGGCTCGGCGATCCTCGCGGTCCTCGCCTGGTACGAGGAGCAGCTCGGCTTCCTCCTGCTCGAGACGATCTGGGCGCTGGTCTCGGCCTGGAGTCTCGCTCAGGTGCTGCGCGGGCACTCGCCGCCGGCGACCCACCAGTAGAGGCTCGCTCCGGGTGCTCCAGAGTGGCGCATCGGCGCCACCCAGTTCGTCCCCGCCGTGAGCGGGCCCGCGCCTAACATCGGCCAATGCCGCAGTACGAGCCCACCGAGCGCACCAAGGTCTTTCGCAAGCCCGGCCGAGGCAGCCATGACCGCGACCTCGTCCACTCGATCCTCGACGAGGCGCTGATCTGCCACGTCGGCTTCGTGCAGGACGGGCAGCCCTACGTGATCCCGACAATCCACGCGCGGGAGGGGGAGACGCTCTACCTGCACGGCGCGAATGCCAACCGAACCTTCAGGGTCCTGGCCGACGGGGCCCAATGCTGCCTGACCGTCACGCTGGTCGACGACCTGGTCCTCGCCCGCGCCGCGCTCCACCACTCGCTCAACTACCGCTCGGTGATGGTCCTGGGCAACGCCCGGGAGGTGACCGACCCAGACGAGAAGCAGAGGGCGCTGCGCCTGGTCGTCGAGCACATTGCCCCGCGTCGCGCCGAGGAGATCCGCAGCCCCAGCGAGACCGATCTGCGCTCGACGAAGGTCCTCTCGATGGAGATCGAGGAGGCCTCGGCGAAGGTCCGCAGCGGTCCGCCGCTCGATGACGACGACGACCTCGACCTGCCCTACTGGGCCGGTCAGCTTCCCCTCACGCTCGCCACCGGCGACCCGGTCCCGGCGCCCGACCTGACGCGGGACCTACCCGTGCCCGAGCACGTGACCAGCTGGTCTAGGCGAAACGGGCTTCGTACTTAGCCCGCCGCTTGGCCGCCTCCTCCTCGCGGTTCTTCGGAGGAGCGTTGGTGACCAGCGAATCGAGGAGCTTCCGCGTCGCGGCTGCCACCTCGTCGACTGCCAGGTCGAACGCCTCGGCGTTCGCCTTCGACGGCTTGTTCGAGCCGCTGATCTTGCGGACGAACTGAAGAGCCGCGTCGTCGACCTCCTCTTGCGTGGCGGGTGGGTCGAAGTTATGCAGTTGTCTGATGTTCCGGCACATGCGGAACAGCCTAGCCCCGCCGTCTAGTCGAAGACGTCGCCGAGGAAAGCGAAGGCGGCGCCGTCGCTGGCCACGCGGCAGAAAGCGACCTTGGGAGCCGTCGGGGGCGTAGATCCCGATCACGCGGGTCGCCTCCGCGACCAGCCGCTGGACCTCTTGGCGGGGGCGGCCCTTCGCCCAGTAGGACTCCTCGGAGAGGTAGCGATGGACGGTGTCGATGTCGACCGGTCGGGGTCGTCGTCCAGCTCGTAGCCGTCCGCCAGCTCGCGTCTCACAGGCCGTGGTGCGGCCACTCGGGAGCGCGCCTCTCCTTGAAGGCCCGCGCCCCGATCGCGTGGGAGTCGCGGCGCGCGAACATAGACATCGTGTTCTCGGCCTCCTGGCGGAGCTGCTCCTCGTAGGTCCGGCCGACGTTGCGCACCATCGTCTCCTTGTCGGACCGGATCGCGCCTTGAGGGAGCTCGGCGATCTGCTGTGCCAGCTCCATCGCCCGCTCGAGCGCCTTCCCCTCCGGGACCACCTCGTTGGCGAGCCCGATCCGCAGCGCCTCCTCCGCCTCCACCGGGCGGCCGGTGATGATCATCTCCATCGCCCGGCCGTAGCCGACCGCGAGGGTGAGGCGGACGTTCATGCCGTCGCCGCCGACGATGTTCCACCGGCGCTCGAGCGCTCCGAAGACGGCGTTCTCCGCTGCGATCCGGATGTCGGCGAGCAGCGCGTTCTCGAGCCCGGCGGCGACAGCCCAGCCGTTGACGGCGGCGATCACGGGCTTGAAGACGTCGATCCGCCGCGTGTAGCCGCACTCGCCCGGCGTGTTGTAGACGCTGGTCTTGAACTGATCCCAGTCGGGCCGGCCGCCCTCGCCCAGCTCGGCGGCGTCCTCGAGGTCCCAGCCCGCGCAGAAGGCGTCGCCCTCGCCGGTGATCACCAGGACGAACTCGTCCTCGGCGTCGCGGAAGCGCTGCCAGGCGTGGTGGAGCTCCCGGTTCATCTGGCGGTTGACGGCGTTCCGCTGCCCCGGGCGGTCGTAGGTGAGCATGGTGACGTGCCCGTCGCGCTCGTAGCGCAACGTCTCGTAATCGCTCATCAGACCGCGGCGCGGTGCCGATCGATGATCCGCGTGAAGTCGGTGCCCGCGGGCAGGGTGCCGAAGGCGTGGCCCCAGTCACCCTCGAGGCGAGAGGCGACGAACGCTTCCGCGACCGCCTCGTCGGCGAACCGCACCAGCAGCGACCCCTGCAGGGCGAGCGCCATCCGCTCGACCAGCGAGCGCGCCCTCGACTCCAGTGTGCCGGGATCCGTCTGCAGGTCCTCGCGGAGCTTCGCGGCGAACCGGTCCAGCCGCGGCTCGAGCACCGCGCCCTCGCCGACCTCGTTCGCGAAGGCCTCGACCGAGTCCGGGCTCTTCACCATCGCGCGGAGGACGTCGAGGCACTGCACGTTCCCGGATCCCTCCCAGATCGAGGCGAGAGGCGCCTCCCGGTAGAGGCGGGGCATCCCCGACTCCTCGACGTAGCCGTTACCGCCGAGTGACTCGAGGCACTCGACCGCGTGGCTCGGGCCGCGCTTCGAGATCCAGTACTTGAGCACGGCGTTCGCGATGCGCTTGAAGGCCTGCGCCTCGTCGTCACCGGCGATCGCCTCGTCGTAGGCGCGGGCGAGCCGCAGGGAGGCGATCGTCGCCGCCTCGGACTCGACCGCGAGATCGGCGAGCACGTTCTGCATCAGGGGCTGGTCGATCAGCAGCTTCCCGAAGGTGGAGCGGTGATCGGCGTGGTTGATCGCCTGGGCGACGCCGTGGCGCATGCCGGTGGCGCTGCCCGACGCGCAGTCGAGCCGGGTGTGGTTGACCATCTCGATGATCGTCCGCACGCCCGCGCCCTCCTCGCCGACGAGACGCGACCATGCCCCGGCGAACTCGATCTCGGAGGAGGCGTTGGAGCGGTTGCCGAGCTTGTCCTTGAGTCGCTGCAGCCGGAAGCGATTGAGCTCGCCGTCGGGCAGGCGGCGCGGCATCAGGAAGCAGGAGACGCCGCCCTCGGCCTGTGCCAGGACGAGGAACGCGTCACACTGCGGCGCCGAGAAGAACCACTTGTGGCCGGTGAGCTCGTACTCGGCGCCCGGCCCGCCGCCGTTGATCGGACGGCCGACGGTCGTGTTCGCGCGCACGTCGGAGCCGCCCTGCTTCTCGGTCATCCCCATGCCGAACAGGGAGCCCTCCTTCTCGCTCGCCGCGATCTGGCGCGGGTCGTAGACGTTCGAGAGGATCCGCGGCTCCCACTCCTCGGCGAGCTCGGGCTGCTTGCGGAGCGCGGGGACAACCGAGTACGTCATCGAGATCGGACAGCCGACTCCCGCCTCGGCCTGCGAGAAGCACATGAACGCCGCGGCGCGCGCGACATGCGCACCCGGCTGGGGCTCTCGCCACGGGAGGGAGTGGAGCTCGTGCGAGATGCCGAGCCGCATCAGCTCGTGCCAGGCGGGGTGGAACTCGGGCTCGTCCACCCGGTTGCCGTAGCGGTCGTGGGTGCGGAGCTTGGGCGGGTTCTCGTTCGCGAGGCGCCCGAGCTCGATCACGTCGCCGCGTCCGGCGATCTCGCCGACCTTGGAGATCTTCTCGACGGCCCACTCGGCGCCCTCGCGCCGGACGGCCTCTCCCAGGACCCGGTCCGCGGTGAAGACGTTGTAGTCGACGAGCGGCGGCGGCTGGTTGGTGACCTCGTGGGTGCGAACTCCGTTGATGCTGTTTCGTGATGAGGCCTCAACTGTCGACATGTGCTGGCTCCTCTCCGATTGCGCGAATGCAGAAGTCGATCAGGGAGGCGATCAGCGCTTCGGGATCGCCTCCGTTGGCGGTGGGCGACAGGGGGCCGATCATCGTCTCGCCGATGGCACCGACCAGCGCCGCGCCGGTCACCTCCGGGTCCTGTCCTGGGAGCTCTCCCGACTCGACGCCCTCGGCGACGATCTCGGCGATCAC
>JBKPND010000110.1:0-5110 GCA_046732465.1 Actinomycetota bacterium
CCTCGGTCCGCTCCGGAGCCACCCCGTAGCCGATCAACGGGATCTCGGCCCAGGCGAACATGATCACGTTGTAGACGGCGAGCTCCAGGAGGTTCTGGGCCGTGCTCTGGTCGGCGGCGGCGATCTCCTTGAGGGCGATCAGGTAGAGGGCGCCGGGCAGGTTGAGTGCCATGCCCACCCCGAAGGTGAAGACGATCGACTGGCGCGCGAGGACGCGATCCGACCATGGCTCCTTGCTGCTCTTGGCACGCTCCGCCCGCTTCCGCTCCCGCCGCTCGGCCAAGCGGTGGTCCCGGCCGGTGAGCAGCGCGTAGAACAGGGCGAGCAGCAGCAGGCCGACCACGAGGTCCCACGCCGGGTTGATCGTGTGGCCGCTGCTGCCCTCAGCAGGTGGCCTGGGCCGAGGCCTCCGACGATGACCAGGCCGATCAGCAGGCTGGTCAGCATCGCCCCGGCGAGATAGGCGGCGAGCAGCCGCCTCGGGTTGGGCTGGGTGAGGATCAGGATCACCACCGCGAGCAGGGTGGGGTAGACGGCCGAACCGAGGGCCAGGGGCAGCAGCTGGAGCACGCGCGCAGCCTAGTCCCGGATTCCGGGGCGGCCGCCGGGCCGCGACCAATAGGGTCCGGTGGATGCCCGCGCTGCACGAGGTCCAGGTCTCCTCGTTCTCGCTGGAGCGCTTCAAGGCGCTGCTCGGCGAGCGCTACAGCGAGGTCGACGAGGCGATCGCCGAATCGCGGAAGCTGCTTCGCGGCCGGGTCGTCTGGCACGTCAACTCGACCGCGCGCGGCGGGGGTGTGGCCGAGCTGCTCCAGTCGCTCCTTGCCTATGCGCGAGGCGCCGGCGTCGACGTGCGCTGGATGACGATCGCCGGGAACCCGGACTTCTTCCGCATCACGAAGCGGATCCACAACCGCCTGCACGGGTCGAAGGGGGACGGCGGCCCGCTCGGCCCCAACGAGCGCGAGGTGTACGACGCCGCCCTGGCGGAGGCCGCCGCCGAGCTCGTGGACCTCGTTCACCCCGACGACATCGTCTACATCCACGATCCGCAGCCGGCGGGCCTCGTGCCCCACGTGGTCGCGAGCGACGTCAGGGTGATCTGGCGCTGCCACATCGGGGTGGACAGCCCGGGCGACCTCGCCCGCGAGGCGTGGGACTTCATGCGGCGCTACGTCGAGGACGCCGACGCCTACGTCTTTTCGCGCGAGCGGTTCGTCTGGGAGGGACTCGACGAGGAGCGCGTCTGGATCGTCCCGCCGTCGATCGACGCCTTCTCGCCCAAGAATCAGGACCTCGAGCCGAAGGCCGTGGAGTCGATCCTGGGCGTGATCGGCGTGGGCGACGGCGGCGAGCCGGCGGACGCCCAGTTCCAGCGCTTCGACGGCAGCATGGCCCGCGTCGCCCGCTCGGCGGAGCTGGTCCAGGACGATCCGGTACCGGGCGGCGCCCCGATGGTGAGCCAGGTCTCGCGCTGGGACCGGCTGAAGGATCCGGTCGGCGTGCTGAACGCCTTCGCCGAGTACAACCGGCACAAGGACGCCCACCTGCTCCTGGCGGGACCGTCGGTCGCTGGGGTCTCGGACGACCCCGAGGGGGCTGAGGTCCTGGAGGAGGTCACCACCCGCCGGCAGGAGCTGCCGCCGGAGCAGCGCTCGCGCACCCACCTCGTCTCGCTCCCCATGGCTGACGTCGAGGAGAATGCCGCGATGGTCAACGCGATCCAGCGGCGCTCCGACGTGATCGTGCAGAAGAGCCTGGCTGAGGGCTTCGGGTTGACCGTCGCGGAGGCGATGTGGAAGGCGCGGCCGATGGTCGCGAGCCGCATCGGCGGGATCCAGGATCAGATCGAGGACGGAGTCTCTGGGGTCCTGATCGACGATCCCACCGATCTGGAGGGGGCGGCTCGCGCCGTGGACGGCTTCATCTCGGACCCCGAGCGGGCCGCGGAGGTGGGGAAGGCCGCGCGGCAGCGCGTGATCGACGAGTTTCTCGGGACTCGGAGCCTGGTGCAGTACATGCACCTGCTCGAGAAGCTGCTGAGCCCCTAGGCGCGCCCTTCCTTCCAGCCGCGGAAGGCGGCGAGCAGCTCGTCCCGGGCCTCGGGCTCGATGTCCTCCTCGCGCAGGCGCCCGGTCGCCTCGATCAGCAGGCGCATCTGCTCGACGTAGGCGGTGCAGTGATCGCAGCCTGAGATGTGCGCCCGGAAGCGGCGCCGGTCGCGGCGCGAGAGGCTGCCGTCGAAGTAGGCGGTGACGAGCTCGACGAGCTCCTGGCAGGGCATCTCCCTGGTGAACAGGCTCACGATGAACCTCCGGCGAGCTCCGGATTCAGGTACTCCTCGAGCGCGGCGCGCACCTTGGAGCGGGCCCGGTGGAGCAGCACTCGCTGGTTGCCGTCGGTGATGCCGAGGACGTCCGAGACCTCCATCGGCTCCCAGCCGTCGACGTCGCGCAGCAAGATCACCTCGCGCTGCGCCTCGGGCAGCTTGTCGATCGCCATCTCGATCACCCCGAGCATCTCCGACTCCAGCAGCCGGTCCTGGGGCCAGCCCACGGGCGGCGCCGCCCACGCGCCGGGATGGGGGGAATCCGGCCCGAGGAAGCGGTCCGGGTCGACGGACGGCTCCTCGCCCTCCGTGGCCGCGCCGGCGAGCGAGGAGAAGGGCACCATGCGCCCGTCCCGCTCGCCCCGGGTCTTGGCCCGGTTCGTGAGGATCCGGAACAGCCACGTCTTCAGGCTGGAGCGCTCCTCGAAGCGGTCGATCCCGTTAAGCACCGCGAGCCAGGTCTCCTGCACGACCTCCTCCGCGGTGGCGCGATCCCGCACGTACATCTGTGCGACGCGCAACATCGTCGCGCCGTAGCTATCGATCAACTCGGCGAAGGCGGCCTCGTCGCCCTCGCGAAGTCGCTGGACCAGTTCATGGTCTTCAGTCATGCGGCGGCCTGGACGGTTACAGGTTCGCCGCGTTCCGGCGGCTTAGGCCCTCTTCAGCCGGGGCGGAGACCCTCGGCTCATGGCTGGTCCTGGTGAGGGTGGCCCGGCGCGTCTGGCGATCCTGCTCGGGTCGCTCGCGGGCCTGCTCCTCATCGCGGTTCACACGATCGGCGGTTCCGCGTCGGCCGGTCACCGGCCGGCGACGGCCCGGAAGCCCGGCAAGATCGTCGCCGTCGCCGCCCGGCGGAGGCTTCCGCTGAGCGTTCGCCGGCAGCTGGCGGTGGCGCCCGCGCCGGGCCCGGCCAGCGCCAGGACCTCGAGGGCCACCTACCTGCTCGGGGGGACACGGCGCGGGATGCAGGGGCACCGGGTGCCGGTGGCATCGGTGCTCAGGCGCGTCGGCGGGGGCGGGCCGATCCGAGTCGCGAAGCTCCCGGTCGCCGTCACCGGCGCGGCCGGCGCCGCGGTCGGCGACCGCATCTACGCGCTCGGCGGCCGCCTCGCGGGCGGCGTGCCCAGCAACCTGATCCAGGAGTACGACGTGGCGACGGAGCGTGCGGTGATCGCGGGCCGGCTTCCGCGGCCGGTGACGGATGCGGCGGCGCTCACCCTCGACGGGTTCGTATATCTGCTCGGCGGCCGCGCGAACGGCTCGCCCACACGGCAGATCGTTCGCTTCGATGCGATGCGAGGGACGGCCGTCCTCGCCGGTCGCCCGCCGGTTCCGGCGAGCGGCGGGAGGGCGGCCGCGGCTCGAAGCCGGCGCGGCTACCTGGTGGGCGCGGCGGTGCCCGGTGCGGGGCAGCTCAACTTCGTGATCAGCCTGCGACCACCCTGGACGAATAGGCACCGGGCCGCGAGCGGTTGAACGTAACCCAAGCCGGGTGCGCGTCGCTGTCCCAAACGAACAGCGGATTTCCGACACGAACTGACCGAGGAGGTACAGGGAACGATGAAGAGGATCGGGAGCGTGGTGCTCTGTTGCATCGGCCTCGGCGCCATCGGAGCGAGCACGGCGCTGGCGGGCAACGGCAACGACACGCCAAATCCCAACCAGGTGGCGGCGCACCAGTGCACGACCGACCTGCACTCGATGGGCGTGAAGGCCTTCAAGGGTCTCTACGGAGACCCGCCGAAGGGCCAGCACGCAATGCGGAACTGCCAGCGCCAGCACGGCAAGTCAGCCCGCAACGTGACCGCCAACGCCGCCCAGGAGTGCAAGGCGGAGCAGGCTGACCCGAACTTCGCCACGGGTCACGGCGGAATGACGTTCGACCAGTTCTACGGCACCAACCAAAACGGCCGGAACGCGTTCGGCAAGTGCGTGAGCGGCAAGGTCCGTTCCATCGAGGCGCAGCAGGACGAGAACGTCCAGAACGCTGCGCAGCAGTGTCGGGCCGAGCGCGGCGACGCGGGCTTCGCGGCGAGCCACGACGGGAAGTCGTTCACCGACTTCTACGGCACCAACCGCAACAAGAAGAACGCCTTCGGCAAGTGCGTCTCCCAGAAGGCGAAGGCGATGAACAGCGAGCCTGCGCCGACGACCTAGTCGGCTCCGCTTCCACGCGGGACTACCGGGGGCCGGCCTTCGAGCCGGCCCTCGGCTTTCCCGCATGCCGAGAGTGGGCGCGGCTGGGATCGAACCAGCGACCTCTCCCGTGTGAGGGGAGCGCTCTCCCGCTGAGCTACGCGCCCGGGGGCGCCGATGATACGCGGGGGTCCGCTCAGGCGGTGGCCTGCGTGGTGGGCGTCTCGGCCTTCATCTCCGGATCCCCCTCGACCTTGAGATCGGGCAGCGCGCGGTCGAGCCAGCGAGGCAGGAACCAGTTCCGTTCGCCAGTGAGCTCCAGGATGCCCGGCATGATCAGGAGCACCACCAGGGCGTCGATTGCGACCGAGACCGCGAGCCCGACCCCGAACTGTTTGACCACCGGGTCGCCGTTGATCACGAAGCTGAAGAAGACGAGGAACATGATCGTCGCGGCGGCTGCGATCACTCGTCCGGCGTTGACCAGCCCGGCTCTCACCGCCTCGCTGTTGTCGGCACCGCCCTGATGGCGCTCCGCGACCCGTGAGACCAGGAACACCTGGTAGTCCATCGAGAGCCCGAAGAGGATTGCGAACATCATCAGCGGCACGTAGCTGACCACCGGCATCTCGTGGTCTACGC
>JBKPND010000111.1:0-20957 GCA_046732465.1 Actinomycetota bacterium
TCCCGTTCGTCGTATGGGTGAACGACGAAAAGGAGGCAACGATGCAGGCCGAACACGGGACTCAGAAGATTGCGGTCACGGGAGCCACGGGACGGCTCGGATCGCCCCTCGTCGAGGTCCTCGAGCAGCGCGGACACGACGTGGTCCCGATCGCGCGCTCCAAGGGCGTCGACGTGATCAGCGGTGACGGCCTCGACGAGGCGCTCGCCGGGGTCGACACCATCATCGATACGGCGACGTGGCCCACGCCAGACCAGGAAGAGGCAACGAAGTTCTTCACCACCTCGGCTCGGAACCTCCAGCGAGCCGGCTCAGAGGCCGGGGTGAAGCGAATCATCGTCGTTTCGATCATCGGCATCGACAAGTTCCAGGGCGGCTACAACGCGGCCAAGATGGCGCAGGAGAGGGCAGTGCTGGAAGGCCCGCTCCCGGTCCGGATCGTCCGCGCAGCCCAGTTCCACGAGTTCTTCGATCAGTTCGTCGGCTGGATGACCCAGGACGGCGTCGCCTACCTACCCGAGATGCAGACGCAGCCCGTGGCAGCCCGGGTCGTCGCCGAAGCGCTCGCCGACGCGGCCGAGGAGCCGGAGATCGAAAACGGCAGCATCACCGAGGTCGCCGGCCCGCGAGAGGAGCGCCTCGCCGATCTGGCCGCCGCGCTCTTCGCCAGCCGGGGTGACTCGACTGAGATCCGCGAGGCCGGCCAGTCCGAAGATCCGGACGCCGCTGCCTATGCGGAGGGCGCCGCGCTTCCCAACCCGGGCGCGAAGCTCGCCGGTCCGAGCTTTGAGGAGTGGCTCGCGGCGGACCGGGTCTAGCGCTCAGCTGATCGGGACGATCGCCCCGGAGGTGGCGAGACTGAACGCCTCCTTCGGGTCCGGGTCGTAGACCTCGACCTGATGGTCGGCGTCCGGATAGCCGATGTAGACGCTGGTCGGATTGTTCGAGTTCGTGACCACCAGGGCCCCGTCGGGGGCCTGGCCGGTCTTCGCACCGGGCTTGTCTGCCGCCTTCTCCAGGTTGGCGCCAGCGGCGGGATAGGTCCCCACCGTCAGGGAGGCGACGTTGCGTGAGCCCACCGGGGTGTTGGGTGCCAGGTAGCGAATGAAGATGTTGCCGTTGTCCGCGATCGTCAGCTCATACCTCGAGCCGCTGCGCGGGCCGGCCCACCAAACCTGATGGTCGACCGAGTGGGCTAGGTCGACCAGGCCCTGCTGTGAGATCCCCTCAGGCCCGTGCGTGGACGCGGGCTCGGAGCTCCCGTTGTCGTCGTTCCGCAGCACCAGGAAGGCGACCACAGCCACGGCTGCGACGAGCACGATGAGAACGAGAGCTGTGCGGGATTCACGGAGTCTGTACATGCGCGGGCACCCTACCTAGGTAGTCGGTCGTGGAGGTCTGGAACTAATCGGTCGAGTTGACCGAGACTTGAGGCCAGACAGAAACGCGGCGCCGCCGAAGCGACGCCGCGTTCCAATGGATCTCTTTACTTCTCGGACTAGCCGAGCGGAATAACCGTGATGCTGCGGTTCGAGAACGTGCAGGTGTTCGTGTTGTCACCCTTGTACTGGAGGGTGAAGGTGTTCGACCCTGCGGTCAGGTTGGTGATCACCGTCGTGGTGCTCGCCTGAATTCCGCCGGTGCCAGAACTGCTGCCGTGCTCGCGGATCACCGCCCGCTCGTCGGTTGATGCCTGAGTGGTGGCACCCGAGACCGCGAAGCTCATGAAACACTCCGCGTCCGGGCTGGGTCGCAGGAATCCGGTTGCGATCACCATCGCCCGGGTGCCAGTCGTTGCCGTCACCGCGGGATTGGTCCCGCCTCCGGTGAGAGTGGCGCTGTACGAGTTGGCACTCCTTGTTCCGGATGTGGTCGTGGTGGTCGTCACCGGCGTTCCGAGCCCCGCGGGACCAGTCGGACCTGTCGCGCCCTGCGGACCCTGGGGACCTTGCGGACCCTCCGGACCCTGCGGACCGACATCGCCCTGCGCACCCTGGGAGCCGGTTGCACCAGTGGCGCCAGTGGCACCAGTGGCACCGGTCTCACCCTGGGGGCCCGGGACGCCCTGGGGACCAATCGGACCTTGAGGACCGATCGGGCCCTGTTCGCCCTGCGGACCCTGGGCGCCGGTCGCACCGGTCGCGCCCTGCGGACCCTGCGGACCGACATCGCCCTGGGCGCCGGTCGCACCGGCCGCGCCGGTCTCGCCCTGCAGACCCTGAGCACCGGTCTCGCCCTGCGGACCCTGTGGGCCGGTCGCGCCCGTGGCGCCAGTGGCACCGGTGGCACCGGTGGCACCAGTCTCACCCTGCGGACCAGCCACGCCCTGAGGACCGATCGGGCCCTGAGGACCCTGCGGGCCGGTATCGCCCTGCGGTCCCTGCGCACCGGTCGCGCCGGTCGCGCCAGTGGCGCCGGTCGCGCCGGCGGGGCCGGTCGGACCGGTGTCGCCCTGCGGACCCTGGGCTCCCTGCGCACCAGTGGCACCAGTGGCACCTGTGGCTCCAGTTTCACCCTGCGGACCCTGAGGGCCGACCTCACCCTGAGGACCGACCGGGCCCTGCGGGCCGATCGGGCCCTGCGGGCCGGTTGCGCCGGTAGCGCCGGTGGCGCCGGTGGCGCCGGTCTCACCCTGCGGGCCTTGCGGGCCAGTGTCACCCTGCGGGCCCTGCGGACCGGTGTCGCCGGTCAGGCCCTGCGGACCCTGCGGGCCGATAGCACCCGTGGCGCCGGTGGCACCTGTGGCGCCAGTGGCACCAGTCGCGCCCTGCGGGCCCTGCGGACCGGTGTCGCCGGTCTGGCCCTGCGGACCCTGGGCACCTTGCGGACCCTGGTCGCCCTGCGGTCCCTGGGGACCGGGGACGCCCTGCGGGCCGATGGGACCCTGGGGACCCATAGGCCCATCCGCACCGGTAGCACCGGTCGCGCCGGTGGCACCGGTCGCGCCGGTCGCACCCTGGGCACCCTGAGCGCCCTGGGCACCCTGCGCACCGGTCGCACCGGTGGCTCCGGTCGCGCCCTGAGGGCCGACGGGGCCCTGCGGACCCGGAGCGCCCTGCGGCGAGCTGAGGGAGAGCAGCGAGTAACCCTTGCTGCACGTCGTCCCCGTCGCGACCTTCAGCATGCCCTTGTTCGGATTCTTCTTCTTGACGCAGAAACTGGCGGAACTCTGGGCGAGTGCTGAATCGACAGTCATCGCGCCGATCGCAAGCGACGTAAGCGCGAACACAAAGAGCAAACGCCCCCTAAGGGTGTTCATCACAGTTTCTCTCCCGTGAGTTGAGTCGAGGTCGAGGTGAAAATGCGCGCCGCCCCTTGCGGCGAGCTCCTCATCGAAGCGCAGTATCACCAGCGGAAAGCCGACATTCATCCGGGTTTTTCCCCGATTGGGCGTAGGCAATGCGTCCACTACCCAAAAAATGGCTCAAGTGACGAACGTCCAATCCCGTCCAGGGTGCCTCATCACTTTTGGTAGCGGTCCGATCTCTCAGTCAGGCAGGAAGCCCGACCCATGCACCCCACCCGGACCACATTCCCTGGACCGTTCGGCCAAAGCTCGCGCTCGGCCCGAGTCGCGATCCTCGCCGGGCTCGTATGCATGGCCACTCTTTTGCTCTGGAATCCGGCCCCGGCGAAGGCCGCGCTCCCACCCCAGGGCGTTTACGAGCAGTGCGCACCCAACTCTACGACCGAGGATTGCGGCGCTCGGCTGCGCACGATCGCCGACGCCGGCTTCAAATACGTCCTCAACTACACAGCCTGGTTCGGCAACGCCGAGCAGGTTCGGCACTACGCCGACGAGGCTCAGGCCGCCGGAATCCAGCTGATCTGGCCGCTCAACGATCACGCCTGGCGGGATGGCACTAACCTGCACTCCTACTACCGCTACCTGGGCCCCGACTGCCCGTGCTCGAGCAACGCCGAGTTCAAGCAGTGGGCCCTCGGCCTGGTCAAGGACCACCCCGCGACGTGGGGCTTCTACGTGGGCGATGAGCTCTCGCCGACCGCGCAGAACGTCTCCCAGGCCAAGGCGCTCGCCGGCGAGGTGAAGTCGATCGCGCCGGACAAGCCCACCCTCTACGTCACGATCCCCAACGACAACGGCGTGCTGACCAGCCAGCTCGAGCCGTTCGAGGAGACTGCCGACTACGTCGGCGCCGACTACTACCCGATCGGCAAGGGCAACAACATGGACGCCCTCAGCGGCTACGCCCAGGACACGCGCCAGCTCGCTGCGCAGTACGGACGCAAGCCCGTCTTCGTGCTCCAGGCCTTCTCCTGGTCCGAGTACGAGCCCTCCGCCGATCGCTTCCCGACCCGCGGCGAGATGCAGTCCATGCGCGACATGGCGATCTCAGAGGGCGCTCCCCAGATGATGCTCTGGTACGCGTTCAACGACGTGATGGACTCGAGCAACCCGCAGGGCAACTGGAACGACGTGAAGGCGGCCGCCTTCGCCCCCTACGTAAAGGTCACCGGCGTGGGCGGCAAGCGCTGCGTCCCGAGGCTCAAGGCGAAGGTCTCCGTGCTGGCGAACTCGGCGATCCGCAAGGTGCGGGCCAAGCTCGACGGCCGCTCGGTGATGAAGACGCAGCGCGAGAACTCCCGCCTGCCTCGCCTGCACCTCCGGGGCGGGCGCCACCGCCTCAAGGTCACGGCGACCGACCGGCAGGGCAAGGTGGCCGCGCGCTCGCTGCGGTTCCGGATCTGCGCGCGCGTCAGCTAGCCCGCGCTTCCGTTCACGAGGTCGTTTCAGGCCCGGCCGCGCCCGAGTTATAGGGTCGGCGTCCCGATGAAAGGACTCGACTCATGGCTGGATTGCCGAACATCGTGCTCGTCCACGGAGCCTGGGCGGACGGCTCCTGCTGGAGCGACGTCATCGAGCGTCTGCAGGCCGACGGCTACAAGGTCACCGCACCTCAGATTCCGGAGACCTCGCTCGCGGATGACGTCGCGAAGGTCCGCCGCGTGCTCAGCCGCCAAGACGGCCCGACGGTTCTCGCGGCCCACTCCTACGGGGGCCAGGTCATCACCTCCCTCGGCACCGACGCGCCGAACGTCGTCGGCCTCGTCTACATCGCGGGCTTCGGGCTCGACGAGGGTGAGTCGATCGGCGCCCTGCTGCAGCAGGGTCCTCCGACCCCGGGGGTGGCGAACATCGATGTCGACTCGGAGGGCTTCGCCTGGATCCCCGAGGACGACTTCCTCAATCACTTCGCCGCCGACATCGATCCGGTCAAGGCAAAGGTCATGTACGCCGTGCAGCAGCCCCTGACCATGTCCGCATTCGACGACGTGATGGGCACCCCCGCTTGGAAGTCACTGCCGTCGTGGTATCTGGTCGCGGAGAACGACGAGGTGATCCCACCCGACGGCGAGAGGCAGTTCGCGGAGCGAATGGGCGCCGACACGATCGAGGTCGCGAGCGGACACTGCGCGATGGTCTCCCATCCGGAGGAGACCTATGAGCGGATCGTGACCGCCGCGAAGGCCGTCGCGGCTTAGGGAAGCGCGGCGGCCCGGGGCCGCTTCTTCTTCGCGCGCTTCCTCTTGCACTTCTTGTGCTTGTGCTTCTTCGCGGCCCCCGCGTGGGGGTGGTGCTTCTTGTGCCGCTTCTTCCTCTTGCACTTCTTCTGCGGCACCGGGCAGCCGTGATTGTTGAGGACCTGCTCGTCGAGGGGCTTGAGGCCCGCCTGGCCCGCGAAGCCGAGATGCGGAAGCCGGAAGTTGTCCTCGATCGAGCGCAGCAGGCTGTAGTGGTTGTAGGGGTCCTTTGAGACCGTCCCCGCCTGAATGCAGGACGACAGCATCACGGCCCCGATCCGCCCGCCGCCGGGCCCAGGCGCCGGACCTCCCGGATTGATGGTGTTGGGCCCCGGCTTCTCCCCGCAGCAGGCACTTGCGTCGGCCTGCTCGCCCGGCTCCGCTTCCGCCTCGTCGAAGGTGATGATCAAGAGGCCGCGGTCCTTGTATGCGGGCGAGGCGAGGATCTGCGGCACCAGGGCCTGGAGGAAGCGGTTCGCCTGGACCATGCCACCCGGCTGGCCGTCCGGGCAAGGCTCGTCGTGCCCGTCGTTGCAGAGATCGGGCGTGATGAACGCGTAGTTGGGTGTGGTGGAGGCGGAGGCCAGGTCCGGCGCGAGCTGGTTCAAGTCGACGTCGTTCGCCTGGCACGTCGGGAAGTCGATGATCGAGTGGAAGTACACGAAGGGGTTATGCCTGGCGGCGTACTGGTCGGTCGCGGTCGCCGTCTGGGTCCCGTCGGGCGTGTTGAGCCTCGGGTGCCGGCAGGTGGACGGCTCCGAGGGCACGGAGGCGGCCATGTCCTGCATGTAGCCCCTCCACGAGTAGCCAACCCCCTCGAGCTGGGTGGCGATGTTCTGGGTGCCCGGCGGATAGACGCAGCCCTGACCGACGAACTGGCCCCCACTCGTCGGCAGGCCCGGGATCAGGTCGCTGTAGAACGGGCAGTCCGCCTGCGTCTCGATGTTCGGCGCCTGCCCGCTCACCATCGAGATGTAGTTGTCGAGGCTGAGGTGGCCGGTCGCGTAGTAGTTGGGCAGGTAGGCGCCCTTCGAGGTGAGCGTGTTGGCGAGGTACGGAATCTCCGTCTTGGGCCCGAACGTCGCGCCGGCGTTCTCGTTCTCGAGGACAACCATAAAGACGTGGTTCACGTGCGGGACCGCAGCCTGGGCGGGCGCCGCGGTGCCGAAGAGGGCGACCGCGAGGGCCGCCGCCAGCGCCGCTCGCCGCATCAGCGCCCCGCCTGCCAGGCGGCGATCTGCCTGCCCAGGCGCTCCACCGTGCTTCCCGGGCTGGAGAAGATCTGGTCGGGTTTGGCGGGACCCGTCGGATAGCCGAGGTGGTCGAGGTATTCGACCATCCGCGGCGAGCCGATGTGTAGCCCCTCCGCCTTCTCGGCCGCCAGGGCCGCCGTGTTCTCGCCACTCTCGGATTCGGAGCCGAGCACCTGCAGTGAGCACGGAGTGCTCACCGGCGGCGCCGGCTGCGGCAGGGCGGGCGGGTCGAAGTTGGGGTGCTCCCAGTCGAAGGAACGGCCGATGTTGGAGGCGTAGCGGTGCCGCATGGTCAGGTAGCCGAGGCCGAAGCGGTAGGAGAGGAGCTTCAGGATCGACTCGTGTGTGACCGTCATGTGGCTGACGTGGCCACGGCGGGCGTACGGGGAGATCGCCGCGCCGGGAATGCGGAAACCGGTGATGCCGAAGTTGTCGTCGAGGTTGGCGCTCTGGCGGTCGTCAGGGACCTGCACCGGCGAGACGTGGTCGAAGAACCCGCCCCACTCGTCGTAGTTGACGAACATCGCGCCGCGGCGGAACTGGGGCGAGTGAACGAACGCGTTGACGACGTCGGCCATGAAGGCCTGGCCGATCCGGATGTCGGCGTGCGGATGCTCGTCCCCGGCGAGCCCGTCCCCGCCGCCGCCGTCCAGGAACATCGGGTCGACGAAGGCGAGGTGGGGCAGGTTGCCCGCGGCGGCGTCAGCGTAGAACTCCGCGACCGGCTTGATGATCGGCGCGTAGCGGTTGCCGAAGACTCCGATGAAGGGCAGGTCGCTGAAGTAGTAGGTGACCCGCAGTCCCTTCGCCAGCATCAGGTCCCAGATCGTCTGCCACTGATAGAGACCGCCGGTCGCGAGAGCGGCGATCACGTCCGCCGCTGAGGCGTTGGACTTGTTGCCGCCGGAGGTGGCGGAGTGCTGGTAGAGGCGGTTCGGCCAGGTCGGCCCGAGCAGCGAGCAGAAGTAGCGGTCATACAGCGTGAAGTTGTCGGCGAGCGCCGGGATGAACGGCAGGTCGGCCTTCTCGTAATAGCCGAGGGCGTAGAAGTCGCTGGCCTTGTAGAAGCCGTCGAGCTTGCCGCCGTTGAACTCGGTGCGGGCTCCGTCCCAGGAGTGGTTCGGGTCCTCGAACGCGCAGCCCTGGAAGTCGGGTGCGAGCGAGTGGGTGCTGTGCGTGTTCCCCAGGTCGTCCGGGTAGGTGAGCCCGGCGTTGACGCCGTCCGCGCCCGGATGCCAGCCGAAGTAGTGGTCGAACGAGCGGTTCTCCTGCATGAGGACGACGAAGGTGTCGATCGGCATGTTCGACGGGCTCGGGAAGGGCGCCTCGGCCTGGACCCGCCCGGCGTGACGAACGAGGGCATCGACCGGCCAGGCGCTCGCCACCCCGGCCAGCCCCGCCAGCGCCGCCGTCTTGGCGAGGAACTCGCGGCGGCGGAGCGAGTGCTCGTCGCTCACGGCGCCACCACCTTCTCGCAGCCGTAGACGCCGTCCTCGACCCGATCCACATAGACGGTGTCGTCGCCCGTCCCGCACTCGATCTCGTCGGGCTGGCCGTTCCGGGCGTTGAGCACGTCGTTGCCGGGAGACCCCTGCTCGACGCCATCGACCATGTTGAGCTGGTTGAAGCCGGGGCCGCCGGCGATCCTGTCGTTCCCCTTACCGCCGGAGAGGACGTCGGCCCCCCGACCGCCGCGGAGCCTGTCCTTGCCCTTGCCGCCGAGCAGCGTGTCGTTGCCTTTCCCGCCCTTGAGGCGGTCGCGGCCCTTCCTGCCCTTGATCAGGTCGTCGCCTCCGCGGCCAAGGATGCGATCGCGGTGGTTCGTCCCCTTGAGCACCTCCCCCTTCTTGGTCCCAGTGATGGTCTTGGCCGCGACCAGGCTGCCCGCGCCGAGCGCGAAGGCGAGCAGCACACAGAGCGCGATCCAGAGGGCGGCGGGTCTATCAGCCGACCGGGACCCGCCCGGGTGTCTGGCCTGGCCCCTCAAACCGAGGCGAATATATCTCCGCACCGGCGTCGGCGCGCCACCTACTTGTGAACGCTGTGAGAAGGCCGGCTCGGCGCCGGCTCAGCTCAGGCTCGCCCCGGCGGGGACCCTCACCAGGTTCCGCTGGTGGAGCAGCTCGGCGACCTGGACGGCGTTGAGAGCCGCGCCCTTGCGGAGGTTGTCGCCGACCACCCAGAGATTGAGACAGCGCTCGTGCGAGGGGTCGCGGCGGATCCGCCCGACCAGCACCTCATCGCGGCCCGCCGCGGCGATCGCCAACGGGTAGATGCCGTCGCTCGGGTCGTCGAGGACGACCAGGCCCGGCGCATCCGAGAGCAGGTCGCGGCACTCCTCCGGCGAGAGGTCACGCTCGGTCTGCACGTTCACCGACTCCGAGTGGCCGGTGACCACGGGCACCCGGACGCATGTCGACGAGATGCCCACGGCCTCGGAGAGGCCCAGGATCTTGCGCGTCTCGGCCATCACCTTCCGCTCCTCGGTCGTGTAGTCGTCGCCGTCCTTGAAGTTCTCGACCTGCGGAATGACGTTGAAGGCGACCTGGTGCGGATAGACGCTCGGGGCCTCGATCTCCTTGCCCTCAAGCACGGCCGCGGCCTGCTCGCGGAGCTCCTTGATCGCGAGGCGGCCGGATCCCGAGACCGACTGGTAGGTGGAGACGATCAGCCGCTCGATCCCCGCCGCGTCGAGGATCGGCTTGAGCGCCACCATCAGCTCCATCGTCGTGCAGTTCGGGTTGGCCACCAGGCCGTTGTGGGCGGCGACCGCGTCGTCGTTCACCTGCGCGACGACCAGGGGGACGTCCTCGTGCATGCGCCAGTAGCTCGTGTTGTCGACCACCACGGCGCCGGCCTCGATCCACTTGGGCGCCCACTCGGCGCTCACCTTGCCGCCCGCGGAGGAGAGGATCAGGTCGAGATCCTGGATCGAGTCATCGGTGAGCTCCTGGACCTCGAGCTCGGAGCCGGCGAAGCTCACCTTGCTGCCCGCCGAGCGCGCCGAGGCGAGCGGCCGCAGCTCGGCGACCGGGAACTTCCGCTCCGCGACCACCTCGAGGAGCGTCGAGCCGACGGCGCCGGTGGCGCCGACCACTCCGACTCTGTATGCGCCGTTCGCGGCCATGCCCAAAGACTACGGAGTGGGCGGGTTAGGACGGCACCGTCGGGTGGTGCTGCTCCCCGGTCGGGTCCTCCTCCTGGATCGCTCCCTCCCCGAGCTCGAAGGCCGAGTGGAGGGCCTTGACCGCCTCGGGGACCTGATCGGCGCGGATCACGCAGGAGATCTTGATCGGCGAGGTCGAGATCATCTCGATGTTGATCCGGTTCTCGCCGAGGACCCGGAAGACCTTGGCGGCGACGCCGGGGTGGCTGCGCATCCCGGCGCCGACGATGGAGACCTTGCCCATCGCCTCGTCCTCCTCGATGCCGATCTCGGAGTCCTCGATCCGGATCACCTCGACCGCCCGCTCCAGGTCCTCCGTCTCCACCGTGAAGGAGAGGTCGGCGCCGCCGTCGTGGGAGACCGGCTCGTTCTGGATGATCATGTCGACGTTGATGTTGGCTTCGGCGAGCGCGCCGAAGATCCGGCCGGCGACGCCGGGCTCATCGGGCACGCCGGTGAGCGTGACACGCGCCTCGCCTGTCGAGTGGGTGACTGCTGTTACCGAGGGCTGTTCCATGGTCTCCTGCTCCGAGACGACGAGGGTACCTGGGGCCTCATCCGCGGAGCTTCGGCAGTGGATGCGGACGCCGTGGTTGCGGCCGTACTCGACCGCGCGCAGCTGCAGCACCCTGGCGCCCGAGGACGCCATCTCCAGCATCTCCTCGTATGAAACCACCGGCAGCTTGCGGGCGTCCGGGACGATCCGCGGATCCGCCGTGAAGACGCCGGCGACGTCGGTGTAGATCTCGCAGACCTCGCCGCCCAGAGCCGCCGCCAGCGCGACCGCCGTGGTGTCCGAACCCCCGCGGCCAAGCGTGGTGACGTCGCGGCTCTCCGTGGAGACCCCCTGGAAGCCGGCGACCAGCACGATCGAGTCCTCCTCCAGCGCCGAGCGGATGCGGTCGGCGCGCACGTCGATGATCCGGGCCTTGGTGTGGGAGGAGTCCGTGACGATCCCCGCCTGTGAGCCGGTCAGCGAGATCGCCCGGTGGCCGAGGTCGTTGATCGCCATCGCGCAGAGCGCGCAGGACTCACGCTCGCCGATCGAGAGCAGCATGTCCATCTCGCGGGGGTCGGGGCGAGGCGAGATCTCGCGCGCCGCCTCGAGCAGCCGGTCGGTGGTCTTCCCCCGCGCCGAGAGCACGGCCACCACCTGGTGGCCCTGCTCGCGCGCCGCGACGATCCGCCTGGCGGCGCGCTTGAGCTCCTCGGTGCCGGCCACCGAGGTGCCGCCGAACTTCATCACCACGATGCCGTCCGTTCGGGTCGCGTTCATGGCGGGTGAGGATAGGTCAGCTTTAAGCGCGGGCATAAGGCTCAGGGCTGAATGCCTGACCCGGCGATCACCGTCCGCGGCCTGAAGAAGAGCTACGGCCAGAACGATGCCGTCAGGGGGATCGACTTCGAGGTTGCGCCCGGCGAGGTCTTCGGCTTCCTCGGCCCCAACGGGGCAGGCAAGACGACCACCATCGAGATCCTCGAGGGCTACCGGGAGCGGACGGCCGGCGACGTCTCCGTCCTCGGCCTCGACCCCGACCATCCCACGCCCGAGTGGCGCGCCCGGATCGGCCTGGTCCTGCAGGAGTGCGAGCTCAATCCGCTGCTCACCGTCGGAGAGACGATGCATCTGTACGCGAGCTTCTTCCCCGATGCCCGCCCCGTAGATGAGACGCTCGATCTCGTCGGCCTCACCGAGAAGCGCGGGGCGCGGGTCGGGTCGCTCTCGGGCGGGCAGCAGCGCCGGCTCGACGTCGGCGTCGGGATCATCGGGAACCCGGAGCTGCTCTTCCTCGACGAGCCGACCACCGGCTTCGACCCATCGGCCAGGCGGGGCGCCTGGAACATGATCGAGGGTCTCAAGGAGCTCGGCACCACGATCGTGCTCACCACCCACTACATGGAGGAGGCCCAGCACCTCGCCGACCGCGTGGTGATCATGCGCGAGGGCGGGATCGTCGCCGAGGGGCCGCCCGAGACGCTCGGCGAGCAGCTCGGGCGCGAGACGATGATCCGGTACCGGACCTACGACGGGGTCGCCGACCGGGTCTCCGCGGCGATCGGCCGGCGGGCCGTCATCTCGGGCAATCAGGCGACCATCGCCAGCACCGATGCACAGCGCGACCTCTACCGGCTGCTCGAGTGGGCGGAGGGCGAGGGGATCACGTTGCCGGACCTGGAGGTGCGGCGCCCCAGCCTGGAGGACGTCTTCCTCGAGGTCACCTCGGATTCAGAGGAGAACGGCCGATGAGCGACGTCGGGCTGGTTCTCGTTCAGGCGCGGTACGCCGTGCTGGCGACGCTCCGCACCCCGCGGGCGCTGCTGTTCGGCGCGCTCTTCCCGCTCATCTTCCTGCTCCTCTTCAACTCCCTGTTCACCAACGGCGGGCCGCAGACGACCACGGTGGCTGGTCACACCATCGACGTCCACGCCTATTTCACTGCCGGCCTGATCGCCTACGCGCTCGCTCTGTCCTGCTTCAGCACGCCGCTGATGACGCTCGTCGCCGCGCGCGAGCGCGGTCAACTCAAGCGGCAGCGGGGCATGCCGCCCCCGGCGTGGACCTTCGTCGCCGCCCAGGTGCTCCGCTCTGTCGCCTTCGCCTTGGCCGTGGGCGGGATCATGATCGCGATCGGAATCATCTTCTACGGCGTCGACCTGCCGGCCCAGACCGTTCCCGGGTTCGTCATCTGCCTCGCCCTCGGCACGGCCACGCTCTCGGCTCTGGGGATAGCCGCCACCGCGCTCGCCAAGAACGAGGACAGCGCGCAGCCGATCGGGGCCTTCACGGTGGTGATGCTCTCCTTCGTCTCAGGCATCTTCATCCAGCTCGACACCCTCCCCGACTTCCTCCAGGAGGTGGGGCGGCTCTTCCCGCTCTATCACCTGGCCCAGGGCCTCCAGTCAACAGTGGCGATGAACCCGTCCGGGATCGGGGTCTCCGGAAGCGACGTGGCCGCATTGGTCATCTGGGGTCTGGGCGGGGTCTGGATCGCCACCCGGCGCTTCAAGTGGGAGCCGCAGGGTCGCTCGGCCGAATAGACGTGTGACCCAAGTCACGTTCACGGATATATCGGCCTGATATATCTGTGTCTCAGTGGAACTGAGCGCAACAGCCAAGGTGATCCTCGGGATGCTCGCCGCCCGCCCCCGGTCCGGCTATGAGATCAAGCAGCTGGTCGACAGCTCCGCCCGCTTCTTCTGGGCCGCGAGCTACGGGCAGATCTACCCCGAGCTGAAGAGGCTCGAGAACGCGGGTCTGATCGCCGGCGACGACTCCTCCCAGGGCGCCCGCCAGCGCACCACCTTCAAGCTCACCGCCAAGGGAAGGCGCGCGGCGCGCGAGTGGATCGGCCGGCCGCCCGAGGTCCTCGAGATCCGGGACGAGGGCCTGCTGATGCTCTTCTTCGCCGGCTCGATCGAGCCGCAGCGGGCCGCGGAGATCGCCCGGGAGCGCGCGGCGACCTCGCGGGCGAAGGCTGCGGAGCTCCGTGCCATCGCGGCTCAGGTCGACGAACACGGAACGCCCGAAGGGGCCGACGCGCAGCCGGATGCCGGCTCCCTGACGGTGCTCCGTTACGGAATCGAGATGAGCGAATGGACGGCGGAGTGGTTCGAGCGCGCCGCCGAAGACTTGGAGAAAGCGACCGCCGGCGGCAGCGTTGCCGTGGCAAGGGGGTAGGAGATGTTCAACTCACTCGCATCGCTCGCACAGCGCCACGGCAAGCGCACGGTGATCTTCGCCGCGGTGTTCTTCGTCGTCGCCGGCGCCCTCGGTGGCGGCGTCGCCAGCAAGCTCGCGCCGTACGGCGACGATGACCCGGCCACGGAGAGCGTCAAGGCGGCCGACCGACTGGAGGCGGACGGCTACCGCGACCCGAGCGTGATCGTGCTGTTCCAGAACACCTCGCCGACCTCGCAGGACGGGCGACAGCAGATCCAGCAGGTCGAGGGACAGCTCCGGGCGGACCCCGACGTCGCCCGGGTGAGCGGCTACCTCGACACCCGGAGTCCCGATTTCCTCTCGCGTGACGGGGACTCCACCTACCTCGCGGTCAGCCTGAAGCCGACCGACGACAAGGAGCAGCAGGACGCGGCCAAGCAGATCGCCGATGACCTCTCCGGTCAGCCGAACGTGCAGGTCGGGGGCATCGCGCTCGCGCAGGAGCAGGTCAACAAGCAGGTCGAGAAGGACCTGCGCACGGCCGAGATGCTCGCCTTCCCGATCCTCTTCCTGCTCTCCCTGCTCTTCTTCCGGAGCGCGGTCGCGGCCCTGCTGCCGTTGATGATCGGCGGCCTGGCGATCGTCGGCACCTTCCTGCTGCTGCGGGTGGCGAATGAGTTCGTGGACGTCTCCATCTTCGCCCTCAATCTGACCACCGGCCTCGGGCTGGGACTGGCGATCGACTACAGCCTGTTCGTCGTCTCCCGCTACCGGGAGGAGATGGCGAGGTTCGGGCCGGGTGCCGACGCGATGCGGCGGACGATGAACACCGCCGGCCGCACCGTGCTGTTCTCCTCGATCACCGTCGCCGTGGCGCTCGCCTCCCTGATGGTGTTCCCGCAGCGCTTCCTCTACTCGATGGGCCTGGGAGGCATGCTGGTCGCCCTCCTCGCCGCCTTCATCGCGCTGACCGTGCTGCCCGCGGTGCTCGCGCTGCTCGGACACCGTGTGAACGCCTGGGCGCCGGCCTTCCTGCAGCGGCGCGCCGAGCGGGACGCCACCTCCACCGAGTCCGGCTTCTGGTACCGGCTCTCGCGCTTCGTGATGCGCCGGCCGATCGGGATCGCAACGGTGACCGCCGCCATCCTGATCGTCCTCGGGATCCCCTTCTGGTCGCTCAAGTTCACCTCGGTCGACGCCCAGGTGCTGCCCGACAGCGCCAGCGCCAGACAGGTCGACGACGTGATGCGGGCGCAATTCCCGCCCTTCCATGACACGCCGAACCTGCTCCTGGTGGAGAACGCGACGCCGGCGGCTCTGCGGACGATCGACCGCGAGGTCTCGCAGGTGCAGGGAATCGCCGAGGTCGGGCCGCCGCAGCAGCTGGCGAACGGCGACGCCGTGATCCAGGCGTACTCCAAGGACTCCTACATGTCGGATACGAGCCGCAACGCGGCCAAGGAGATCCGCGATTTGCCCGTTCCGGCCGGCTCGGAGCTGCTCGTCGGCGGGGCCGCGGCCCACTTCGTCGATCTCCAGGACAGCCTCAAGTCGCATGCGCCGATCGCCCTGGCGATCGTGATCGTCGCGACCCTGATCGTGCTCTTCCTGATGACAGGATCGGTGGTGCTGCCCGTCAAGCAGCTGGTGATGAACGCGCTCAACCTGAGCGCGGTCTTCGGGATCCTGGTGTTCATCTTCCAGGACGGCCGCCTCGAAGGACTGCTCGACTACCAGAGCCAGGGCGCGCTCGAGCAGACGATGCCGATCCTCCTGTTCGCCGTCGTCTTCGGGCTGTCGACCGACTACGGGGTCTTCCTGCTCTCCCGGATCAAGGAGGCGCATGACTCGGGGATTCCCAACTCGGAGGCGGTCGCAGTGGGCCTCGAGCGGACCGGACGGATCGTGACCGCGGCCGCGCTGCTGTTCGCGATCGCGATCGGCGCCTTCGCGACCTCGCAGATCATCTTCATCAAGGAGAACGGCATCGGGACGGCGCTGGCTGTGCTGATCGACGCCAGCCTGATCCGCGCCCTGCTGGTCCCCTCGTTGATGGAGCTGCTCGGCGACTGGAACTGGTGGGCACCGAAGCCGCTGCGCCGTCTGCACGAGCGGTTCGGGCTCAGCGACACGAGTCCCGAGCCAGTCGCCGGATGAAAGGACAAACCATGAGCCTCCAACCCGTCATCGCTACGACAGGTCTCGACTCCACGCTTGAGCGCAACCGCGCCTTCGCCGCCGCCCGCGGCCACGAGGGCGCCGTCGTCTTCCCCGAGCTGCGCCTTTTCGTGGTCACATGCCTCGATCCGCGCGTTGACCCCGCGCACTTCCTGGGCCTCGCGCTCGGCGACGCCATCGTCGTCCGCAATGTCGGGGGTCGGGTCACACCGGAGGTGATCAACGATGTCGCCTTCATCGGCCAGATCGCGGAGACAGCGCTGCCCGAGGGCCCCTTGTTCGAGGTCGCCGTGATCCACCACACCCAATGCGGGTCAGCCGCGCTCACCGACGACACCTTCCGTCGGCGCTTTGCGGAGCGGACCGGCTCCGCCGAGTCCACGCTGCGAGACCGAGCCACACTGGATCCCGCGGCGACGGCCACAAGTGACGTCGAGCGGCTCCGCTCTGCATCCGCCATCTCCCCGCGCATCGCCGTATCCGGCCACGTTTACGACGTGGTGACCGGCTTGGTGGAGACGATCGTCCCCGCTGGTCGCTGAGCAGGCAGTGAAGAGATAGGCCCGGTTAGGGCCGGGGCCCGCGAGTATCCTGGCGGCGCGTGACCATCGCAACGGCCATATTCCTGATCGCCGTCGGCGCGATCCTGCGCTACGCGATCAACGTCGACTCGGACGTGATCAACATCCAGACCGTCGGCCTGATCCTGATGATCGCCGGCGGCGCCGGCTTGGCCCTCTCCCTGCTCTACGAGCTGGTGCGGCAGGGGGACGGCGGCTCACGCGACAGGGACGAGTACCCGCAGCGGCGGGGCGGGTACGACGACCCAACCCGCCGCATGTAGTAGCCCGTCCTCAGCGAAAGGCGCAGTAGTTGCTCGGGATTGCCGCGCCGCCCGGATAATCGAAGTGGAAGGCGCTCCCGGGGTTCTGGCTGTCGCCGTGGACCACGCCGTCGGCCGTCACGTAGGTGAGCATGAAATTCGTGTGGACCGAGCCGCCGACCTGGTAGCAGACGCCGAAGCTGAGGTCCCGGGCCGCCTGGGGCGTGAAGAGGCTGTCCGTGAAGGTCTCGCTTCCCGCGCGACCGGTGACGTCGGATGACAACGTCGTGAGGGGAATCGGGTTCGAGCCGTTCCCCGCCACGTTCCCATTCGAGTCGAAGGCGAAGAGGTCCAGATCGACGTCGTCGGCGCCGCCGTTCGACCAGGTCAACGTCGCGCGAATGACCGGCAGGTTGGGCGCGTCGGTTCTTCTATGCCGCTTCTTCCTGCACTTCCTCTTGTGGGCGTGCGCCTTCTTGCATTTCTTCTTCGCCGCAACGGCGGCTCCGTCGGGTGCGCTCGCCATAGCGCTGGCGCTGACGGTCGTCGTCGCGAAAATCGCAAGGGCCACCAGGCCCATCAGGCCTCTCTTCTCCATTTCGATGAACCCCCTCGGTTCACTCGCTGGCGGGTACAGCGAGCAATACGGGCGACACGGCGGTTCGGGATTTGCCTAGCCCTGTGATTGACGACACACAAGGGCCTCGCCGAGGTTAATGAAGGCTCTGGCGGCCGGCGAGAGCCTTGCCGAGGGTGACCTCGTCGGCGTGTTCGAGGTCGGCGCCCACCGGCAGGCCGCTGGCGAGCCGGGTGACGGCGACGCGGTCTCGCAAGGCGTCGGCGATGTGCAGGGCGGTCGCCTCGCCGGTGGTGGTCGGGTTCGTCGCCAGGACGACCTCCTTGACCTCGCCGTTGACGCGGTCGAGGAGCTCGCCGATCTTCAGATCTTCGGGGTCGATCCCGTCGATCGGGGAGAGGGCGCCGCCGAGCACGTGGTAGACGCCGCGGTACTCGCCGGTGCGCTCGATCGGGATCACGTCGGCGGGCTCCTCGACGACGCAGATCAGCGACTGGTCGCGCCGTGCGTCCTCGCAGATCCGGCAGCGCGGCCCCTCGGCGAGGTTGAAGCAGACCTCGCAGAGCCCGACCTTCTCCTTCACCTCGCGGATCGACTCGGCCAATGCGAGCGCATCCTCGTCGTCCGCCCGCAGGATGTGGAATGCGAGGCGCTGCGCGGTTCGCTGCCCGATCCCGGGGAGCTTGGAGAGCTCGGCGATGAGGCGGCTGATCGGTCCCGCGTACATGAGCCCAGCCTAGCCATGCGGGTGGGCGGGTAAGCGCGCAGGAAGCGGATCAAAGGAGGAATCGATGATCGTTGAGGAGCTCCTGGAAATCGAGCACGCCCTTGCCGCCGGGGGTGGGGATGAGTACAGGGAGCATCTGGCGGACGATGCCGTGGTGATCGTTCCGGCGCAGGCGCTCGACAAGCGGGAGACCGTCGACGTCATTATCGATTTCGCGGGCAGCGGGGCGAGGATGCGTACGGCGCCCTGATGAGCAGCGCCTACTCGAAGGACGACGCCGGCTGGAAGCTCGTCCTGCACCAGCAGACCCCGCTCTGGGAGAGGTAGCCGGCCGTCCGAGTGCTGCCTACATCCCGGGGAGGCCCGGCAGGCCGCCGCCGCCGAGACCGCCGGTGATGCCGCCCATCCGGTTCGCCGCCAGCTCCTGAGCGGAGCGCAGCGCCTCGTTGACGGCGGCGGTCACCATGTCCTGGAGCAGCTCGGGATCCTCGGGGTCGATCGCGTCGGGGGAGATGGTGATCTCGCGGAGCTGCATGTCGCCGGTCATCGTCACCTTGACCATGCCGCCGCCGGCGCTCGCCTCGACGGTCTCCTCCTTGAGCTGCTCCTGGGCCTTCGCCATCTCGGCCTGCATCTGCTGGGCCTGCTTGAGCAGCTGATTGAGGTTCGGGCCCTGCGGCATCAGCCCGCCCCGCTCTCGCGGGCGTCGTCGGGAACGACCTCGCTGGCGTCGAAGCTGTCCTTGATCATCTCGATCTTCTCCTCATCGGTCAGCTCGGCCGATTCCCCTGGGGCGCCGGCGCGCGCATCATCCTCGATCAGCTCGTAGACGGGGCGTAGGCGCTGCCCGACGATCGAGCCGAGGGCATCGGCCATCCGCTCGATGTTCGCCGACGACTCCGCCTTCTTCTTCTGGAACTTCGCCGACTCCGGAAAGCCGATCCGGAGCGCGGAGCGCTCCTCGTCGATCCCGAGCGGCTTGGCGTCGTCGAAGAGTGTGGAGAGCATCGCGGAGCCGGAGTCACGCAGGTGATCGACGACGGCCGGCCAGACCTCGACAACTCGCTCGATGTCGACATCGGCGGTGGCGACACTGGCCTGCGGCTCTTCGGGCTGTGGGGCATCCTCATGCTCCTCGGCTGGCGGAGGCGGAGGCGACTGGACTGCGGGCTTCGGCGTCTCGGCGGCCGGACCCCCTTCGCCGATGCGAGCTTCGAGAGACTCGATGCGGCGCAGCAGGGCCTCTCGTGACGAGTCCAATGACGGCGTCGCCACCTTGAGCAGCGCAACCTCCAACGTCAGCCGCGGGTCATCCCCCTCGCGCATCCCGGCGACCGCGCCGCTGAGGGCATCGATGGCGCCCATCAGCTTGGCGTCGTCGATGCTCTTGGCCTGGTCCGCGAGCCGCTCCGGCTGGGCAACCGTGACGGTGAACGACTCCGGCACCTCGCCGGTCGCGCGGGCGACCAGCAGCTGGCGCAGGTGGGCGATCAAATCGCGGGCGAACTGGCCCGGGTCGCGACCGGAGCGGGCCAGGCGCTCGACGGACTCCAGCGCCGCCTTGGCGTCCCCGCTCGCCAGCGCGTCCGTTGTGTCGAAGAGCAGCTCCGCGTCCGCGGCGCCGAGCAGCTCGACCACCTCGTCCGTCGTGACGCTCTCGCCACCGAAGGCGACGAGCTGGTCGAGGGTGCCGAGGGCATCCCGGAAGCTGCCCGACGCCGAGCGCGAGATCAGCGCCACAGCGCCGTCGTCGACCTGGATCTTCTCGGCGTCGGAGACGCGGTGGACGACCTCGGCGATCTGCTCGAGCGAGGGCCGCTGGAAGTCGAAGCGCTGGCAGCGGTCGACGATCGTCGCCATCACCTTCTGCGGCTCTGTGGTGGCGAGGACGAAGACCGTGTTGGGGGGCGGCTCCTCGAGCGTCTTGAGGAAGGCGTTCCAGGCCTCCTTGGTGAGCATGTGGGCCTCGTCGAGGATGTAGACCTTCCAGCGGCCGGCGGCCGGCGCGAAGCCGACCCGGTCGCGCAGCTCTCGAATGTCGTCCACCGAGCGGTTCGAGGCGGCGTCCATCTCGATCACATCGAGCGATGTGCCGGCCGCGATCGTCCGGCAGGGCTCGCACTCGCCGCAGGGGGTGAGCGTCGGCCCGTTCACGCAGTTCAGCGAGCGCGCCAGGATCTTCGCCATCGAGGTCTTGCCGGTCCCCCGCGAGCCGACGAACAGGTAGGCGTGATGGACGCGATCCTTCTCGACCGCGTTCGAGAGGGTGCGCACGATGTGCTCCTGGCCGACCACCTCCCCGAAGCTCTGGGGACGGTGGCGCCGGTACAGAGAGGCTGATTCGGCCACGAATCGAGTCTATCCGTCGCCTACGCTGACCCCGGTGGCCTACGACGAAGACCTCGCACAGCGCGTGCGCGATGTGCTCGCCGCCCGCGCCGAGGTGACCGAGCGGAAGATGTTCGGCGGGATCGCCTTCATGGTCGCCGGAAACATGGCCTGCGGGGTGCTCGGAGAGGACCTGATCGTTCGGCTGGGGGACGACGAGGGCGAGAAGGCGCTTGCAGAGGATGGCGTGCGGCCATTCGACTTCACCGGGAAGCCGATGAAGGGGATCGTCTACGTCTCACCCGAGCGCCTGACCGACGACGCCGGCCTCACGGAGTGGGTCGAGGCCGGCGCCGACTACGCCACATCGCTCCCCGCGAAATGACGAACCGTCCTGTTCTCTGGTCGTCCTGCGACCACTAGGCAGGACAGTCGGCCTAGATGCAGGTGATGCCGAGGTCCTGCACGACCGCCGTCGGCGCGCGGTCGGCACTTGCAATTAGACGCCGTTGGCGAGTTCCTCACGGGCGTCCGTGAGGAAGTCGCCACAAGAGGCGATATGGACCGTGCACCCGTCCTCGAGACGAGGCTCTCAGGCGTGTCCGCCGCTCTTGGCTCGGGTCAGGCTGGTCTGCATCACATGCCGGCTACCGCTTAAGGCTGCTTCCTTCCGGACCTGACCTGGTTCGCGGGCCCACAT
>JBKPND010000112.1:0-37975 GCA_046732465.1 Actinomycetota bacterium
GCTCGACGACCGGCCGGCGCACCTGGCGGGTATCGGCGTCGGCGGGATGGTCGCCCAGGTCGCCGCGGTCGACCACCCGGACGCGTTCTCGGCGCTCACCCTCGCCGGGACGCGACCTGTCGCACCGGGCCCGGTCGACGACGACCTGCCTGACCATGACGCGGCGACGATGGATCGGCTGTTCTCGCGTCCGAAGCCCGACTGGTCCGACCGGGCTGCGGTGGCGGAGTTCGCCGCCGCCGGCGCGGAGGTCCTCGGCGACGACCCCGCCGCTGCACGCCAGACTGCCGAGCGCATCTGGGATCGCACACCGGGCACGGAGCCCGCCGTCCAGATGGCCAATCAAATGCGCATGGTGTTCTCCAAGCTCGACTGCAAGCCGCGCTGGCGCGAGCGTCTGTCCGAGCTCGCAATCCCGGCGCTCGTGGTGCACGGTCGCCGGGACCCATTCTTCCCGGTCGGCAACGGCGAGGCGCTCGCGCGCGAGATTCCCGGTGCGCGGTTGCTTGTGCTCGAACGAGCAGCGACTGCCATTCCCGATGCGGCCGCCGGCGAGGTCGCCGCGGCGATGCTTGAGGGCTAGCCCGGCTGCCGCCGATTGTGGTTGAAGCCGCAGAATAGAGTTCGCTGAATGAAGCTCGGCTTCGTGGGCGCAGGCAACATGGCCGGTGGGCTGGCTCGCGGCTGGGCCGCGGCGCAGGGCGAGCCGGGTGCGCCCGAGTCGATGGCGTTCGCCGACGCCGACCCCGCCAAGGCCACGAAGCTCGCCGAGGAGGTCGGGGGCGAGGCGATCGAGGGAAACCTCGCCCTGGCGGATAGCTCTGACCTGGTCGTCCTCGCGGTGAAGCCGAACGTCCTGGACGAGGTGGCGCCCGATCTGGTCCAGGCGGGCACGCCGGTGCTCTCGATCCTGGCGGGAACCTCGCTCAAGACCCTGCACGAGGCGATTCCAGGGATCGACCTGATCCGCGTCATGCCGAACCTCGGTGCCCAGCTGCGCCAGGGTGTCCTCTGCCTCGTCTTCCCGGAGGGCACCGACGATGCGCGCCGGCGCCGGATCACGGAGCTGCTCGGCCTGGTCGGCGAGGTGATCGAGCTCGATGAGAGCCTGATCGACGCGGCCACGGCGATCATGGGCTGCTCGCCGGGCTATCTCGCGCTGATGGCGGAGGTACTGGTGGAGGCGGGCGTCAAGGAGGGCCTCACGGAGGATCAGACGACTCGTATGGTCTCGAAGGCGATGAGCGCGACCGGCGGGCTGCTCGAGCTGCACGAGCCGGGGGCACTCAAGCGCGCCGTTGCATCTCCGGGCGGCATGACGGAAGCGGGCCTGAACGCGCTCGAGGAACGGCAGATCCGCGAGATCCTGCTGGCGGCGGTCGATGCCTCGCTGGAGAAGGCCCGCGAGTGAGCTTCCTGCTCGCAGTCACGCGCGACGACGTCGCCGACTACGTCAGCGCGCTCTTCCTCGTCTACTTCATCCTGATCTTCATCCGGGTCCTGCTCTCCTGGGTCCCGCGGATGCCCTACTACCCGTGGCTGCGCGCAACCGTCGACTTCATCCATCAGGTAGTGGACCCGTACCTGAACATCTTCCGGCGCGTGATCCCGCCGCTCGGCGGCGGCGGGTTCGCGATCGACATCAGCCCGATCCTGGCGATCATCGTCCTCAGCATCGTCTGGCGCGTGGTCGTATCGCTGATCGCCGGTTGAGGAGCCGCACCTTCGCACTCCTCGTCCCGGGGCTCGCCGCCTGCGGCGTGGTCGTCGCCCTCGATCAGGGGACGAAGGCGCTCGCGACCTCGCTGGTGGACCGAGGCGACCGGGTCGAGGTGCTCCCCTTCCTCGCCTTCGAGAACGTGCGCAACAAGGGCGTCGCCTTCGGCCTCGGGGGTGATATCTCGGCGGCGCTGATCGGCGGGACGATCGTCGTGCTCGTCGGACTGCTCGTCTTCCTGGCCGTCCGCGGCGAGGGAGGCTGGCTCGTCTGGCTACCGGCGGCCCTGCTCCTGGGCGGCGCGCTCGGCAACCTCGCCGATCGAGTCCGCGACGGGGCCGTGACCGACTTCATCGACCTGCCGCTCTGGCCGACCTTCAACCTCGCGGACGTCGCAATCACGGTGGGGGTCCTTCTCCTCCTGCTCGACGTCGAGCGTTCGGAGACCAGGGAGCGGTCCCGCGGGGAGCGTTCCTCGCGGAGTGAACCGTGAGGGCCGAGGCCGAGCGTCTGATCGTCCACCTGGACGACGACCTGGCGGTCATCGAGAAGCCGGCCGGCCTGGTGGTGCACGCCGCTCCCTCACACCGTGGCGACACTCTCGTCGACCTGCTGGAAGGGATCGCCGGCGGGGGAACGGGAGGCAGGCCGGGCATCGTTCACCGCCTGGACAAGGACACCTCCGGCCTCATGATCGTCGCGCGGAACGAAGAGGCCCACCGCGCGTTGGCCCGAATGGTCAAGGCCCGGGAGGTGGAGCGGGAGTACACCGCGCTGGTCGAGGGCCACCTCGGCAGCCGCACGGGAACGATCGATGCCCCGCTGGGCCGTCATCGGCGGCAGCGCACGAAACGGGCGGTGAAGGGGACGGGCTCGCGCGAGGCGCGCACCCACTTCGAGGCGATCGAGACGCTGCCCGCCGACACGCTCGTCCACGCCCGCCTGGAGACCGGCCGCACCCACCAGATCCGGGTGCATTTCGCCGCGATCGGCCACCCCGTGGCGGGCGACCCCGAGTACGGCGCCCGAGGACGCCATGGCCTCGAGAGGCAGTTCCTGCACTCCTCACGGCTCGAGTTCACGCGCCCCTTCACCAGGGAGAGGCTGGAATTCGCCTCGGACCTACCGGATGACCTCAGAGCGGCGCTGGAGCGCGCCAGAGCGGGCTCCTAGCCCGCTTCCCGCTCGGCCGCGATCACCTCGTCCAGCGCCCGCTGCCGCTCCAGGTAGCCCAGCGCCCGGGAAGGATGATCTCGACCCTTGCGCCAGCGGCCCGGGGACTCCTTCTCGAGCACCAGCGTCGCGAAGTCGGTCTCGAGGTCCAGCGCCGGGTAGCGCCCGAGCTCGTCCTCGAAGCGCCGGTAGAAGCCGACATCGATCGGGACCACGCGCCGCTTCACGTCGACGATCCGGAAACCCAGCTCGTCGACGGTCTGGACGTAGCCGCCGAGGGTCATCCGGTTCACCCACGCGAAGGGGACGTTGCCGCGGCCGTGCGCCCGCTTGTAGTACGCCCGGCAGACCGCGTCGTCGAAGAGCAGATGTGGCCAGGGGAAGGGGACCTCGTTGTAGCGGTGGGACGCGGACGGGCCGCGATACAGGTTGAAGTAGAGCCAGGCGCGCCCTCCGGGCCCGAGCACTCGATGGATCGCGGCCAGCATCTCGATCGGCCGCGAGACGTGCTCCAGGACCGCGCCCGAGATCACGCAATCGACGCCCTCTTCCTCGACCACGTCGTCAACCGAGAGGTCCGCCTCGATCAGCTCGACGCGGGGGTCAGTGTGCTCGGACCAGGTCTCATACCGTCTCGGGTCGACTCCGATCGCTTGCCGAGCGCCGCCCAGCTCCGGCAGCAGGGCCGGCAGCCAGCCGTGCCCGCAACCGAGGTCTAGAACGACGCGGTCGTCGAAGTCCAGTTCCAGGTCGCGCTGGATCCTCTGGATGCGCGCCTCGGCCTTCTCCCTCTGGCTCTTCTGGTCGCGGCTGATCGGCTTCTCGCGCAGCGGCCGGCTCTCGTACTCGGCCACCAGCTCCTCGAAGAGGTCCAGGTCGAAGCGGCTCACGGGGCAATCTTCGCTCACCACCTACAATCCCGCGGACTTTGCACCCAACCCCCGACGAGAGGTGATGGGACGCTGCTCGCCGCCAGGCGGGTTCCCGGGGCCGCGACGGGGCACCTGAACAAATCAAGCGATAGGAAGGTCAGATGGCCGAGGTAGGCATTAGAGAGCTGCTGGAGGCCGGAGTTCATTTCGGTCACCAGACGCGGCGCTGGAACCCGCGCATGCGCCGCTTCATCTTCGGAGAGCGGGAAGGGATTCACATCATCGACCTCCTCCAGACGGAGGAGCTGCTCAAGCAGGCGACGGACTTCGTCACCGAGGTTGCAGCGAAGGGCGGCGTGATCCTCTTCGTGGGGACCAAGAAGCAGGCCCGCGACTCGATCCAGGAATGGGCCGAGCGCTGCGAGATGCCGTACGTGAACCGGCGCTGGCTGGGCGGGCTGCTGACCAACTTCAACACGATCCGCAAGCGCATCCAGCGCCTGCACGAGCTGCGCGAGCTCCAGGAGGGCGGCCGCCTCGACCTGCTGCCCACCAAGGAGCGCATGTCGATGGAGGCCGAGCTGCGCAAGCTCGAGTACAACCTCGGAGGCGTCGCCGACATGCAGCGCCTGCCGGACGCGGTGGTGATCATCGACCTGAAGACCGAGGAGATCGCGCTGCGCGAGGCGGAGCGCCTCGAGCTGCCGATCGTCGGCCTGGTCGACACGAACTGCGATCCCACCCCGGTCAGGTACGTGATCCCGGGCAACGACGACGCGATCCGCTCCTGCGATCTGATCATCGGCACGCTCGGCGAGGCGATCGAGGGCGCGGCCGCCAAGTGGCGCGAGGAGGAGGCTCGCCGTCGCGCCGAGGAGGAGGAACGGAAGCGTCGCGAGGAGGAAGAGCGCAAGCGCCGCGAGGCCGAGGAGAAGGCGAAGCAGGAGGCGGAGGAGAAGGCGAAGGCCGAGGCCGAGGCGAAGGCCAAGGCGGAGGCTGACGCCAAGGCGCAGGCCGCGGCGAAGGGGGCCGAGGCGAATCGCGAGGCGGGCGAGGAGATCCCGCAGCCCCAGGCCGATCGCGCGGCCGCTCCCCACGACCAGGGCGGGGACCAGGCGGAGGCAAACCGCGAGGCGGGCGAGGCGATTCCGCAGCCGCCGCCGGCGGAGGAGCCGGCGCCGGCGAAGAGCGGGGGTGATTCCTAGTGGTCTCGTACAAGCCCTCGGCGGCCGACGTGAAGGCGCTCCGCGACAAGACCGGGGCGGGAATGATGGATGTGCGAAACGCGCTGACCGAGGCCGAGGGCGACGAGCAGCAGGCGATCGAGATCCTCCGCAAGAAGGGCGCCGCCTCAGCCGCCAAGCGTGGTGGCCGCAGCACTCAGGAGGGGATCATCGAGTCCTACATCCACGCTGACAGCCGCAAGGGCGCTCTCGTCGAGGTCCTCTGCGAGACCGACTTCGTGGCGCGCAACGAGGACTTCAAGGAATTCGCAAGGCAGGTCGCAATCCACGTCGCGGCGATGAGCCCTGAGCACCTCACGTTCGAGGACATCCCGGAAGAGGATGTGGCGAATGAGCGCCGGATACTCGAGGAGAACGCGAGGGCCGGCGGCAAGCCGGACAACGTGGTCGAGCAGATCGTCGAGGGCCAGCTTCGCAAGTGGGCAAGCGACCTCGCTCTTCTCGACCAGAAGCACTTCAACGAGGAGCGCTTCGAGGGCAAGACGATCGAGGAACTGCGCACTGAGATCGCGGCCAAGACCGGCGAGAACGTCCGCATCGCGCGCTTCGCCCGTTTCGAGGTGGGACAGGAGTAGCCCGCTTGGCCTCGGCCCAGTTCAACCGAATCCTCTTGAAGCTCTCGGGCGAGGCGCTGATGGGTGACCTCGCCTACGGCACCGACCCGGAGCAGATCCAGCGCATCGCGCAGCAGGTGCACGAGGTCCGCGCGCGGGACGTCGAGGTGGCGATCGTCGTCGGCGCCGGCAACATCTACCGCGGCCTGGAGGGCGCGGCGGAGGGAATGGACCGCGCCACCGCCGACTACATGGGGATGCTCGCCACCGTCCTCAACGCCCTGACGCTCCAGGACGCCCTCGAGAAGGTCGAGGTGGACACGCGGGTGCTCTCGGCGATGGCGGTCACCGAGGTCGCCGAGCCCTACATCCGCCGCCGCGCGATCCGCCACCTGGAGAAGGGACGGGCCGTGATCTTCGCTGCGGGCACCGGCAACCCGTTCTTCACCACCGACACCGCCGCCGCACTGCGGGCGCTCGAGATCCACGCCGAGGCGATCCTGATGGCCAAGAACGGGGTGGAGGGCGTCTTCACGGCCGATCCCTCGATCGATCCGAACGCCGAGTTCCTGCCGGAGATCAGCCACCGAGAGGCGATCGAACGCGGCTTGCGCGTGATGGACTCGACCGCCCTCTCCCTCTGCATGGACAACGACCTGCCGATCTACGTCTTCAACATGGCCGACGAACGCAACATAGATAGGATCGTCAGCGGAGAGAGGGTCGGCACCTTGGTGTCCTCGAAGCCCGCTACCGAGCCGGCTCCACGGGTGCGCACATGACGATGGAGATGATCGAGGAGTTCCTGGCGGACGCCAAGGAGCGCATGCAGAAGTCGGTCGAGTCGACGCGCAACGAGCTCGCCACCGTGCGCACCGGCCGCGCCTCGCCGCACCTACTCGACCGACTGATCGTCGACGCATACGGTGCCCAGAGCCCTATCAAGCAGCTCGCCCAGGTGAACGCCACTGACGCGCGGCTGCTGACGGTCACGCCTTACGACAAGTCGACGATCTCGGCGATCGAGAAGGCGGTCATGGAGTCGGACCTCGGGCTCACCCCCTCGAACGACGGGAACGTCATCCGCCTGCAGATCCCGGACCTGACCGAGGAGCGGCGTAAGGAGCTGGTCAAGGTCGTCCACAAGGTCGCCGAGGACGGCCGGGTGGCCGTGCGCAACATCCGCCGCGATGTCATGCATGACCTCCGTGAGCTGAAGAAGGAGGGCGAGGCGGGCTCGGACGAGGAGCACCACGGCGAGACCGAGCTGCAGAAGCAGACCGACGCCGCGATCAGCGAGATCGACTCTCTGCTCAAGGGCAAGGAGGAGGAGATCCTCGAGGTCTAGCCGCGGCTGGTCCTGGAGGTCCTCCTGATGCCAGCCGAGTACGTCGCGATCATCACCGACGGGAATGGTCGCTGGGCGCAACAGCGAGACCTGCCGGTGATCGAGGGCCACCGCGCCGGGGCCGACGCGGTCAAGGAACGGCTTCGCGACGCCGTCGAGTTCGGGATCCAGGAGCTCACGGTCTACTCCTTCTCGACCGAGAACTGGACCCGGCCCCCCGAGGAGGTCAGCGGCCTGATGGCGATGTTCGCCGAGCGGATCGACAGGGAGACGCCCGAGCTCGACGAAGAGGGTGTCCGCATGCGCTTCATCGGCCGCCGGGAAGGGATCAGTGAGGAGCTCACGGGTCGCATGGACTGGGCGGAGGAGCGGACCGCGGCCAATGACCGGATCACGCTGTTCGTCGCCTTCAACTACGGCGGCCGGGCGGAGATCCTGGATGCCGCCGAGGCGTACCAGGGGGGCGGGGAGGAGGAGTTCCACAAGCACCTCTACGCGCCCGAGATGCACGACCCGGATCTCCTGATCCGCACCAGCGGCGAGCAGCGAATCTCCAACTACCTGCTCTGGCAGTGCGCCTACTCGGAGTTCGTCTTCCGCGACGAGCTCTGGCCCGACTTCAGCCGCGAGGCCTTCGCCGACTCCCTGCGCGAATACGAGGAGCGCCAGCGGCGCTTCGGGGCCAGGGACTGATGATCGAGGACCTCGACCCGCCCTCGTTCGACTTCGGGCGCGAGCGCGAGGAGCGGACGCGTGAACGCGAGCGGGAGCCGAGCTTCCTGCCTGACCCCGACGACCTGCTCGACTTCGACGGACCGGATGAGGAGGAGGTGGCGCCGGAGCCGGAGCCGCCGCCACCGTCGGCCCGTTCGCGCCTGCAGCGACTCGTGCCCGAGATGTCCGAGACCACCTCCCGAGTGGTCGTTGCGATCCCGTGGATCGTCTTCGCGATCGCGATCGTCGGCATCGGCGGCGACGTCTTCGCGCTGGCGCTGGTCGGGCTGGGCGTCCTCGGCCTGCGGGAGTTCTTCCGCATGGCCGCACAGGCTCGGCCGATCGTGCTGCCCGGGTACGCGACGGTCGCGGCGATGGTGCTCGCCGCCCACTTCGGCGACTCCTTCCAGATCCTGCTCGTCTTCGCGGCGCTCTTCCCGGTTGCGTTCCTGTTCGCGGCCTTCCGCCGCTCGCACGAGCTGATCACGACCTCGATCGCGTTCACGGTGCTCGGGGTCGCCTGGATGGGGCTCGGGTTCTCGCATGCCGTCCTGCTCCGCGACCTGCCCACGCACGGCGCGGCGCTGCTGATCGACGTGCTCGTCGCCACCTTTCTCAGCGACACCGCCGCCTACGGGGCCGGGCGCCTCTTCGGCACGCGCAAGATCACGCCGCGGATCTCACCCAACAAGACGCTCGAGGGCCTGATCGGAGGCTTCATCGGCGGCACGCTCGGCTTCTGGTTCGCCGGGCTCTACCAGGACTGGCTGCCGGGAATAGACGCGCTGATCATGGGTGCGTGCATCGCGCTGATCGCCCCGATCGGCGACCTGTTCGCCTCGATGCTGAAGCGCGACCTCGGCGTCAAGGACACCGGCCGTCTCTTCGGGCCGCACGGCGGCCTGATCGACCGCCTCGACGCCGTGCTCTTCACCGTGGTCGCGGGCTACTACCTGGCGCTCGCGTTCGTCTACTGAGATGCGAGGGTGCTCCGCAGGCGAAGCCGAGGAGCAATCCGGTTGACCGTGGTGGAGATCGGCGAGGATCTCCTCCTCGCTGACCTCCACCCGCAGCTTGTCAAACTCGAACCGCATCAGAGATCGAGCGACGCCCCAAGCTTGCGCTCGAACTGGGCGCGGTCGAAGAAGATCCGGTTCTCGACGACCTGGCCGTTCTCGACCTTGATCCGATCGACCCCCGGATGCTCGATCCGCTCTCCCTTCGCGTTCGTCGCGTGAGCGACCCAGCGGACGAAGATGTACTCGCCGTTGTCGGCGGACTCACGCACGCTCAGCGTCAGGTCCGGGACGCGCCTGAGCAGCTCCTGGAGCGCGCCGACGTACTCGTCACGGCCCCGCACCGGCTCGTCGCGACCCGGCCAGTAGCCGACCACGTCGTCGTGGATGGCGTCCGAGGGGGTGGAGAGGTCGGGCTTCCCCCAGAACTCGGCGAAGGTCTCGGCGGTGAAGCCTTCCCGCTCAACGGTGGCGCTCATGTTCACTCCTTTGCTCGTGATCGATTGCGATCCGAGCCTCGCAGCCGCCTCGCCGTTGCTCAATTACCCCGGAGGTAGGCGTCCGTGGCTTCGTCAGCGGGGAAAAAGGACTCGATCGAGAGCTCCTCGAGCGTGATGTCGAGTGCCGTGCCGAAGGTGGCGATCGTGCTGAACAGAGAGAGCTCGGTGCCGGACGCAAGGCGGAGCCGCAGGGGGACGAACAGCATCTCCGCCGGCTCGGTCACGCCGGAGGCGGGCTCGACACCGGGGTAGGCGAGCAGCTCCCGCTCGAGCTCGGCCAGCGCCGGGTCCTGGGAGAGCAGGGCCTGCCGGTGCAGCCGCGCCAGCAGGTGGTCGCTCCACTCGCGGAAGTTGAGGATCCGGGGCGCCATCCCGTTCGGGTGCAGGGTGATATGGAGGGCGTTTGGCGGCGGTGCGAGCAGCTCCTCGGCGACGCCCTCCAGCAGCAGCTGCGCCGGCCGATTCGAGGCGACGATCTCCCACTCCCGGTCGACGATCACGGCCGGGTAGGGCTCGTGCCCGCCGAGGATCGCGTCGAGCGCCCGCCGGACCGGCTCCATCTGCTCGCTCTCGAGGGCGGTCTCCGAAAACGCCGGCGCGTAGCCCGCGGCCAGCAGCAGGGCGTTCTGCTCCCGCAGGGGCACGTCCAGATGCTCGGCGAGCGTCAGCACCATCTCCCGGCTCGGCTGCGAGCGGCCGGTCTCGACGAAGCTCAGGTGGCGGGCCGAGACGTTGGCCTCCAGCGCAAGATCCAACTGGCTCATCCGCCGGCGGTTGCGCCACTCGCGGAGGAGCTCACCGGCCCCTCCTTTGGTGGCAACTGGACCCACGGCTCGGACCTTAGAGCTCCGGGGTCAACGGTTCGATTACCTCGCAGGTAAGTCCTGGCTGAGTTGAGAGGCATCGCTTTGCATGGAAAGCAGCACTCTTCGGCGAGATACTGCGTGGGCGATGTCGCTCGAGAACGTCGAGATCGTGAGACGCTGTTACGAGGCCCTGAATCAGCGTGACGTGGACGAGTTCCTGAGCCATTTCGATTCCGAAGCGGAGGTGGATTTCTCGGAATCGATCGGGCCTTTCAGCAACGCCTATCGCGGCCATGCGGAACTGAAGATGTTCTGGGAGGCCTTCTTTGAGGCGTGGGACGAGATCCACTGGGAAATAGACGAGCTGCTCGACCTCGGTAGGGACCGGGTGCTGACCGAAACCCACCTGATTGCACGGGGTCACGGCAGCGGCATCCCAACGACCAACTACCGGGCAGTCATCTGGAAGATCCGCGACGGACGGATCCGTCGGGTGAAGTTCTTTCCAAAAACGCTCGATGCCCTCGAAGCCGCCGGGCTGCGGGAGTAGGCGATGTCGGAGGACAACGTCGAGGTGGTGCGAGCCGCGAGTCAGGCGTGGAATGCTGGCGACATGGATGCGTTTCGCGAGTTGCACGACCCTGGAGTGTTGCTTCACGGAATCACCACTCGACCAACTGATGCGGGCACGGTGGGATACTCGAAGAAGGGTCAATGCGAAGTTCGGAGGAGTTGACATGAAGTACTTGATCAGCGCCACACCCGGTCCGATGCCGCCAACGCCTGAGCAGTTCGACGCCGCCATCGAGTGGCTCGAGGGAAAGGCCGACGACGGTACGTTCGATGGCATCTATGGATTCGTGGAGGGCGGCGGTTGCGGCATCGCGAACGTCGATTCCCATCGCGAGGCCTTGGAGCTGATGGCTGATTACCCGCTGTTTGGAATGGTCACTTGGGATGTGCGCCCGTTGCTTGACTTCAAGGAAGGCACCGACACGGTGCGAGCGAAGCTGGCCGAGGCCCAGGCAGCCATGGCTGGCAGCTAGGGCTGGTGGCTAGGTCGCAAGCTGGGCAGACGAAGCGAAATAGCTGCTTTAGACGAGAAGCGGCGATTTGGCGCGTTTCTTCGGATATGCCGAAGAAAGGCGACAATCACTGCCCGCGGCGGCGCTTCACCGCGCTGACCGTCAGGTCGGCCGGTGCTCCGGGAGCGTCGAGCGAGCGCTCCGAGCCGAACTTGAACCGCCGGCCGTCGAGCTCCTCCCGGACGGTGTCCGAGACGAGGACCTCGCCGCCCTTCGCCGCGTCGCCGACCCGGGCGGCGATGTTGACGTCGACGCCGAGGAAGTCGCCCTTCACCTTGCGCGGGGTTCCCCGGTGGACGCCGGCGCGCTGCTCGGGGCTGTAGCCCTCGACCTCGATCTTGGAGATCGTGCGCTGGGAGTCGATCGCCGCCTTGACCGCCTGGTCCGCCTGGCTGAAGACGGCCATCGCCCCGTCCCCGAGACGCTTCACCACGGCGCCCTTGTTGGACGAGATCGCCTTGTGCTCCGCGTCTCCGACCTGCCGCAGCACCTCGAGGGCGGCCTCGTCGCCGGCATCGAGCGCCCAGTCGGAGAACCCGACCAGATCGGTAAAGAGGATCGCCACGTCGGCGCTGCCCCGGCGTCGCCTCTGCGCCTCCGAAAGAGCCTGCCACGCCTGGAACGCCCCCTTGCCGATCTCACGGAGGGCGCTGTCGCCCTTTGGCTGGACCTCCGCGACGAGACGCTGCATCGGCTCGGGCATCTCGGACGTCTCCGGCTCGCCACCGGGGATCAGGCTCCTCAGGAACCTGGCCGTCCGGACGAGTTGCGGGTTGGAGTCCGTCCGCCGGACGACGTCGCGGATGCTCTCGGAGTCGGCCGACTGCTCCGACTTCTTGCGCCTGGCACGCCTGGGCGGCATGCATGCATCCTCGCAATGGCGCAACTTCTTCGCCTCATGCTGTTTCGTCAGCGAACGCTCACGACGGCATGAAAGGGAGTGGTTCTGGAATGAGGAAGCTCTTCAAGCACCGGCCCTCGGCGGGCGCGGTGATCGGATTCATCGCCCTGTGCGTGGCCCTCGGTGGCGGCGCGTACGCGGCGACCAAGGGCAAGAAGGTCGAGTACAAGGGCCTCAGCAAGGACGCACGCCTGAAGGTCCTGGGCGTCAGCTCCACCAACGCCCAGACCGGCACGAGCCCGACCCCGTGCGACCCGACGACCGCCACGACGTTCACCAAGTGCACCTCCGTGAACGTGAACGGCTCGAGTGCCTTCCCCCGCAAGTACCTGCTGATCGCCGACGGCACCGCCGACGGTGGAGGCGCGGAGGCCAGCGGTATCTGTCACCTCGAGAACTCCAAGGCCGAGGAGATCCAGGGCACGAAGACCAACGTGCACACGCCCGGTACCGGGGTGTCGTCATTCGGCATCAACATCGTCACCACCCCGACGGGTGGGAAGGAGACCTTCTCGCTCGCCTGTCGTGAGTCGACCGGCGATCTGAAGGTGCCGCAGTTCGAGCTCTCGGCTGTCCAGGTCCGTTAGCGGAACAACACCAAGCCACACGATGACGGGAGGCCCATGGGCCTCCCGTTCGTCGTTCAGGGGTGAAGCGGGCCGTTTACGGCGGGTTTCGGCTGACACCTAAACTGGGCCGCCGTGAAGCGCGTCCTCGTACTCGGCTCGACAGGATCGATCGGCACCCAGGCGATCGAGGTGATTTCCGCGAGCGGCGACCTGCAGGTCGCCGGCCTCTCGGCGGACTCGAGCTGGGAAGGACTGCTCGAGCAGGCGCGGCAGCACGGCGTGCCGGCGGTGGCGCTCGCCGACCAAGAGGCGGCCGAGCGGGCCTCCTCCGAGTGGGACGGCCAGGTCCTGGCGGGGGAGGAGGGCGTCCGCGAGCTGATCGTGCAGTCGAAGCCCGACCTGGTTCTCAACGCCGTGGTGGGCGCCGCCGGCCTGGGGCCGACGATCGTCGCCCTCACGGAGGGCATCGATCTGGCCCTGGCGAACAAGGAGAGCCTGGTGATCGGCGGCGAGCTCGTCATGGCGCTCGCAGAGGCCACGGACGCGCAGATCGTCCCGGTGGACTCCGAGCACTCGGCGCTCTACCAGCTGATTCGCAGCGAGCGCCCCGGCACGGCCGAGCGGCTCGTCCTGACCGCGTCGGGGGGACCGTTCCGTGGCCGCACCGACCTCTCCGGCGTCAGCCCCGAGGAGGCACTCGCCCATCCGACCTGGGAGATGGGCGGCCGGATCACGATCGACTCGGCAACTCTGATGAACAAGGGCTTCGAGATGATCGAGGCGCACCACCTCTTCGCCGTGCCCTACGAGCGGATCGACGTCGTCGTGCACCCGCAATCGATCGTCCACTCGGTCGTCCACCTGAACGACGGGGCCTCGCTTGCACATCTCGGCTATCCGGACATGCGCGTGCCGATCTCCTACGCGCTCCACCGCCCGGAGCGGGCGGACGTCGACGTGCCCACACTGGACCTGGCGAGCGTCGGGGAGCTCACCTTCGAGCAGCCCGACACCGACACCTTCGCCTGCCTGCGGCTTGCCCGCGAGGCCGGTGAGGTGGGAGGCACCGCCCCCTGCATCCTCAACGCGGCTGACGAGGTCGCGGTGGAGGCCTTCCTGGGCATGCGCATCCCGTTCACGGGGATCCCCGAGGTGATCGACCGCACCCTGGAGGCGCTCCCGGGCGCCCCGGTGCGCAGCTTCGACGACCTCTTCGAGGCGGACGCCGCCGCGCGGGGGCACGCCCGCGGTCTGATCGAGGGCCTGGCCGTAGCGTGACCTGGGTCCTCGTCATCGTCGGCTTCTCGGCCCTGATCATCCTGCACGAGTTCGGCCACTTCATCGTCGCCAAGCGGACGGGCATGCGCGTCGAGCGCTTCTTCCTCTTCTTCCCGCCGAAGCTGGTCAGCGTGAAGAGGGGCGAGACCGAGTACGGGATCGGGATGATCCCGCTGGGAGGCTTCGTGAAGATCACCGGGATGAACCCCGAGGAGCTGGAGCCGACCGAGGCCCCGGCCGAAGCTCCCGTCGGGCGCCCAGAGCTCGCAACCGAGATGGACGCCGGCCGGGACACACCCCAGGGACTGCTGGAGCGCGTGGAATCCGCCGGACAGGGTTCACCCGAGCCACTACCACCGGATGTCCTGAAGCGCGCCTACTACAACCAGCCGGTCTGGAAGCGGGTCGTCGTGATCGCCGCGGGGCCGGCGATGAACATCCTGATCGCCTTCGTGATCCTGTTCTTCCTCGCCTTCAGCGTCCAGCAGATCGTCGGGCCGGGATTGAAGATCGCCGAGGTGACCAGCGATTCGGCCGCGAAGGGACAGCTCGACCCCGGGGACAAGGTCGTCTCCATCGACGGACAGACGCTCACGCGCTTCGACGGCACAGAGCGGGCGGACAAGTTCCGCGATCTGATCGGCTCCCATAAATGCGCCGGCCAGCCGAGCGACGGGTGCTCGGCCACGACGCCAGTGTCGATCGTCGTCGACAGAAACGGGCAGCGCATGCCACTTCAGGTCACCCCGCGATACGACTCGGCCGCTCAGCAGACACTGTTGGGGGTCAGATTCGAGCCCGTCGACACTGCCCCGGTCGCCACGTCGGTGCCGGAGGCGGCCGACTACGCGGTCGACACGATGTGGCTGGTCACCTCGAAGACGGTCTCGGCGATCGCGCGCATCTTCCTGCCGGAGCAACGCGAGCAGCTCTCCGGCCCGGTGGGCAGCTCGCGGGCCCTGAACGAGGCGATCGGCTTCAGCGCTCAGGACGCCTTCTTCATCCTCGCGGTGATCAGCCTCTCGCTCGGGGTGATCAACCTCTTTCCGTTCCTGCCCTTGGACGGGGGCCACATCTTCTGGAGCCTGGTCGAGAAGGTCCGCGGAGCCAGGGTTCCGTTCAGCGTGATCGAACGCGCCAGCGCCGTCGGCTTCCTGCTGATCCTGGCGTTATTCGTGATCGGCTTATCGAACGATCTCGGACGCCTGGGCGACGACGCCCTCAACCGCCCGTGACTCTGGCGGCTAGGCGAGCTTCGCGTCCAGGCTGATCTCGACGCCTGCCAGGGCGCGCGAGACGGCGCATCCGCTCTTGGCTCCGTCGGCGTAGGTCTGGAACTCGGCGTCGTCCACTCCGTCGACCTGGACCTCGGTCGACAGCTCGCTGCGCGTGATCGTCGCCTTGCCGTCGACCGTCTCGATGGTGACCTCGGCGGTCGTTTGCACGGATTCCGGCTCGTGGCCGGCCTCACTCAGCACGAGGGCAAGCGCCATCGAGAAGCAGCCCGCGTGCGCCGCGGCGATCAGCTCCTCGGGATTGGTGCCATCGCCGCTCTCGAACCGGGAGGCGAAGGAGTAGCTGCCCTCGAATGCCCCGCTGCCGAGCGACATGGTGCCGCTGCCACGCGCCAGGTTGCCGCTCCAGTGCGCCGTCGATGATCTTGTCGGCATCTCGTCCTCCTGGTGTAGCGTTTTCTCAAGTTCTACCGAGGAGAGGGGAGCTGCCAGTGGAGGTCACGACTTCTGAGCGTCACGCCAGCGGGGGACCGGCGCCCGAGCTGCCCGCGCAGAACCTCGTCAAGGCGTTCTACGCGCAGGCGGACCGGCTCGGCGACGACCTGGCGATCATCGACGAGGCCCGCGAAAAGGAACTCAGCTGGACCGAGCTCAAGGACGCGATGCATCGCATCGCGGGAGGGCTCGCCGGTCTCGGTGTGGAGAGCGGGGACACGGTCGCGATCATGCTCGGCAACCGCTGGGAGTTCATCCCGACGGACCTCGCGGCGGTCTCCCTGGGCGCGATTCCGTTTTCGATCTACCAGACGTACGCGCCGGAGCAGATCGAGTACCTGCTCTCGGACGCTGAGAGCAAGCTCGTCATCACGGAGCAGGCATACCTGGACAACGTCGCCGAGGCGCGCAAGGGTGTCTCGACCCTCGAGAACGTGATCGTGGTTGATGGCGACGGCGGGGACCTCACCCTCGACGAGCTGATGGAGATGAACCCCGACTTCGACCCGGCGGAGTCGGTCGAGCAGGTGGAGCCGGACGACCTGCTGACGCTGATCTACACGTCGGGAACGACTGGCCCTCCCAAGGGCGTCCAGCTCACCCACCGCAACCTTCTCTTCGCGGTCGCCACGGCCGACGAGCTGATCCAGCTGCCCGAGCGCGGAGGCAAGGTGATCTCGTGGCTGCCGGCCGCCCATGTCGCCGAGCGCAACGCCCACTACTACCTGCCGGTCACGCGGGGGATCTCCGTGCACGTCTGCGCGGACCCGCGCAAGATCGCCGACTACCTGCCCAAGGTGAACCCGACCTGGTTCTTCGCGGTACCGCGTATCTTCGAGAAGATCAAGGCGGGTCTCGAGGCGATGATCGCCGGCCTTCCGGAGGAGCAGCGCGGGCCGGTGCAGAAGGGCCTGGAGGCGTCACTCCAGAAGGTGCGCCTCGAGCAGGCCGGCGAGGAGGTCCCCGAGGAGATCGCCGAGGCGGCCGCCCGGGCCGACGAGCAGATGTTCTCTCAGCTGCGCAAGCAGCTCGGTCTCGACGAGGCGCTTGCCGTGAACGCCGGCGCCGCCCCGACCCCGCTCGAGGTGCTCGAGTTCTTCCACGCGATCGGGATCCCGATCGGAGAGCTCTGGGGCATGTCTGAGACCTGCGGCCTCGGGACCATCAACCCGCCGGACAGGATCAAGCTCGGGACCGTCGGCCCGCCCACGCCCGGCATCGAGATCAGGCTCGACGACGACGGCGAGGTCCTCGTCAAGGCGGACTGCGTGATGCCCGGCTACCGCAACATGCCGGAGAAGAACGAGGAGACCTTCAACGACGAGGGCTGGCTGCGCACCGGCGACATCGGCGAGCTCGACGAGGACGGTTACTTGAAGATCGTCGACCGTAAGAAGGAGCTGATCATCAACGCCGCCGGCAAGAACATGTCGCCGGCCAACATCGAGTCGCACGTGAAGACCGCAAGCCCGTTGATCGGCCAGGCAGTTGCGATCGGAAACGGCCGCTCTTACAACGTCGCGCTGATCACGCTTGATCCGGACTTCGCCCCGGTGTGGGCGAAGCAGAGTGGCCTCGACGGAAGGTCGATCGCCGAGCTGGCCGAGGAGAAGAAGACAAGGGAGGCCATCCAGGCCGCCGTCGATGACGCCAACGCGAAGATGGCGCGCGTCGAGCAGATCAAGAAGTTCACGATCCTCCCCGAGCCCTGGGAGCCGGGCGGCGACGAGCTCACGCCGACGATGAAGCTCAAGCGCAAGCCGATCGACGAGAAGTACTCCGAGGAGATCGAGGCGCTCTACTCGGGCTAGTCCGCGGAGCTGGCTACTTCCGCCTCTTCTTGCACTTCTTCTTCTTGGCGGCGTAGGCGGGCGGGTTGGCCGTCCCCGAGCCGGTCCCCGGCGTGGCGGAGCTCCGCTTGCGCTTCTTGCACTTCTTCTTTTTCTTCGCTGCACCTGAGCCGCTCGGCTGGGTCGGGTTACCGGTCGGCGGCGTGGACGACCCGCACGGCATGTCGGTGGGCGCGACCGAGTTCGGCCTTGGGTTCGGCGTCGTAACGGCGAAATCGGCGGCGCTGTTGTTCGTGTCGTCGCTGCTCTCCAGGGCGGTCGGGCAACCGGCCGAGATCGAACGGCGCAGCGCCATGCCCGAGGTCAGCGCCGGAGCCGGAGTGCCCGGATCGGCACTCGGTCCATAGTTCGTCGTGAGAGTGGAGTTGGCGCTGAAGTTGCCCCACGAGACGCAGTCACTGAACCCCGGCTGGCTGACGAAGCAGGCGGCGCCGCCCGCCACCACGGACTCGAGGTTCAGATCCCGGGTGAAGTCCTTGCTCGCAGCGGCGGAATCGCCGACCACGACGGTGCTCTGGCTCGCGCCGTGGGCGACGTCTGAAAAGTCGGTGAACTCAGCGGGGAGAATCGAGCAGATGTTGTTGCAGACGACGAGCTTTGCCCCCAGGCTCAGGAACTCCTGTCCCGGGGCGTACATCTGGATCTCGATGTAGCTGGTGTTGGGGGACCCGTTCCCCGGCGAGAGCTCTCTCACCTTCATCAGGTGGTAGGTCGCGCTGGCGTTCGACGCGACTCCGCACAGGCCCAAGAGCGTGAGCGCGAGCGCCGCCACCATGAGGCTTGTTCTCCGCACCCTGATCTTCTCCCTCGGTCCCACCTACGTTGGGGAGGCGGATCGGGATTGCCCAGATCTGTTGAGTTGCCAAGTTCGCTGCAAAACGCGGCGATTCACAGCGCATAAACGCCGCTCAGCTGCCCGCAGCTACCCTGTGCCCGTGCCCTCGAAGCGCCAGATCTTCGTGCGCGACGTCCCGATCGGGGGCGGCGCGCCGGTCGCCGTGCAGACGATGTGCAAGACGGAGACCGCCAACCTCGAGGCGACGATGGAGCAGATCCGCACCGTCGCCGACGCCGGTGCCGACCTCGTCCGGGTCGCGGTGCCGCGCGACAAGGACGTCGAGGCCCTGAAGACGATCGTCAAGGAGTCGCCGATCCCGGTGATCGCGGACATCCACTTCAACCACACCCTCGCGCTGAAGGCGATCGACGCGGGCGCGGACTGCATCCGGCTCAATCCCGGCAACATCGGCGGCCGCGAGAAGGTCGCCGAGGTCGCCGAGAAGGCCAACAAGGCGAACGTGCCGATGCGGATCGGGGTCAACTCCGGCTCCCTGCCGAAGCACCTGCACGAGCTGGAGCGGGAGAACCCGGTCGAGGCGCTGGTCCAGGCCGCCGTCGAGTTCGTGGAGCTCATGGAGTCGCTCCACTTCGAGAACTTCAAGGTGTCGATCAAGTCGACCAACGTCCCCAACACGATCGCCTCCAACCGGCTGCTCGCGGAGAAGATCCCCTATCCGATCCATCTCGGGATCACCGAGGCCGGCACCAAGTGGTCGGGCTCGCTCAAGTCCTCGGTCGGGCTGGGCACGCTGCTGGCCGACGGGGTGGGGGACACGATCCGCATCTCGCTCTCGACTTTCCACGCCGAGGAGGAGGTCAAGGTCGGCTGGGAGATCCTCAAGGCCCTTCACCTGCGCGAGCGCGGCCCGGTCCTGATCGCCTGCCCGACCTGCGGGCGACTCCAGTTCGACATGGACACGGTCGTCGCGGACATCGAGCAGCGGCTCGAGGCCTACACCGAGCCGGTCGAGGTCGCGGTGCTGGGCTGCGCCGTGAACGGCATCGGCGAGGCCTCGCACGCGGACTTCGGGATCACCGGCGCCAAGGACGAGGGCCTGATCTTCGCCCACGGCAAGCCCCTGCGGAAGGTGAAGCAGGAGGAGCTGGTGGATGCGCTGTTCGCCGAGATCGACAAGTCCCTGGACCGCGGCAAGGTTCACGTGGACGAGGAGAAGTCACGCGAGGGTGCCGATTGGCTGGCGAAGATCGAGGAGGAGAACGTCGGCGAGCTCACGCCCGAGCGCATCGCCCAGATGGAGAAGGCGGAGACGCCGACCGAGTCCGAGCGCGTTCTGGCCGACGACGAGGGCCCCGAGCTCGAGGAGGGCGAGCCCTACCTGAAGCCGGTGAAGGTGAAGCGCCCGGAGCTCGACGAGGAGGCCTCGCCGACCGCGGGGCGCCGCTTCACCCGCGCCTAGTCGCCCTCGCCGCCTACTCCAGCGGGAGCTCGAACCAGAGGTGCGTGCTGCCGGCGGCAACGCCCCAGCGCGCGGTCAGCTGGTCGACGACCCGGAGGCCGAGGGCGCCCGGGGCAGTCGCTGCCCGGCGCCTCGGCAGCACGGCGGTCGGGTTGCCCCGATCGGTCACCTCCCCGCGAATCATTTCGTCATCCAAGGCGAGTGCCACGGTGATCGGCCTCTGCGGACCGTGGGCGACGGCGTTGTTGACCAGTTCGGTGACGACCGCCGTCAGGTCGATGAGGGTCCGCGGGGGCAGCGAGTCGCCGAAGCGCTCCCGGAGCGCAAGCCGCGTACGCCAGCCCGCCTCGGTGTCGGGCGAGAGGACGAGACGGAACTCCTCTGATTGTCCGGGCCCACCGTTCAGCTGCACAGCCCTCCTGGCGGTGCACGGGGCCCCCTGTGGACGTAGAAGCTAGTACGCCTTCGCGAAAATCGCCATCACCCGAGCGGGACCGCCCGTGATCACGCACCGAGCGTCGCTCGGAAGCTCCGTGTCGAAGGGGATGACTCGCACGCTCACCCCGAGCTCGCCCATCGTCTCAATGGTCTCCGGCTCCTCGCTCCAGGGTGCCCGGACGAAGCCTCCTGAGTCGGTGTCCTCGCCCGAGAAGAAGTCCCGGAACTCGTCCAGTGTGGTGATGTCGTCCCACGTCCGTTCGCGCAGTCGCTCGCTGGCTTCCTGGTAGTAGCTCAGCTGGACGTCGCCGAGGACGCCCACCACCGCCTCTGCGGCGCCATCGCGGGGAATCGCATCTCGGGTGAGCTCGGGGTCGTCCCGCCGGGTCATCGTCACAACCCCCTGCTCGAGGTCGCGCTCGCCCAGCTCGATCACGACAGGGACGCCCTTGCGGATCCACTCCCAGCGCTTGTCCGCCGGCTTGCGCTCGCGCGTGTCGACCTCGGCGCGAACGGGCTCGCCCTCCCAGGACTGGCCGCCGATCTCGTCGGCCAGCTCCCGCGCGGCCTCGAGGACCGCCGTGGGGTCATCCCGCGTGATCGGCACGATCCAGACCTGGCGCGGCGCGACTCGCGGGGGGACGCGCAGCCCGTTGTCGTCGCCGTGGGTCATCACCAGCGCGCCCATCATGCGGGTGGAGAGGCCCCAGGAGGTCGTGTAGCAGAGCTTTCGCTCGCCGTCCTCGTCGGTGAAATCCATCTCCATCGCGCCGGAGAAGTTCTGAGCCAGGTAGTGCGAGGTGCCGGACTGGAGGGCCTTTCCGTCCTGCATCATCGCCTCGATCGAGAGCGTTATCTCGGCGCCCGGGAAGCGCTCGTGTTCCGGCTTCTCGCCGGCGATCACCGGGATCGCCAGGGCGGACTCGGCGAAGTCGCGATAGACGTGCAGCATCCGCCTGGTCTCCTCGAGCGCCTCCTCCTGCGTCGCGTGAGCCGTGTGGCCCTCCTGCCATAGAAACTCGGTCGTACGCAACAGCACCCGCGGGCGGAGCTCCCAGCGGACGATGTTGCACCACTGGTTGATCATCAGCGGCAGGTCGCGGTAGGAGTTGATCCACTTGGCGAACGAGCGGCCGATGATCGTCTCCGAGGTGGGGCGCACGATCAGCGGCTCGGGGAGCTCGGCGGCAGGGTGGAGGGTGCCGTCGTCGCCCTGCTCGAGGCGGTGGTGCGTCACCACGGCCATCTCCTTGGCGAAGCCCTCGACGTGCTTGGCCTCCTCCTCGAAGTAGCTCAGCGGGATGAACAGCGGGAAATACGCGTTGACCGCGCCGGTCTCCTTGATCCCGTCATCGAGCCTGCGCTGCATCAGCTCCCAGATGCCGAAGCCCCAGGGGCGGATCACCATCGCCCCGCGCACGTGGTCGAGCTCCGCGACCTCGGCGTCGCGCACCACGCTCTGGAACCACTGAGGGAAGTCCTCAGCGCGGGTGGGGGAGATCCCGGTTTTCGCCTTGCCTTCCATATGCTCGCTTAGATGATCGAGTCCCAATCGGCGTGCGGCCGGGGATTCGCTCGGCCAAGCAGCTCAAGGACGCAGGGCGAAGCCTTTGGTGGTGCCAAAGGCGAGCCCGAGGACGCAGAGATGCGCCGCGCCGGGCGGATCAGCCGGGTGTGCGCGGATTGGGGATCGGTCATCTAAATGGCCCGTAGCCGCGGACAATCCTTGCGCAAGGGGCGGCGAAAGGGCTTCCGCCGTCAGTTCGGGCTCGACCGCTCGGGGCCGCCACCCCGCCAGACCAGGCCCGGGCAGCCGCTGCGCCCGTGGACGATCCCGAACGCGGTCGGCTACGTCCGGCTCGCGGCGCTTCCGGTCTTCCTCGTGATCGCCTTCTCCTCAGGTGACGGCCGCGACGCGTGGGCCGCCGCGATCTTCTGGGCCGTGGCCGTTGGGGACTACGTGGACGGCTTCCTTGCTCGCGCTACGGGCCAGTACAGCCGGATGGGAGCGATCCTCGACCCGGTCGTCGACCGGCTCACCATCCTCTCCGGCGCGGTCGTCTGCTGGCACTTCGAGCTCCTGCCGCGCTGGGCGCTGGCGGTCCTGGTTGCCAGGGAGGTGGTCACCGCGATCCTGGCGCAGATCGCGCTGCGCCGGATCGGCGAGCTCGAGATCAACTGGCTTGGGCGAATCGCGGTGGCGCCGGTGATGGCCTCGATCTTCTTCGCGATGGTCTCCGAGAGCTGGGTATGGAGCGCGATGCTGATCGTGGGCGTGTCGCTGGGCGTGCTCGGCACAATCGCGTACGTCCGTACCGGGTTGAGGGAGCTTGCAACGGCCTAGCCAAAACCCTGAAGTCGCGGTTGAGGCTGGTCGAACCAACCTATAATCGCCTGCCCGCTTGATTAAGGAGGAGCAGTTGGAGGACGAGACTTTTCCCGATATCGCCTCGATGAACGATCAGGAGCTCAAGGAGCTGATCGACAACCTGACCGCTGAGGAGCAGGAGGTTTCCTACCGCCGGCGGATTCTGCACGGCCAGATCGACATCCTCCGGGCGGAGCTGGTCAACCGACTGCGGGAGAACCGCCCGGAGAGCGGGACCCTGATCAAGGGGGACGACGTACAGCGCCTCAGCGAGATCCTCGCCGGGCGCGAAGAGCCCCCGACCAAGCCTCCGACCTAGACAGGAGCCCGAACCGTGGCGATCCACTGCCCCGAGTGCGGCTTCGTCAACGCGGAAGGGGCCAACTACTGCCAGAAGTGCGGGGCCTACCTCTCCCGTCCGGAGGGGAAGGACGAGCCGACGACGATGACCTACACGGTCGACGAGTCGGGCGAGATGCACCAGGTCGACATCGACGAGGTGGTGGAGAGGCACGGTGCGGCACTCGTGATCCGCTCGGGCGGCGGCCGCGCGGGAGAGAGCTTCACGCTCGACGACGAGCGGATCTCCATCGGCCGGACGCCCGATGCCGGCGTCTTCCTCGATGACGTCACGGTCTCGCGCAACCACGCACTCCTCGTGCGGCGCAAGGACGGCCTCTACATCGACGACCTCGGTTCGCTGAACGGAACCTACGTCAACCGGCGCCGGATCGAGTCGCACCAGCTCGAGGACGGCGACGAGATCCAGATCGGCAAGTACAAGCTCAGCTACCTGGAGAAGTGATGGAAGCCTCTACGCCCACACCGTTCGATCGCGACACCGCCAACGGGTCCCCTGACGGCGCCCCCTCGCACCGCAAGGCGCTCACGATCGGTGCGGTCGCCAAGATCCTCGGCCGGGAGTTCGAGGACATCTCGATCTCCAAGATCCGCTACCTCGAGGACCAGAAGCTGCTCGCGCCGCGCCGCACGCCCGGCGGTTACCGCCTCTACAGCCAGGCGGACGTCGAGCGGCTGCGGACGATCCTGCGCATGCAGCGGGACGAGTTCCTGCCGCTGCGGGTGATTCGCCAGGAGCTCGCGGCGGGCGCCCGCCAGGAGCGCGGCGAGGCCGCTTCGGTTCGCCGCGCCGCCAGCATCGAGGCCGGCAAGGGCTCCCGCTTCAGCCTGGAGGAGCTCGTCGACGAGACCGGCGTCGGCCCGGACCTGATCAAGGACCTCGAGGACTGGCGGCTGATCCAGCCCATCAAGCTCGACGGCACCAAGCTCTACGACGACACCGATCGCGAGATCGCCAAGGCGGCCTCGGAGCTGGCCCGCTTCGGCGTCAGCGGCCGCAACCTGAAGGTGCTGCGCACCGCGGCCGACCGCGAGGCGGTGCTGTTGGAGGCGATCGTCGGGGCGGGACTGCGGTCGTCGAACCACAACGCCCGCCAAGAGGCGATCGAGAATCTGGAGAGCCTCGCCGCCGCGTGCAGCAACCTGACCCACATGCTGCTCGTCCGCGACCTGCGGAAGCTGACCGGCGAGGAATAGGACCGCCAGACCCGATGGCACGCGTCGTGCGCAGGCGTCGCATCGCCGCGCCCGCGAGCGCGCTCTGGGCCGTGATCACCGACCCCTACCACCTGCCGCGCTGGTGGCCGAACACGCAGCGGGTCGAGAACGTCAGCGAGGGCGAGCCGGCCGAGCGCAGCTGGACGCAGGTGCTCGGGACGCGCGGGGGACGGGGAGTCCGTGCGGACTTCCGCTGCGTCGAGCAGAGCAACGGCGAGCGCTACGTCTTTGAGCAGACGGTCGAGGGCACGCCCTTCGAGCGCTTCGTGCGCAGGGCGCGCACCGAGATCGAGCTCGAGTCGCAGAACGGCGACACCAAGGTGACGATGGCGCTGGATCGCCAGCTCCGGGGACTGTCGCGGCTCGGCTCGCCGATGATGCGACGCGCCATCGGGCGAACGCTGAACGAGGCTCTCGACGGCCTCGAGACGGTGGCGACCGGAGCGGAGGGATAGCGCTCTGACCGCGGGCATGAAGTGGTGGGGCTGGGGAGACCCGGAGCGTCGCGTCGAGCTGCCCGAGACGGCGGTCGCCGCCGTGCGCGAGGAGCTCGGCATCGGCCCGGACGACGGGAGCGAGCCGGTCTCGATCGACCAGGTGTCGCTGCCGGAGGCGCGGCCTCTGCCTGACGCCGTGCGGACGGCCGCCGGCGAGGTCATGGACGGTCCGGATGACCGGATCCGGCATGCCGCCGGTCGCAGCTATCCGGATCTCGTGCGACTCCGGACCGGGCGCCTCGAGCACGCCCCCGATGCCGTGCTGCGGCCGGCGGATGCGAACGGCGTGGAGGCGGTCCTCGATGCCTGCACCGAGGCAGGAGTGGCGGTGGTGCCGTTCGGGGGCGGGACGAGCGTGGTGGGCGGCGTCGAGGCGCTCGCCGGCGGGCACTCCGCGGTGGCCTCCCTCGAGCCCTCGGGGCTCCGTTCGGTGGAGCTCGACGCCGACTCGCTCACCGCCCGGCTCGGCCCGGGGCTGACCGGACCCGAGGCAGAGGCGGCGCTCGGCGCCCTGGGCGCCACGCTCGGGCACTTCCCGCAGTCCTTCGAGGAGGCGACCATCGGCGGCTTCGCTGCAACCCGCTCGGCGGGGCAGGCCTCGAGTGGCTACGGCCGTTTCGATGACCTGGTCACCGCCATCGAGCTCACGTCGCCCGCGGGCCGCCTTCGCACGCTGCAGATCCCCCACACAGCCGCGGGGCCGTCTCTGCGCGAGCTCGTGCTCGGCTCGGAGGGCACCCTGGGCGTGATCACCGAGGTCACCTGCCGCGTGCGACCGGCGCCGAAGACGCGCGTCTACGAGGGCTGGATCGCGGAGAGCTTTGAGGCCGGGCGGGAGATCGTCCGGGACCTCGCGCAGCGGCATGAGGCCCCGGACGTCCTCCGCCTCTCCGATGAGGAGGAGACGCGGGTGTCGCTCGAGCTCGCGGGCACCGAGGGGCTGCGCAAGCGGGCGCTCGATGCCTACCTCTCCCTCCGCCGCCGGACGGGGGGCTGCCTGATGATCTGCGGCTGGGAGGGGGAGCGCGAGAGCGTCAGCCGCAGGCGGGGCCTCGCCCAGACCCGCCTCCGGCTGGGAGGCGCCGTGCCGCTCGGACGCTCCGCGGGCGACTCCTGGTATCGCAGCCGCTACGGCGGCCCCTACCTGCGCGACGAGCTGATGAACCTCGGGGTTCTGGTCGAGACGCTCGAGACCGCGCACACCTGGAGCCGCCTCGACGAGCTCTACCGAGCGGTGAGCCAGGCACTCCGCGGCGCCCTCGGCGAGCGGGCGATCGTCATGTGCCACCTCTCCCATGCCTATGCCGACGGCGCCTCGCTCTACTTCACCTTCCTGACCCGCGCGCGCCCGGGCGAGGAGCTCGAGCAGTGGCGGGCTGCAAAGACCGCCGCCTGCGAGGCGATCGTCGCGACGGACGGCACCATCACCCACCACCACGCCGTGGGCCGCGACCACGCCCCTTACATGCGGGCGGAGGTCGGCGAGCTCGGCCTCGACGCGCTGCGCGCGGTCAAGGAGCGCCTGGACCCGGCCGGGATCATGAACCCGGGGAAGCTGCTGCCCACGGATTGAGGAATTGGACAGGCTGTCCGGAGTTTTGGGTCTATACGACCCCCAAGTCCGGACAGCCTCGTTCCGAAGCGGCGGTCGAACGATCGGACCGTGCGGATTAGTGGTCGGATAGCAACCACAGATCCGCACGGTTCGGCTAGAAGCTGAAGACCGCGCGCAACGGAAAGCGGCCTACTCAACTGCGCGCCCTGCCCCGAGATCGGACCTGTTGGCTAGCGCAGTGGGCCGCGCAGGACGCTGGTGCCGACCCGCTGCGGCAGGGTGCCCCCCTGGGCGGCCTGCTGGATCGCGGCGCCCGCCTCGCGCTGGCGGGCCAGGGTCAGGTCCGCGGTGTCGAAGCTCGGCAACAGGCTCGCCGCCGCGGTCGGGATCGCCGTTCGCCCCGTGATCCGGCCATCCGCGCCCACGGCATTGAACGCGACCGGCAGACTCCGCCCGCCGGAGCCGACGAACCAGAGAACGTAGGTCTCGCCCCTGCCGGTGGGCTCGAGGCCTCGGATGTCGAGGTCGACCGCGGGCTGATCCGCGACCCGCACGATCGTCAGACCGCCGCTCGCGTGTGAGCCACCGACCGGACTGAGCCTGATCGGAACGGCCTCCTCCTGGCTGCCGCCCGAGGTCGTCGTCTGCTCATCCCCGCCGCCCCCTCCGATGCCGACCACCAGGAGGACGGCGATCAGGACGAGAGCGGCTCCCCCGAGGACGATCCAAAGCCCCAGACGCCTTCGATCGGTCCGTGTGGGCGTCTCGGGGGTGAGATCGGGTTCGGCCCCGGGGGAGCCCTCCAGGGCCGCCAGACGCCCCCTGACGGCGCCTACCGGCAACCCCGCCGGGTCGTCGTCCTCGGCTTCGAGAGCATTCGCCGCCTGGTGCGCCCGCTCGCGGACGTCCTCGGCGCTCGTGCCCAGTACCTGGGCGACCCGCTCGTAGGTGTCTCCGGCGAGCAGCAGCCCGAGCAGGGCGCGCTGGTCCTCGCTCAGGGCCATCCTGTCGGCGGGGGCGCTCAGCCCTTGCCGGCGCCGCTACCGGACTGTGTCCCGCCGCCCGGCTGCGCCTGGCCTGGGGCGCCCTGCTGGACCTGTTGGAGCACCTGCTGAAGCTGCTGGAGCAGGGTGGAGCCGCTGCCCTCCAACACGGGCGTCCCAACGAACGAAACGAGCCCGGTCGGCTGCTTGCTCTTGGACTGGGACTGGAGCGCCTGCTGGATCTCTTGCTGCTGAGCCTGGGTGACGAGCGACAGCTTGAAGGAACCCGACTGGAGCAGCGCCAGATCGGTGTTGGCGAGCGCCGCGGCGCCGTTCAGATTGCCGCTGTCGTCGACGGTGTCGCGGCCCAGCGCTCGTGCCTGGCCGCCTCCTCCGTCCAACCAAAGGACGTACGCGTCGCTTCCCGAGGTCGGCTTCAAGTGGGCGGCCTTCGTCTCGAAGGCGAAGCCGGCGAGCTGTGCCTTGCCGTTCTTGTTCTGGCCAAGGGGCACCAGGGAGACGACGCCGCTCGGCTTGCAGTCCTCGTCTGCTGCCGCACCCACCGCATCGAGGGGGGAGTTCGCGATGCTCGTCTGGGTCGCGGAGCCACTGACCGGTGCGCAGTCGCCGGTGCTGCCATCGCTGCTGCCGCCGCTGGTCGCGACCACGATGACCACGACGACCAGGGCGAGCACGCCGGCGAGACCGACCAGGAACTGCGTCCGCCGCTTGCCGCTCAGCCCGCCGAGGCCGCTGAAGGCGCCCGCAACCCGGGAGGCGACTCCCGGGCTCTGAGGGGTGGGCGGGCCCTGTGGGCTCGCCGGTGGCGCCTGGGCGGGCGCGGCGGGTGGGGGAGGCGGCGCCGGCGCCTTGCGGCCTCCACGCGCATCCGGGATCTCCGGAAGCTGCGCGTTGGGTGTGAGCAGCCGCAGGTTCTGCTCGAGCCGCTGGGCGAGCGCGTTCGCCTCGGGGTCCCCCTGCAGATGACGGACGGCGTCCGCCCGCCCGATCGGATCGGCCTGGCCGAGGAGGTAGTCGGTCAACCCGACCTGGGCGTCGGGATCGGAACCGCCGATCTCGCCCAGCGCAGAGCGCGCGCGGGAGCGAACCTCGTCGCTGTCCACCCCGAGCAGGGAGCCGATGTCCTCATAGCTCTGCCCGCTGAGCAGGAGCTGGAGCATCGTGCGCTGTTCCTCGGTGAGCGCCACGGGCGAGGAAGCGTAGGGCAGAGGAGCGGCGCTTGACGCACCTCTTAACCCCCGTTTAAGCGCCCTCGTCGGCCCTCTCGAACGGCGCAACCCGCCTGGCGAGGCGCGGATAGAAGACCAGCAGACCCTGCTCGTCCAGCTCGAGGTCCGCGGTGAAATCCCCGTCCCGGCTGATGTACCTGACCACCGATCCGGCATCGGTCCCGCGGACGTGCTCGTAGCGCTGTGGAGACGCCTCGACGCGGAGGCTGGGCGTCGTGACGAAGGCCATCAGAAAGTCCCCGGAGCCCCCGTTCTGGAAGCCGTGACGCAGGATCGGCATCGTGTTCGTCAGAGGGGAGTTCTGGATGTCGATGTCGATCGCCTCCGAGAGGTCGGGAAGCGAGCCGTCCCAGGGTCCGCCAGGGACATCACCCTCGTCGTCGACCTCGGCGTCCCAGGTCCCCTCTCCGTCGTGGCGGAGCAGCAGATGTCGCCGCCATCCCTGCGCGATCACGGTCAGCTCGAGCTCCCGCGTGACGAACTCGGGCGCCTCCAGCCGGTACTCGACGCGGAACGGAGCGGGCTCCGCGCCCAACTGCGTGCCGGTGGCGGACAGCCCATCGCCGAGATCGACGGCCGCCGCCTCGGTCAGCCACTCCTCCACGCCCGACCAGACCAGGAAAGGCATCGCCGCAGACTAAGGTGCCGCGAATGAGCCCGCCCGCGACGGACCCGACTGAATTCGCCCCATCCGGCTTCGCCGAGGAGATCGGCGTCGAGTGGATCGACTTCGACCCTGAGGGAGCGCACGCCCGGATCGTGGTCGAGCCACGGCACCTGCAGCCCAATGGGGTGGTGCATGGCGGCGTCTACGCCTCGCTCGCGGAGAGCCTCGCCTCCGCCGCCACCCACGACGCGGTGAAGGAGAACGGTGAGGTCGCCTTCGGCATGGCCAATAACACGAGCTTCCTGCGGGTGATCTCCGAAGGGCACGTGAACGCCACCGCGCGTGCCCGCCAGCGGGGGCGCACGACCTGGGTCTGGGACGTGGAGATGACCGACGACGAGGGCCGCGTCTGCGCCCTCTCTCGGATGACTGTGGCTGTGAGGCCGCAGCGGTAGACGGCTTCGCCAGCAGGTCGCGGCCACGAGCGGCCGCCCCACACAACCGCTCAGGGCTTCGCCCTTCGCTCACAGTGGAGCGGCCTGGTGGCCGCTAGCGGGGCAACGCCCGCATCGAGCCGAACCGGTTGGTGATCGGCAGGCGCCGGTCGCGGCCGAAGGCCTTGTTCGAGACGCGGATGCCGGGCGGGGCCTGGCGGCGCTTGTACTCCGCCCTGTCAACGAGCCTCACGACCTCCATGACCGTCTCCTCCGGGAGCCCCTCTGCGACCAGCTGCTCGACGCCCTCGTCGCGCTCGACGTAGGCCTCCAGGATGCGGTCGAGGACCTCGTACGGGGGCAGGGAGTCCTCGTCGAGCTGGTCGGGCCGCAGCTCGGCCGAAGGCGGCCGCTCCAGTACGGAGGCCGGAACGAGCTCCCGGCCCTCCTTCTCGTTCCTCCAGCGAACGAGCCGGTAGACCAGGAGCTTGAAGACGTCCTTGATCACGGCGAAGCCGCCCGCCATGTCCCCGTAGAGCGTCGCGTAGCCGACCGACAGCTCGCTCTTGTTGCCGGTGGTGAGGACGAGCCAGCCGAACTTGTTGGATAGAGCCATGATCAGGTTGCCGCGGATGCGGGCCTGGATGTTCTCCTCCGCGAGCCCCGGCGCTGAGCCCTCGAAGGCGGGCTCCAGTGCCTGGTCGTAGGCCTCCATCGCCTCGGCGATCGAGATCTCGACGAGCTCGACCCCGAGGTTCCCGGCGATCGTCCTGGCGTCGGCCTGGGTCTCCTCGGTCGAGTTGGGCGAGGGCATGACGACCACGGTGACCCGCGCGGGGCCGAGCGCGTCGGCCGCGATCAGCGCGACCAGGGCCGAGTCGATGCCCCCAGAGAGCGCCAGGACGACGTGCTCGAAGTCGTTCTTCTCGACGTAGTCGCGAAGCCCGAGCTCGAGCGCCGCATAAACCTCGGCCTCCTCGCTCGGCAGCGGGTCGGCGATGCGCGGCTCCACGGGCTGAGAGGTGTCCGCTGCGGAGGTCAGTTGGGCCAACGTCCGCACCCCGCTAGTCGATGCGGCACCATCGGGCCCGGTGGCCGCCGGAAGCAGCAGATCGCACAGCAGGAGCTCGGACTCGAACTGAGCGGCCCGGGCGAGCACCTCGCCATCGGCCGCGACAACCACGCTGCCACCGTCGAAGACGAGCTCGTCCTGGCCGCCCACGCTGTTGCAGAGGGCAAACGCCGCGCCGTTGGCCCGAGCCCGGTCGACCACCAATCCCTCGCGGGCGCGGCCCTTGCCACGGTGATATGGCGAGGCGGATGCGTTGACGACCAGGCGGGCGCCGGCCGCAACCTCATCGGCCTCCGGGTAACCCGGGTGCCAGATGTCCTCGCAGACCGTCAGGCCGATCGGAGCGCCATCGACTTCGATCATTGACGCGTCGTCGGCCGGCTCGAAGTAGCGGCGCTCGTCGAAGACGCCGTAGTTGGGCAGGTCGCACTTCCGGTAGATCCCCTGTACTTCGCCGTCGGCGAGAATCGCAAGCGAGTTGTAGGCCGGGGGAGGGGGCGGATCGATCAGGGGATCGAAGTGCTCGAGCTCCTCCGGCGATCGCTCGACACGCTCGGGGAATCCCACCAGCGCAATGATGCCCTCGACGTCGGCCGCGATCGCCTCGAGCCCTTCCCACACGACGGCGAGGAAGTCCCTGCGCAGCAGCAGATCCTCGGGCGGATAGCCGGAGACGCAGAGCTCGGGCAGCAGCACGAGCTGCGCGCCCTGATCGCGGGCGCGCTCGATCGATTCCGATACCAGGCGCACGTTCCCGTCCACGTCGCCCACGGTGGGGTCGATCTGAGCCAGCGCCAGGCGCAGCTGCGTCGATTCGGCCATATCCCAAGTATGGACTGCGCCCAGGCGCGGGATTGGCTCATCCGCGCCGCGGTCTACGCTCTCGCGCGTGTTCAGGCAGGCCCGCCAGCCGTCCAGGCGTCGCGGCGTGGAGCTCATGGAGGCCCACGTCGAGGAGCTCTGCCGCGAGCACGGCATCGAGCTGGTCGGAGCGTCCTCGCGCGGGCGTGCGATCCGCTGGCGCGGCGGCAAGCTCGAGATCTCGATCCCGCCGATTCGCGGCCAGGTCTCCTACTTCATCGCCCTCCACGAGATCGGGCACCTCGTCGGACGGGGGCGCTCGGCGCCCCGGCTCGAATCGGAGGCCAACGCCTGGCTCTGGGCTCTCGACCACAGCGCGGTCGAGCCGACGCCCGCCACGCTCCGCTCGATCTCCCGGCGGCTGCGCGGTTACCTCGACTGGGCGCGGAACCGCCAGTACCGGCGGGTCCCGCCGCGGATCCCACCGCGGGAGCACCCTTTCTGGTCGCTGCTCGAGCTCGGCTAGTTGCGGGCTCGTGCCGGCCGGCTCAGGTTGGAGACGATCACGGCCACGATCGTCACCAGGTAGATCTGGCCGAACAGCGCCTCGGTGATCGCGAGCGAGCGGCCCAGGTTGGTCGCAGCGACCAGGTCGCCATATCCAACCGTTGTCAAGGTCGCGTAAGAGAAATAGAGGAAGTCGTCCCGGCCCGCGTGCTCGACGGTGAAGAAGTCGGTCCCCGAGATCTCCTGGACCGTGGCGTAGGCGACCCCGAAGATCAGGCCGATCAGCAGGTAGAGGCAGAGTACGCCGAACATCGTCTGCATCGTCACGGTGCCGGCCTCGCGGAACTGCCTCAGCACACCGATGCCGATCGCGGGGAAAGGCAGGGCCACGTAGAGGAAGGCCACGATCCCGGAGGAGGTGTCGCCGAACTGGCCAGTGCCGAAGAGTGCGGCGGCCGACCCAACGACGCCGGCAACCGCCACGACGATGCTGAGCCGGATGATCCAGCGGTGCGCCTTGGACGCGATCACCGCGGCCACCAGCACTGCACTCTGCAGCACGACGGCCACGAAGCGGCCGCCGTCACCGTGCGGTGCCGCCATGGTGAAGAAGACCGCGGCGAGGATCAGGCCAAGGACTACCCCGAACCGGTAGTGGATCCGGTGCACCGGGGCATCATCCCGGGCGCCGAGGACGAATCCAGGCGGTTGGAACGGCCCTGGATCAGCAGGACCGAGGACGCGGATCGATGCGCTTGTCGCGCTTGGCGCCCTCCAGTGCCTTCGGCCCCGGCCCGCAGCTGATCTTCACGTCACGCTCGCCGTCACGGGCGTTGATCCGGTCGATCCCGGTCTTGCCCTTCATCACGTCGTGCCCTGTGCCACCACGCAGGAAGTCGTCGTCTGGGCCGCCGGCCAGGCGATCGTTCCCGGACTTGCCGAGCATCCGGTCGGCGCCGGGACCGCCGCGCAGGAGGTCGCTGCTCGATCCCCCGGTAAGCAGGTCGTTTCCATCGAAGCCGAGCACAGTGTCGCGGCCGCTGTTGCCGAAGACGAAGTCGTCGCCGCCGAGGCCGACCAGCGTCTCGGAGCTCCGGTCGCCGACGAGGGCGTCATTGAGCTCCGTGCCGAACAGGACCTCGATGTCGCCGCGGGCCGTGTCGCGGCTGTTGCCGGTCTGATCCTCCGGCCCGCCGTCGTTGCCGTTCCCGGAGCCGAGGGTGACGTTGACCCCGTTCGCCCGGGACGGATAAACCAACGTGTCGGTACCGCTGCCGCCGCCGATGTCGTCGGCCCCGAAGCCGCCGTCGACGGTGTCCCGTCCGTTGCCGCCGCGGAGCGTGTCGGCCATGGGTGACCCGGTCAGCTCATCGTTGCCGCTGCCGCCCTCGAGCGTGCCCCGGCCGCTCAGCCGGTCGTTTCCGGACCCACCCCGGAGGTTGCCGGGCGTATTGCCGCCGGTGAGGGTGTCATTCGCGCTCCCGCCGTCGAGGACTTCGGTGACCGTGCTCGGAATGGTCGCCGCGTCGAGCGTGATCGTGTCGTCGCGGTCCCCGGTCGACACGTTGATCGTCTTGATCCCAGTGCCCGGGCAGGTGGCGTGGTGGGCGTCGACGGCAACGCAGGTCCCGCTCGGGGTGAGCGTCGCGGCGGCGTCGGCGACCGTGTAGGCGCCGGTGCCCGCATCGCGGGAGACGGTGATCGCATTCCCCTCGTTGCCCGTCTCGGCGACCCTGACCGTATTGCCACCGGTGACCGTGACCGTCGAGGCGAGGGCTGAGGGGGCGATCAGCAGGCCCGCGGCGATCGCCGCGATCACGCCCGCTAGCGCTGTCTTCGTGCCTCGGAGATGCATCCTGCCCCTAGAACACGTGTCGAGCGCAGAACGAGCGGACTACCCGGGCGGATGCAGGAGCTTCTCGACCACCGGCGCGTCCCTCCGCGATGAGGTGCGGTTCACGTTCCGTTCATAGCATTGGGCCGTGCTCTCAGAGAGAAACCTGCAGATCGCAGCCGCGGTCCTGGCCGTCACCGGGATCGGCGTCGCCAGCTACATCGCCATCGCGGAGAGCGGGGGAGGGGCCCCGAAGTGCATTGCCGGCGGAGGCGGCTGTGAGACGGTGGCGAACAGCCACTACTCCCATCTGGCGGGGATCAACGTGGCCGTGATCGGGATCTTCGGCTATGTGGCGCTGCTCGCGGCCGCCCTGGTCCCCGGCGATCCGGGACGCTTCGGGGGCTTCCTCACCGCCCTCGTCGGCTTCGGCTTCAGCGCCTACCTGACCTATCTGGAGCTCTTCGTGATCGACGCGATCTGCCAGTGGTGCGTGGCCAGCGCGGTCCTGATGGCGCTCTCGCTGGCCGTGGCCGCCACTCGGGCCTTCGCGTACGCGGGCCGTGAATTCGGAGCGCCCCGGATACAGTCCTCGCATGGAAGGTAAGCGGGGAGAGCGGGAACGCATGCGCGCCGAGCGGCAGGCCGCCGAGTCGCAGGACGCCGCCGCCCTGGCGCGCAGACGGCGAATCCAGTACCTGATCATCGGCGCGTTCGCGGCCGTGGCGGTGATTGTGGCCCTGATCGTGATCAGCCAGTCCGGCGGCGACGACAACGGGGGAGGGGGATCGCCCTCGAACCTCCAGGGCGCGCAGCAGGTGAACGCCGAGCTCAGCGGCGTCTCGCAGAGCGCGGCGGTCATGGGCGACGGCGGCGCTCCCGTCACGGTCGTCGAGTTCGGGGACCCGCAGTGCTCCTCGTGCAAGTTCTTCTCGGAGCGGGTGGCGCCGGAGCTGATCTCGAGCGAGGTGAAGCCGGGCAACGTCAAGTACGAGTTCCGCCCGTACCTGATCATCGGACCCGATTCCAAGCCCGCGATGAAGGCGGCGCTGGCCGCCGGCGAGCAGAACCGCTTCTGGAACTACCTGCAGCTCTTCTACCGCAACCAGGGCGGCGAGAACTCCGGCTACGTCACGGACGACTTCCTGACCAGCCTCGCCAGGAGCGCAGGTGTCCCGAACGTCGACAAGTGGAATACGGATCGCAACGATCCGAAATGGGACGCGGTGATCCAGCAAGGAAGCACTCAGGCGGAGTCGCTCGGCTTCAACGGCACGCCGTCGATCCTCGTCGAAGGCCCGAACGGGCAAAAGGCGATCGGTGGCGGCACCATTCCTACCCTTCAGCAGATCCAGGCCGCGATACAGCAGGTCTCCTAGCGCCCATGCGCCTGCTGGTGATCACCGGCGACGACTACGGCTACTGGCCCTCCTACAACGACGGGATCCTCGCGGCGATCGAGATGGGCGCGCTCGACTGCGTCAGCGCGATGGTCGAGCGCGAGCACTGCGATCCCAAGCCGCTGCTCGAAAGCGGGGTGGAAATCGGTCTCCACATCGAGTTCGAGGGGCGGTGGGGGCCGCGGAGCGGCGCGCCTGCCAGGACGGCTCTGCGTGTGCAGCTGGAGCGCTTCGGCGACCTCTTCGGCCGCTGGCCCTCGTTCCTCAACGGGCACAAGCACTGCCACGCTCGTCCGGAGCTGGCCACTCCCGTCTTCCAGACGGCTCAGCAGATCGGCGCGCCGGTCCGATCGGTCAACCCCGACCACCGCCAGTGGCTTCGCGAGCGGAACATCGACACCCCCGACCTGCTGATCGGGCGGACGGAGAGCAAGGGTGACGCGGAGCCGCCCGAGGTCCGCGATCCGCCCCCGGGCGTGACCGAGTGGATGATCCACCCGGGGCACCCGGATCCGGAGTCGGGCTCGAGCTACGACCTCGCCCGCCAGGAGGATCTGAACCTGCTGCAGAAGATCATGCTGCGCGCCCGCTACGACGAGCCGGTGTGGGGCGACGCGCGGCGGGTGACGATGACTGAGGCGTTCGCGCAGGAGCGCGCCGAGCAGTGAGCGTCAGCGGGCCCCGGATCTAGCCGGCCGGCGATTCCTCGCGCTCGCCGCCGCCGCCGTTCCTGTTCGCGGCGGCGCCGCGCGCGCCGGGGATGAAGCGGCGGAGGATCCCCGGGCGGCCACCGGCGGCGTCGATCAGCTCGGAGATCGAGTCCTCGAGGTCCCTGGCCAGATCGTCGAGGTCCGGCATGCCGTCGTAGTCGCCGATCAGCCCGAAGTTGACCTGGCCGTCGTAGCTCATGATCCCGATGCAGACGCCCTGATTCTTGGCCAGCGGGACCATCGGGAAGACCCGCTCCATGCGCCGGCCCATCAGGTAGAGCGGGAATTGGGGGCCGGGGATGTTGGTGACGACGAGATTGAAGAAGCGCTGGCGGGACTGGAGGCGCGCGGCCTGGCCCGCGACCGTCGGAGGGGCGAAGTCGGCGAGCTGGGTGAGCAGCGAGGCGCCCATCGCCTGCTTCGATTGCTTCAGATCTCCCATCGACTGGTGCACGATCTCCAGTCGCCGTTGAGGATCCTCGCACCACACCGGCAATGACGCCATCATCGCCGTCACCTGGTTGCCGAGCGCGCCGCGCTGCTCCTCGGTCCGAACGCTGACCGGGACCATGGCGCGGAGCTCGAGGTCGTCGGTCGAGTGCCCACGGGAGCGCATGTAGCGGCCGAGCGCGCCTGCGACGGCAGCCAGGATCACGTCGTTGACCGTGCCGCCGAGCTCGTTCTTGACCTGCTTGATGTCTGCGAGGGAGGCCCGTACCCAACCGAAGCGGCGGTGGGTGCCGACGTCGAAATTGAATGGGCTGCTCGGCGCGCCGACGCCGGCCCAGGCGAAGGTGCCCGCGGCAACGGCAGCCTCTGCCGCCCTCTCCAGCGCTCGCCGCGGCCCGCGCATGATGCGGCGAATCCCGCGAGCGATTTCGCGAGGGTAGATCGCTCGTTCGAGAAGCGCCTCTGCGAGTAGATGGGCTCTAGTGGGTTCCGGCTCCGGGACCCAGCGCTCGAGCGGCTTCGAGCCCTCGGACGACTCCTCCTCGGTGTCGAAGAGGACTGTGGTGATGTCGACGCCCGAGACGCCGTCGACCATCGCGTGATGGGTCTTGCCCACGATCGCGAAGCGGCCGCCCTTGAGGCCCTCGATCAGCCAGATCTCCCAGAGCGGCTTCGAGCGGTCGAGCTGCTGGGAGAAGATTCGGGCCGCGAGGGTGCGGAGCTGCTGCTCGGAGCCGGGCTCGGGCAGCGAGGTGTGGCGCACGTGGTAGGCGAGGTTGAGATGCGGATCATCGACCCACACCGGCCGGCCCTGCCCAAACGGGACGAAGCGCACCTTCTGCCTGAAGCGCGGCACCCGGGGCAGGCGGGACTCGATGTGGTCGCGGAACTCCACATAGGGAGGGGCGGGCCCCTCGAACAGGGTCGTCGAGGCGACGTGCATCTGGGTCCCGTCTCGCTCCAGGTGCAGAAATGAGGAATCGAGGCCTGTCAGGCGGTCTGTCACGGGCATTGATGGTCGCATACCACCTGTGATCACCGTCACACAATCGCGCAAATTGCGCACCTACCCTGCCCGGCCCTAAGTCGCCAAACAACTCGCCGAGTCGCGTTGACGGACATCACGCGAGCGGGGGAACCAATTGCCGGCATCCATTGCAGGGGGCCGGCCGGGGCGAATGGAGCGGTGATCCGCTCCTAGCGACCGACGTGAAACGGGTTGCGCCTGGCGGCGCACCCTCGCGTAACTGTCGCGAGCCCGTCAGCTAACCCCGTAGGCGCACAGAGAGGCAAGGTGTATTGCTTTGCGTCGCTTCCGATGGAAGCGGAGGCGGGCTGCGCTAGCGCTGCTGCCCGCCATGGGATTGATGATCACGGCAGGAATCGCGGGGGCCCAGGACAACGTCCCGGCACTGATGGACGGTGGGCCTGCGGCGAGCGCCACGAGCGCGCCGAGGGCGGTCAAGCTGAAGGGTCAGCGCAACGTGATGGCCCACAGGACCGTCAAGTTCCGAGGCCGCGTCGAGCCGGGGGGCAGCCGCCGCGTCATCGTGCGGGTGGGGGGCAGCAAGCTCCGCACGCACAGCCGTGGTGACGGCACCTACAGGGTGACCTGGCACGTCCGGGGCTCCGGCGTCTACACGGCGCGCGCTCGCGTCGACGGCACCGCCGTTCGCTCGAAGCGCCTCCGCGTGAACGCCTACCGGCCGGCCGAGGCCTCGTACTACGGCCCCGGCCTCTACGGGGGCGGTCTCGCCTGCGGCGGGACGCTGACGCCCAACAAGCTGGGCGTCGCCAACAAGACGCTCCCCTGCGGCGCCAGGGTCACGCTCCGCTACCACGGTCACACGGTCACCGTTCCGGTGGTCGACCGTGG
>JBKPND010000113.1:0-9808 GCA_046732465.1 Actinomycetota bacterium
CTCCCGCTCCGCCTTCGAAGAGGACCGCGCCAGGGACGCGCGGCTCGCGGTCCTCGGCTACGAGGTCCTACGGTTCACCTGGCGACGATGACCGAGGACGCCGGGGCCGTCGCCCGGACGATCCGTCTACTTGTTAGAGAGCGGGCCGCTTAACGGCTCGAACGGCTGGAGCGGCTCGGCCGCTCCTCGCTCGTCGCGACCGGACGCGGCTGGCGCCGGGCCTGTCCGTCGCTTCGGTCGCGCTCCCGCTCGCGGTCGCTGCGGTCGCGCTCTCGGTCGCGGTCGCCGTCGGTGCGGTCGCTGCGCCCGCTCCGGGCCTGGCGCTGGGCGGCGGCTCGGGCCGTCCGCTGGCGATCGGTCCGACGGGGCTCGCGAGCCGGGCGCTCCTTGCGCACCTCGGTCTCGCAGTAGGGGCAGATCCCCCACTTCGGATCGAGCGGCTTGTGGCACTTGCGGCAGGGATTTCGCAGGCGCCGCTCGCAGTTCGGGCAGCGCAGGTAGCTGCGCTCGATCGGGTACTCGCAGTGGGGACAGGATTGCTCGATCCGCTGGCGCAGCTCGAGCTCGGCGGCGCGCAGCTCCAGCTCCCTCTCCTCACGGTCTTCGAGGAACTCCGGCGGGCGCAGGATCGTGTAGACGATCGTCCCGAGGTAGGGAAACACGGAGGCGGCCGTCGCGCACGCGATCAGCACCGGATCCTCGATTCGCCGCCTGGCATCGAGGTAGGTCCAGTAGATCAGCGCCAGGTAGACGACGATCAGGAAGAGAATCAGCAGGTTGACGACCAGGCCAACACCGCCGTCGAGTCCGAAGAGTGCGAGGGGCATGGGAATGGAGAGCCGCGAGTGTACGTACTTCCTTACGGGGGCGTGCAACCCTGCCTGGGCCGGGGAATTTGTGCCTCTGGTTACAGGAAGAGCAGCCCGAACACGTAGCCGAAGGCGAAGAAGACCAGGATCACCACCGCGACGACCACGGCGACGAGTCCCATCATCGTCAAGAGCTCTGAGCGGGCCTCTCTGTCCATATCGACGACAGAAGGTAGTGGCTGCCAGCCGCCAGCGCGACCCCCCCGCGCTCCCTGGCAAGTTCCCGTGCCCGTTCCCAGGCGACCAGCGGGTCGGCGATCGCCTCGGCCTCCACACCGGCCTTCTGGCATAGGGCGGCAACCTCCAGAGCCGGCCTCGAGCGACCGCCCGGCCGCCCGGAGCCCTCGATCCGCTCCGGCGGGATCTCCGTGCAAACGAATCGCGAGACCGCCGGCGCCAGCCCGTTGACGATGCCCGGGGCGTCCTTGCCTTCGAGGATGGCGAGGCAGCAAACGACCTCTCGGTCCCCAACCAGCTCCGGGATGGTCTGCGCCAGCGCTCGGGCGCCGTCGGGGTTGTGGGCCGCGTCGTAGACGGTCGGCGGATCGCCCTCGTAGGCCTCGGCGCGGCCGGGGATCGTCAGCCGTTCGTACACCGCCTCGACCCCCTCGCCCGTCAGCTCTCCCACGACCTCGTTCGCCGCGGCGAGCGCGAGCGCGAAGTTCTCGAACTGATAGCCGCCGGTCCGGCCATCGGGATCCTCGATCTCGATCTCGACCTGCCTCCCGTCGGCGTGGCGCTCCCTTTTCGCGGCCTCGACCACCGGCATCACCTCGGGCGGCAGCTCGCCGTGGATCAGCCTCGTGTGATCCCGCAGCACCGCCGCCTTCTCCGCCGCGATCTCCTCCAGGGTCTCCCCCAGCCACTCGGTGTGGTCGTAGCCGACCGAGGTGAGGACCGTGAGCTGCGAGGGGATCACGTTGGTCGCGTCGAGGCGGCCGCCGAGGCCGGCCTCCACCACCGCGTACTGGACCCGGGCCGCGGCGAACGCGACGAAGGCGGCGGCGGTGAGCAGCTCGAACTGGGTGACGGGCCCCTCGTCGCCCGCGGAGCGGTCCGCGACCTGCGCGGCCTGCTCGGCGCGCTCGAGCGCCTCGATGAAGGCCTTCTCCGAGATCGGCTCGCCTCGGATCAACACCCGCTCGCGCCACGAGGTGATGTGCGGCGAGACGTAGGCGCCGGTCGAGACGCCGTGCGCCTCGAGCAGAGCGGCGGTCATCCGCGTCACCGACGTCTTGCCGTTGGTCCCGACGACGTGGATCGAGGCGAAGCGGTTCTGCGGCATCCCGAGCAGCTGGCAAAGCCGGCGCATCCGCTCGAGGCCCAGCTTCCAGCCCAGGACCTCGCGGCGGTGGAGGATCTCCTCGGAGGCGGTCAGCCGCCGAGTTCCTCGAGCTCGGCACGGTAGGCGGCCAGCTTGTCCCGCTCGGCGTCGACCACGTCCGCCGGAGCCCGCTCGACGAAGCCCTCGTTGGAGAGCTTGCCCTCGCCCCGCCTCACCTCCGCACGGAGCTTCTCCCGCCGCTCCTCGATGCGGGCCGCCACGGCGTCGGGATCGACGCCCTCGGTCTCGAGCAGCTCCACGCCGGCGACGCTCGCGATCGGTTCGCCGCCGTCCTCCGAGAACTCGACGCGGGCGAGCCGCGAGACCAGCTCGTGCGGATGCGAGTCATCCGTCCTCGCGGCCAGCACCTGCTTCACGGGCACCCCTGCCAGGTCCCGCCAGCGCCGCAGCGCGCGGGTGAGCGCGATCGCCCGCCCGATCTCGGCCTCCGCGGTCTCATCGATCAGCCGGTCGTCGAACTCCGGGAACGGATGGATGACCAGCGCCTCCGCGCTCGGCTTCGGCAGGTACGAGTAGATCTCCTCGGTGACGAAGGGCATCATCGGATGCGCCAGCGCGAGCACCTGCTCGAGCGCCCAGAGCAGCGTGGCCGACGCGTCCTCGTCGCCGTCATAGAGCCGCGGCTTGACGATCTCCAGGTACCAGTCGCAGAGCTCCGACCAGAAGAACTCGTAGAGGTCGAGCGCTCCGTGGGAGAAGTCATAGGACCCGATGGAGTCGCTCACAGAGCGCACGGCCCGCTGCAGCCGCGAGGCGATCCAGCGATCCTCGACTCGCTCTGACCGCGGACCCGGCTCGACGTCGTCGCGGGCCTCCATCAGCACCAGCCGCGACGCGTTCCACATCTTGTTGGCAAGGTCCCGCCCCTGCTGCACGCGCGCCTCGGAGAAGCGCACGTCCTGGGCGGAGGACATCGCCAGCAGCCCGAAGCGGAGCGCGTCCGCCCCGTGCCGCTCCATCTCGTCGAGCGGGTCGATGCCCGTGCCGAGCGACTTGCTCATCCGTCGCCCGTCCGGCGCCTGGATGATCGAGTGGACGTAGACGTCCGAGAACGGGGCCTCGCCGGTGAACTCAAGCGAGGTCATGATCATCCGCGCAACCCAGAGGAAGATGATGTCCCGCGCCGTGACCATCGTGTCGGTCGGGAAGAAGGACCTGAACTCGGGCGCGTCGGTATCCGGCCAGCCGAGCGTCGCGAACGGCCAGAGCGCTGAGCTGAACCAGGTGTCGAGCACGTCCGACTCCTGCTCCCAGCCCTCGCCCTCTGGCGGCCCCTCTCCGACGTAGGTCTCGTCACCGCGGTACCAGACCGGCAGCCGGTGCCCCCACCAGAGCTGCCGGGAGATGCACCAGGGCCGGATCCGCTCCATCCAGTTGAGGTAGACGCGGGTGTGGGGGTCGGCGGGGATGAACCGCACCCGCCCGTCATCGACCGCATCGATCGCCGCCTTCGCCATCTCATCCATCCGGCAGAACCACTGCAGCGAGATCAGCGGCTCGATCCGCTGGCCCGAGCGGTGCGAGAACGGAACCGAGTGCGTGTACGGGTCCTCGCCCCGGATCAGACCGTCCGTCCGCAGCTCCGCGACCACCGCATCCCGGGCCTCGTCGGCGGTCATACCGCGGAAGCGCTCCGGCGCCTCGTCCGTGATCCGCCCGTCCTCGCCGATCACGCTGATCTCGGTCAGGTCGTTGGCGCGGCCGATCTCGAAGTCGTTCGGGTCGTGCCCGGGCGTGATCTTGAGCGCGCCCGTGCCGAACTCCGGGTCGACGTGCTGGTCGGCGATCACCCGCAGCCGGCGCTCCGCCAGAGGCAGGATCGCGTGCTTGCCGATCACGTCCGTGTACCGCTCGTCGGCCGGATTCACCGCGACGGCGGTGTCGGCGAGCATCGTCTCGGGTCGCACCGTCGCGACGACCAGCTCGCTTCCGTTCTCGAGTGGATACGCGATCTCGTAGAGGGTGTCCGTGACCTCGCGGTTCTCGATCTCCAGATCCGAGATCGCGGAGTGCAGGCCCGGATCCCAGTTGATCATGTAGTTGTCGCGGTAGATCCAGCCCTTGCGATAGAGCTCTGCGAAGACCCGGTACACCGCCTTCACGTACCCCTCGTCGAGCGTGAACCGCTCCCGCTCGTAGTCGCAGGAGGCGCCGAGGCGCTTGTACTGCTCGATGATCGTCGAGCCGTACTGCTCCTTCCACGCCCAGACCCGCTCGGTGAACGCCTCCCTCCCGATCTCCTGGCGGGACGTGCCCTGGCCGGCGAGCTCCTTCTCCACCACCGCCTGGGTGCCGATCCCGGCGTGATCCGTGCCGAGGATCCACTTCGTGTTGCGCCCGCGCATCCGATTGAGGCGGATGAGGACGTCCTGGACAGTCCCGTTCAGAGCGTGGCCCATGTGGAGCGCGCCTGTGACGTTCGGTGGCGGGATCGCGATCGAGTAGTTCTCGGCCGGTGAGCCCTCCGCCGCCGGGTGAAACCAGCCGCCCTCCATCCAGCGCTCGAAGACGCGCCCCTCGACCGCACCGGGATCCCAGCGCGTGGTCTCCTCGAGGGTCTTGCGGCGCTCCGCGTCCATGGGCGCGATGTTAGTTGCGGTCAGAGAGCGGCCGAGCGCCGGGATCGGCAGACTGCAGCGCTATGGGAGAAGGAGAGAGGGACGATCAGCGACTGAGCAGGCGCCGGTTCATCGGAGCCGGCGCGGGGGCGGCGGCCGGCGCGGCGATCGGCTCCTACCTGCCGTCCGGAGCCCTCGGTCAGCGGGCCGAGGAGGCCGAGGCCAAGCCGAAGAACCGCCGGCGGCGGCGGCGAGCCGACGTGATCGTCATCGGCGCCGGACTCGCGGGGCTCACCGCCGCCCGGGAGGTCCTGCGGGGCGGGCATTCCGTGCTGATTCTGGAGGCGCGCAACCGCGTGGGCGGCCGTACCCTCAACCACAAGATCGGCCGGGGCAAGATCGCCGAGGTCGGAGGCGAATGGGTCGGCCCGACCCAGGACCACTTGATGGCGCTCGCCGCCGAGCTCGGCATCGGCACCTTCAAGACCTACAACACCGGCAACAACGTGTACTGGGCCAACGGGGTCCTCACCCCGTACCAGTCGGGCGGGCCGCTCGGGCCGATTCCACCGGATCCGAGCGCGGTCGGCGAGGTCTTCGTGGCGGTCAACAATCTGAACTCGATGGCGGCCACCGTTCCGGTCTCGACGCCGTGGACCGCACCCGACGCGGCCCCCTGGGACGGCCAGACACTCGAGACCTGGAAGCAGGCGAACCTGCACGTCCCCAATGCCCGGGCGCTGTTCGACACCGGCATCGGCGCCGTCTTCGCCGCCGAGCCAAGCGACCTCTCCCTGCTCTTCACGCTCTTCTACATCGCGTCCGGTACGAATGAGACGACCCCGCCGGACCTCAACCGGCTCTTCAACGTGCCGGACGGGGCCCAGGACAGCCGCTTCATCGGCGGCTCCCAGCTGATCTCGAAGCGGCTGGCCAAGCGGATCGGCAAGAAGCGCATCGCGCTGAAGCAGGCGGTGCGCCGCATCGAGCAGCACCGCCATGGGGTCCGGGTCTTCACCAGGAACCTGACGGCGTCGGGGAAGCAGGTGATCGTCACCGGGCCTCCGGTGGTCACCGCCCAGATCCACTACGACCCGCACCTGCCCGCCGATCGCCGCGCGCTGCTCCAGCGCTTCCCGCAGGGCATAACGATCAAGTGCCAGGCCGTCTACGACCGTCCCTACTGGCGGGACTCCGGCCTCACCGGACAGGCGGTGGCCCTCGACGGACCGGTCCGCGTCACCTTCGACAACTCACCGCCTGACGGCAGCCCCGGCGTCCTGCTCGGCTTCATCGAGGGAGCGGCCGCCCGCGACTGGCAGCGGCGCTCTCCCGCCAAGCGCAAGGCCGCCGTGCTCAACGCCTTCGCCACCTACTTCGGCGAGGCCGCGCGGCATCCGCGCGAGTACTTCGAGATGAACTGGACCCACGAGGCCTGGACCCGCGGCTGCTACGAGGGCTACCTGCCGCCGGGCGCGCTGACCGCTCACGGCAACGCGCTGCGGGCGCCCTTCAAGCGGATTCACTGGGCGGGCGCGGAGACCTCCGACTACTGGTACGGCTACATGGACGGGGCCGTCCGCTCAGGGCAGCGCGCGGCCGCCGAGGTGCTCGCCGCCCTCTAGCTCGGCTCTTCCTGAAGCGACTCGAGCACGCCCAGGATCTCGCCGACCCGGCAGACGAGCAACCGCTCCTCGTCGATCTCGACCCAGACGCCGGCCGCAGACGGGAAGACCACGTGGTCGCCGGGCTCGACCGGCATGTCGACGCCGGCGCCCTCCCACCAGTCGAGACCGGGCCCGACGGCCAGCACGATCCCCTGCTGGGGCGGCGGCTCGTCGATGCCCTGCGGCACGACCAGGCCGGACCTGCGCATGCGGTCCTGGTCCAGCTCCTTGACGACCACCTGGTCGAACAGGGGTCGCAGCTGGTGTCTGACTGCCTCCACGGGCTCGCGGGACGATCGCGTGCTCATGAGCAGGAGGATAAGAGGTAGCTTCGGTGTGCCGCCGGAAGGACGATGAGCCCGCCACCGACTCAGTACGCGAAGTCAGGCGAGACCTCGATCGCCTATCAGGTCGTCGGCGATGGCCCGATCGATCTGGTCCTGGTCCTCGGCTTCTCGACACATATCGAGCTTCAATGGGAAGGGGCTCCGTTCGCTCGTTTCTGTGAGCGGCTCGGCAGCTTCTCGCGCCTGATCCTCTTCGACAAACGCGGCACCGGGCTCTCTGACCCGGTGCCCGAGGTCCCGACCCTCGAGCAGCGGATCGACGACGTGCGCGCCGTGATGGACGCAGCCGGGTCCGAGCGGGCGGCCCTCTTCGGCGTATCGGAGGGTGGCCCGATGAGCATCGTGTTCGCGGCCGGCCACCCCGAGCGGGCCACCGCCCTGGTGCTTCACGGCGCCATGGCACGCACCACCGAGGCCCCCGACTACCCATGGGGTTCGCCCGCGGAGGCGCTGCGCGAGTCCGCGGCCGAGTTCATCGCCCCGAACTGGGGGCGAGATGCCGAGGGAATGGTCGAGCTCTTCGCCCCGAGCTTCGCGAGCGACCCTCGGGCATTGGAGCTCACTGCCCGCCTGGAGCGCAACGCCGCCAGCCCGGCGATGGTCCAGCAGATCTTCGAGATGTTCCTGGGCACCGACGTGCGGGACATCCTGCCCACCATCCACATTCCGACGCTGGTTACCCACCGACGCGGCGACCGGGTGGTCAACTGGCGGGCCGGCAGGGATCTCGCCGACAGAATCGAGGGCTCGAAGTACGTGGAGCTCGATGGAATCGACCATCTACCGTGGGCAGGGGACTCGGATGCGGTAGTCGGCGAGGTCCAGGAGTTCCTGACCGGCGCCCGGTCGGCGGCCGAGCCCGACCGAGTCCTGGCGACCGTGATGTTCACCGATATCTGCGGCTCAACCCAGCAAGCGGCGGAGCTCGGCGATGCGCATTGGCGGGACCTGCTCGAGGCCCATCAGGCAGCCGTGCGGCGAGACCTGGACCGATTCCGAGGACGTGAGGTGAAGACCCTGGGCGACGGGTCGCTTGCCACATTCGACGGCCCGGCCAGGGCGATTCAGTGCGGGCACGCGATCGCGCAGACGGCCCGGTCGCTGGGACTCGAAGATCGCATCGGGATTCATTCCGGTGAAGTCGAGGTGATGGACGACGACGTCGGCGGCATCGCGGTTCACATCGCCGCGCGGGTCGGAGCGCTCGCCGGCGCCGGCGAGGTCCTGGTCACGAGCACCGTCAAGGACCTGGTCGCCGGCTCGGCGATCCAATTCGAGGACCGCGGCATCAGGGAGCTCAAGGGAGTTCCCGACGAATGGCGGCTCTTCGCCGCAGCATCTTAGGCGCCGGTCACCGCTACTCCGACAGGCCGGCGGCCTCGAGCGTCGCTTCCCAGGAGAAGTAGATCTCCACGCGTGCCACGAGCCCGTCTCGGTTCTCGACGAGATAGCCGATCGGCGACTCGACCTGATCCCCGCTGCCGCTGATACGGCCCTGCTGTTGGAGCAGGATGACGACCCGCCCCTCCCCCGCTTCAATCACCCGCTGGGGCACCAGCGTGTACTCGTCGAAGAGCTGGGTCCAGTAGGCCGACAGCCGCCGGATTCCGTCATGGCCCTCATAGAGCCGGTCCTCCAGCCACTCCGGCGGCGCCACCCATTCGATCTCCGGATGCAGGTAGGCGAGCGCGGCCTCCACCCCCACGTCGTTGAAGGCTTCGATGGCCTTCAGCATCGGAGCGGCCCTCTCCTCCACCATGGCTATTCCGACAGCCCGGCGGCGTCCAGGCCCTCCGCGCGGTCGAAGTACTCGACCAGCTTCACCGCCCTCCCGGCGCGCATCGTGATCACGTGGGCGAGCTGCATTTCCATGGGCAGCCCGCTCTCCGCGCCGTGCCCTGCGAACCGAACCCAGAGGAAGACCATCTCTCCCCGTCCCCGAGCCTCGAGCGGCTCGACCTGGAGGTCCGGGTAGGCCTCGATCCAGTTCGCGAATTGACGCCTGATCCCCTCGATCCCGCGGTGCACCGCCGAGTCGGGATCGTCACGGGAGGCGTGGTACTCGGCGTCCTCGTGCCAGAACCAGAGTCCGGCCTCCCTTTCCCCGGCGTTGAAGCGCCGGTAGGAGTCCAAGACGAACTCGACGTTCTCCTCCGACATCCCCCGGCAGTATTGCGCCGGGTGCCTCTGATCCGCTACGCCGTCTGCTCGCCGAGCGCCGGGTCCTCGAGCACCACCTCGTGCTCGCCGGTGGCGTCGGTGACCAGCATCGGGCGCTGGCCCTTCTCGATCGTCTCCTTGGTGACGACGCACTTCTGGACGTCGCCGCGGGAGGGCAGCTCGAACTGCACGTCGAGCAGGGTCTCCTCCAGGATCGAGCGCAGGCCACGAGCGCCGGTCTCTCGCTCGAGGGCCTTGTCGGCGATCGCGGAGAGAGAGTCCGGCGCGAAGACCAGATCGATGTCGTCGAACTGGAAGAAGCGGCGGAACTGCCGCGCGAGTGCATTGCGCGGCTCGGTGAGGATCGTGATCAGGTCGTCGCGGGTGAGCTGGTGGATGGCGGCGACGACCGGCAGGCGGCCGATGAACTCGGGGATCAGGCCGTACTCCATGAGGTCCTCCGGGAGCACCTGCTCGAAGTACTCGCCGGTGTCCTTGTCAGCCGCGGAGGTGACCTCGGCGCCGAAGCCGACCCCGTGGTTGCCGATCCGCTTCTCGATCACCTTGTCGAGCTCGCCGAAGGAGCCGCCGCAGACGAAGAGCACGTTCGACGTGTCGATCGTCAGGAACTCCTGGTGCGGGTGCTTCCGGCCGCCCTGCGGGGGCACAGAGGCCGTGGTGCCCTCGAGGATCTTGAGGAGCGCCTGCTGCACGCCCTCGCCGGAGACGTCGCGCGTGATCGACGGGTTGTCGGCCTTGCGGGCGATCTTGTCGATCTCGTCGATGTAGATGATCCCGGTCTCGGCCTTCTTCACGTCGAAGTCGGCGGCCTGGATCAGCTTCAAGAGGATGTTCTCGACGT